>JANNJZ010000164.1:0-37309 GCA_031396065.1 Pyrinomonadaceae bacterium | reverse complement strand
GTGGTCGAAGCGATGCGTAGACCACCGGATCAAAGTGCTAAAGGGAGCGGCATCCCGGAGGGATGCGAGAAGAAGTGATTAGGATCTAGTCGCAAGGCTTGTCTTAATAACAGATTTCTTTCCACAACAATCGATCTTTAGCCGTCAACCTGGCATCCCTCCGGGATGCGAGTTGTTTCTTTACGGATCCGGTGGTCGAAGCGAAGCGTAGACCACCGGCTACTTTCTTTGAGCCCTCCGGGCTCCACGCCCTGACTCAATTGTGTTCTTCCTGCTGAGCATTTGCCCGCCCAATTCCCTAGCCTCATATTTGCATAGCAGGATTCGAAATCTCGATGAGAAGAAATACTAACCGAAGAGTGCGGCAATTCATTTTGCTTACCGTGGCAGGTGCAGTAATAGCTGCAGGTGCCTGGGCATTTCTTCGCTTCCAGGCGCTAAAACGCCAGGCCCGCCCCCGATCCGACAACTACTCCAGCGGACCCATCGCCGACGCTGCGATGTGGGCGCAGGCCGTGGAAAAGGTGAAAGAAGATCGAGGCGGAGGTGCTATCGAGATTCCACCACAGCTCCGTCACTACGAGGACCGGCACTGGTTCCTCGCTACCCAGGTTGCCGAGGTTCAGAGATTCAGTCTGCAATCCTGTCAGGACTTTGTGGATCTCGCCACGATGATTGAACGCGGCGAACTCGTTCCCCTCCCTGCCGTCACGGATAACTACATTCTTTTCGGCGTCGGCGCCAAGGCGGATGGCGCCGGATTCACCCGCTATATCGACGATCACGACATTGAGCTTTACGACGAAGCCGAGTTGCGCAATGCCTACTCACAACTCGACTCTGCACGTTCGAAATTACGAACGGAATTGTCGGGCTTGCAGACTCGGCTGACCGCTCTGAAAAAGGGAGCCCGCACAAAACCGATTGAACTTCAAAAAGAAGTCACCGCGCGAGAAGCAGCGTTGAAATCAAACGAGGAAGCGAAGGCGCTGCTCGATCAAACTTATGGACAGCCCGAAAGCAGGCAAAGACTATTGAGAGATTACGAGTCGCTACAAAAGCTGGCCAACAATTTCGGCGGACGCTCCTTTAACCTCGACGATCCGTCTGACCGTCGGACGATGAAGGTGACGATGCTTAGTTCCCTAAGACCCGAGGCACTGAGAGTCATGGAAGAGATAGCGAAGCATTATCACGATCGGTTTGGAAGACCTTTGCCGGTAAGCTCTTTGGTTAGACCGGAGCAATACCAGCACAAACTGAGAAAGTCGAACCGGAATGCAGTGTTGATCGATACACCGCCGCATTCGACCGGCCTGGCCTTCGACATCGATTATCGTTACATGAGTGGGACAGAACAGACTTTCGTGATGATGGAACTGGCGCGCATCAAGGACGAGGGCCGGATTGAAGTCATTCGCGAGCGGAATGCGAACTACCATGTCTTTGCCTTCATCGACGGGCAGCGACCCCGAGACGAACTAATCACCGCATCACTAGACGAAGCCGGTGCGCCGGTGCCGGAAACGAACGAGGCAGCGAAGACGCCGGCAAAGATTGCGAGCAAATCGCGAAAAGCAACAAAGGCGAATTCCAAAGTGAGGACGACGACTTCTAAGTCAAAAACAAGAAAGCGTCGTTAGAGCGAAATGAAATTACGCTGACAGCGTTGAGCTAATTTGGGTAGTGCTCCGTTAGTGTGTTGCTAAGGAAGACACAGTGCATGCCATGAGGTCAGTACCACCTCGCGGTAGCGGGTGGGTCTGTTCCCGAACAAGATCGCTTGGCAAAACCTGATTCTCCTCAGCCTCATATCTACTCCATCAACCACCCATCCGCTACCGCGAGATGGTACTGACCTCATCGCCTCGTCGTAACTGGATCACAGCAACACGCTAACGGAGCACTACCCTAATTTGAGCCAAGGGTTGCGCTTTGGCAACCCTGGGAACGCGACATGATTTAGGAGACGCACCTCTGAAGAAGTTACGTCGCGATTGCCCAATTGCAAAAGTTGCCACGCCGTTCGCGCTCCGCGCTCATTGCAGGCAGGATGCCTGCCCTCCCAGGTTGTCGCTGCGGTATTTGACTGCCAGTTGTTGCCCGTCATATGTTCCTGAAGGCAGGTTATCACCAGCGATGACACCGTTAAGTACAAAGCTCAGAATGAAATCTCTTCTGACCATCTGTTTACTTCTGATTTCAATACCGGCGATCGCTGGCGCCCAGCAGCGCGGAAACCATCGCGCGTCTCTTACCGGCGCCCAAACGAGAGAGGCCGAACGTCGACTCTCTGACATGGGTTATTGGACCGGGGTGATCGACGGGGTAATTGATCCGGCCACGCGGTCGGCCTTGATCGCCTTTCAGAAATGGGAGGGCCGCCCTATTACTGGCCAGCTTACGCCCGATGATCTCGAGGCAATTCACACCAGCGACTCGCCTAAAGCCAGAGAGACCGGTTACGCCCATTTTGAAGTGGATATAGATCGGCAGGTGCTACTCATGGTCAACAAGGAAGGTAGCGTCGTCAGAGTTCTTCCTGTCTCCACTGGCAACGACCAACCGTTTATCGAGGAGGGCGAGTCGAGCATAGCCCACACACCGCGCGGCAGGTTCATGGTCTATGACAAGGTTGCCGGTTGGGAGAAGAGTACGCTTGGATCGATGTATTACTCCAACTACATCAGCGGTGGCGTGGCGATTCACGGATACCGGACCGTCCCAAACCAACCGGCGAGTCATGGCTGCGTTCGGATTCCAATGTTCGCCGCTCGTGAAATGAGCAAGCTAATGCCAATTGGAACCATCGTGCTGGTTTACGACAAGGTCTCATTCGTCTCGGCAAAGCCCTGGATTGAAAACCCCAAACTCAAAGAAGCCGCACTCCTTTGGAATAAGGTCGCAGATCACTAACTCGTATTTCGATCTCTTCATTTCGATTTGCGCTCGTTGTAGATCGGGTCAAATGTGCGGGTAGTGTTTTCGGTCACGCTCGACATGGGTTCCCGCAGCAATCCCGCCTGGGCGGCGTCAAGCTCTTTTGTGGCTTGCCCCTTCAATCCCACGCTATCACCTGATGTCTGAGTCCCGAGCTTGCGCGCGAACAGAAGTCGAACAAAGATGCCTTCAAGAGCGAACAACGTGAGAAAGCACAGCCCAGCGAAAGCGAGAATTATGACCGAATCCAAATGGAGTATGGCTTTCATCATTCCCATCAACATAGTGATAGCCACCAGACCGAGGATGAAGAGCCCAACCATCGCACATACGAGCAGTCCAGGTTTCAGTTCGGTGGATTTATCGTCATCGCCTTTCGCGCTCAACTGGGCTCCACAATAATTACAGAAGCTCAAGCCCTGGGCGACAGCCACGCCGCAAGATGAACAATACATCGGTCTTTCACCTCCCTAACATTTCGCCCCGGAATGATGAGAAGTGGCACGTCCGGTGGGGCATGGCCGCCGCGGCACATCGGACGGCAGAGCTGCGAACCCGAGTTCTTACCCACCAGCTTCATGCCACACCGTGCTTCATCTTATTCAAACTGCATCGGTAACTGAGTACAACCCAGGCGGTAGACGTGGGCCAGGAACTAACGTCCGGCCTTGATGTCGTAGGCCCACAAGGTCCCGAGGTCGCGAAGGTAGAGTCTCCCATTTGCAATCACCGGATACGCAAACGACCCTTCCGGAAACGGGCCGGCCTGTTTCTTCTTTGGTTGAGCCGGAGGAGTGAAACGGCCTTTTTGGCGATGGCCTTCAGGAGTCGCCTCCACCAATGCGAGATCTCCATTCATGCCGTGAAGATATAAATGCCCATCGGCGTAGGCTAACGACGCCCAGCCAAAACTCTTGTCCTGCCATTTCACCTTTCCGGTAGCGAAATCAGCTGCAACCAGGTTCTGGCCCGCTTCCGTGCCGTAAAGAGTTTCACCAACCAGCACCGCTCCACCGATCCCGTTCGGGAGTCCACGTTCGAAGTAGACCTGCTCCGCAGCGACTCCGCCGCCATCAGTCTTCAAACGGACGAGTACACCTCCTACCCCCAAGGCGCCGCCATACACATGTTCGCCTCGCGCGACTGGAGTGAAATACTGCGCCGGCCCCTTGGCCACCTCCTGGTTGCGCCAGAGGAACTGGCCCGTCTTTGCATCAACTCCCACCATGCCTTTGCTCAGGCACTGCACATATTGTTTGCGGCCTCCACCCTGGACCACAATCGCAGATGCATAACCTGCAGGATCGCCACCCGGAATAGCCGACTTCCAAATGACCGCGCCCGTCTTTTTGTTAAGCGCCACCATCGTGGCCTGCGCACCGCCCGGAGTTACGACCACGACGTCACCATCCACCAACGGAGACTCTGCATAGGCCCATTCGCCGGGCTCGCCGCCAAACTCTGTACGGATATTCTTCTGCCATCGAATCTTTCCGCTGCTTGCTTCGAGGCAGGCGAGGTCTCCATCTGAGCCCAGCGCATAGATGAAATTTCCGTCGACCGTCGGCGTGGATCGGGCTTTCGGATAAGGCGGGTTCTGCTTCGGATTGCCGACGTTGCCGACGCGCGTGGTCCAGACAGGCTTTCCATCCTGAGTGGAGAGGGCTTGAACAAACTCATTCTCCAGGCCATGGTTGCTCATTAGGTAGATCCGCTTTCCGGCAACCGCCGGCGTCGAGTAGCCGTCGCCAATATCGTTCACTTGCCAGAGCAGTTTCGGTCCCTCCGCCGGCCATTGCTTAAGGAGGCCGCGCTCCTGCGATATCCCGTCACGTTGCGGACCTCGCCACTGAGGCCAGTCGGAGGTTGCGGCAGCCAGGTTGGCAGACGTCGTAACGAAGACAGCTGGGAGGCACACGCATAGCGCTGCAATGATAGTGAGTAATCGTGACTTCAAAATCTTCTCCTTGCGAAGCTATTGGAATTGCTTATAACTATTGCCGGCCCTCACTCATACGATCAGTTTCAAGCGATGTTCCGTCACACTGATTGGAGTACCTGGGTTAGATCTTTTCTCAAGGCGAAGTTGATTGGCGAGGATTTGCGCAGGAGGTGATTCGTCAGCAATAAAGAGCGAGGATCTCCCGGAAAGAAAGGCGAGCATTGACCCTCATTTGTAGGGGCGGCACTCCGTAGCCGCCCCTCGGTCGGTTCCACTCAAGATCGACCTTTCGCAAACCGCGGGGGTGGCCACGGAGTGCCACCCCTACAAAGCAGCCTAGGCATCCTTTGCGGTTCGCTGGTTGGTGTTGGCGTAGCATTTAAGACACTACGGTCATTACGCCCGGATCGCCTTGGCAGATAAACGCTCCCCAGTATTTAACTCCGCTAAAAGGGCGATGTTCGTCCGGCTTGCGAGCCAGGCGTTGGAAGTAGTTCCGGGCCTTCTCGTCGCCTGGCCCAGGAGGCTTCGCAGTTTTCCGCGATCTACAGGGAAACAGGGACTGATGGCAGTCATGGGCAAAGTCGTCTCGGTACGAGCAGAAAGCGAAGCTTAGTCGTCACCTCACGTCTTTATGCGGCTTTGCCGCCTTCCGTGCGGACAGGCTCCGCCTTTCCGATATCGTGCTCTGAAGGTGAGGCTACGCCTCCGGGCGACGGCGGAGGCATAGCCTCGAAAAGAAACGAGCTAGCCTCGGAAAGGCACAGCCATTCCGCCCGGAAGGCGGCTGAGCCGCACGCTTCTAGACTGCGACGGCCTCCGCAGAACTGCAGACCGACGAACCGCAGCGCATGGAGCGTGGAGACAGCCGAGAAATTGCGGCCAAACACTGCTAGCTACCGCCGGCCAGCTTGGATTTCGTCACCGAACGACTTCTTGCGTAGAGTCCTGTGACTCGCTGACTTCGACAAAGACGAAGAGTGGCTAGTGGGAGAATGATTATCAAAGGGGTCAGCACCACGAAAGCCGAATGTTCCCAGAAGTCGGCGGCGGTAGTTCCCGAGCGAAAGGCGCCATTGGCCAGGGGAATTCCTAAGGTCGTGGCGTAGTAAATAAGCAGCGGGAAGACTGATTGCCTAACCAAACCGGAACCCTCACCAGGGGGTGGGGCGGAAGCTATCTTCGATATCCCAGCGCCTGGCGAGCTCGATGTAAGTTCCAAACTCATCTTTTCACTGAGCAGGAACAGCAGGAGCAGAAATCCAAAATAGATGAAGATCCCTTCGAATCGGTGGAGCTGACTACCGGTTAACCAGCCCATCTCGAAAGGCAGTTGACGCAGTCGCAAGGCGGTGGAAATACGGACCGTGTTGGCAACGACCGTCGCGAGATAAGCAACCACGCCCGCGGCCGGGATGAACATCCAGGATAAGACAGATGAAAGTTTATCAGGTGAATTCGCCGACCAGTCTCTCCAAAGCTTTCTTAACGAAAGCATCAGGAATGCAGTGATCAGGAAATTGACACCGGAACAGGAAGCGGCAATTACAAACGTGCGGTCGCTCGAGATGTATCCTGCATATGGTTCAAACTCAAACCGCGAGCCGCTCACCATTTCTACCAGAGCAGTGGTCGGCGCGAGAATCCAACGCAGTTGGTTGACGCTGGCGGTTGAGTAGTACTGCTTGACTGCGACGGCGCACAGGAGGACCACCACCAACTGGGTGATACGTTTCCAGGTTGCTCTTTGGCTCATTTGAAGCTCACTCATTTGACTAATGCTGCACGTCATGAAGTCAGTACCACCTTGCGGTAGAAACTGTGTGAAAACCCGTTCGCGGCTATGCCGCCCGATGTGCGGAAGGGCTGCGCCCTTCCGAGAAGACCTGATTGAATCTGGGGCTGCGCCCCACGTTAGGGGCGTAGCCCCGAAACGGTTGGGTGTCCGCTTCCGGTGGGGCAGAGCCACCACCGCACATCGGGCGGCACAGCCGCGACCCAGAGTTTCGACACAGTCTCTACCGCCGGGTGGTACTGACTTCATGACCCTGCAGCTCTGTTTTCGGACGGACTCCCTGTCTCGCGGAAATTTATAACGACGGAGCGCGTCCCTCGTTCGTTCCTAATTCTTCTGGGAAATCTGTAACGAGCGAAGGGGTGGCCACGGAGTGCCACCCCTACAATGTTTTTCACAGACTTCCCTCAAACGTGGATCCGGCTATGCGACGCCGTCGTGAGCGAACCAACATGATCAACCCGAGCGCCAGAGACAATGCTATTAACCACACCAGCTCTGGTTCACTTCCCGCCTCGGTGCCTTCACCTACTGCCAGATCAGTAACTCCCAGGGGCAGTGGTAACGGTTGCTTTACATTCTGTGCCGGTCCTAATGGGTTTCTCACCTCTTCGCGCACCGCAATGAACGACGTGTACTGAGTCAACAAGTTGTACGTCAAACCCAGCAAAGTGATCTCCTTGACCCGTTCGGCAGATACGCTTTTGGATCCGTAGTCCGACAGTTCAGCGATTCGAGAGCGCGCCCATAGGTATCGCAGGGCACGATTGGCTTCATGCGGCTGAGCCGAGGCCACATCCAAGGTGGTCATATAGTCGCCACGCCCTGTCTTCCCGTGCAGTTCAAAAGTCCCGGCGACTGGTCCACGCCATTTGCCGAACATAATCACTGGACGCAGCGCCAGCAAATCGGGAAAGTGCGCCGGGTGCACATCGTAAGTTTCAAAGCCGACGGACCTAATCCGTATGTCAGTTAAGACCGGGGTCTGAATGTATTCCCGGAACCTGGCTGCAATGGCAGCGGCTTCCGACTCCTCGGTAACAATAAAGGGCTCGCCCATTCCGGCCTTGGCTACACCTTCAATAAGGTAGCGATTTACAGATGAGCCAATCCCAAACGAGAAGACGTTGCATTGGTTGAGGTTCTCCCGAATGTAATCGAATACGCCCTGCTCACCGGAAATATAACCGTCTGTTACCAGCACGATGCTCCGCGAGAAGCCCGCTTCACGGGGAACGCTCATGGCTTGGGTGATTGCGGGCAGGAGTTCGGTACCGCCGCTGCCGCGCTGCTCGTCCAACAAACGAATTGCCCTGGAGATGTTTTCCTGATTGGCCTGCAGCGACTTTGGCGATAGCACGGTGGAGTCGCCGGCAAACAGGACGACATTGAACAGGTCCGTTGGCCGCAGTTTTCCGATTAGATCCCGCAGCAACTGTTTGGCAGTATTCAGAGGAAACCCTTCCATTGAGCCGGAAACGTCAACCACGAAGATGTACTCTCGCGCCGGGATATCCTCACTCGCCACACGCTGGGGCGGTTGGGCCATGTAGAGAAAGAAGTTTTCCCCTTCACCCTGGTAAAGGATTAGCCCGGAAGCGATTTGATTTCCTGCCAAGCTGTAACGCATGACAAAGTCACGATTCCCCTTGAATGCATCCGCTTCGTCGAGGCTGAGCTGAGCGACCGTCGTACTCTGCCATATCGGAGTAATCTGGTGCGACGAGCAGGTCAGATCCTGAATGGGGACCCCTGAGGAGATCCTGGCCGAAATGTGAAGAGTGCTGGTCGGTTGATTCCCCTGGTGCAGATACGGACTCTTCACGAATCCATCCTCTTTGGGGGCTGACGATTCTTTCTGCGACGAATAGCGCGGCCCGACAACCGTTGGGTAGACCACCTCATAGACTCCATCGGTCGGCACTAGAAGCTCGGTGTATCGAAGCTCTATCTCAATCTGATCCTGGGGCATGACATTGGCCAAACTCATCGAAAAGACGTTTGGCCGGTCTTGCTCCAACAGGGATGCGCTCTTCCCTTCCTCCTTCGCCTTGTCAAACTCCTGCTTGGCTGCCTCTCGCTCTTTGATCTTTGCCACGATAATCTGATCGCCAATCCGCATCCGCATTGCATAGACGGCGGCCCGGGTGGAGGCCGGAAACACATAGGACGCATTGATGGGCCGGGAACCTTCATTTCGATAGGTTTGCACTACCTTCACGTCTGCGATCACTCCGGAAACGGATATCTCTACCCGTGTATCTTTAAGTGGCAACAGATCGACGTTGGGATCTCCCTTCACCACGAAATATGGTGAAAGAGTCTTGTCGTTTTGGGTCTGCGCGGAGGCGGAAACGCAAGCAATTGCTATCGCAGCCAGCACCAGGCAGATAAATCGCACATTAGATTTGATGGTCTTGGTGGTCATGAAAATCAGCTCCAGTAGTCGGGTTAAGGGCACGGGCCCCCTTTTCTTAAAGCAGCCTGATCCTATGACGCTGTGAAAACTGACGTAATGTTGCCTACCACAGAAGCGGCCCCCACTAACCACAGCCGTCCGTTGGGCAGGGCCACCCGATGGTTCGGTGAGATCCTCCGTAGCTGACATCGGGAGGCGGCGATCCAGGCAACTAACCCACCACCCTTTGCGGTCCTTTGCGAACACCTTTGCGTTCTTTGCGGTTATCCTGTTTTAACCGAATCAGGAAGTTAACCGCAAAGAACGCAAAGGTGTTCGCAAAGGACCGCAAAGGGAGGCCAAGAAGTCAGGCAATTTCTTCCTGAAATATTGACTTCGAGTGGAGCGTGAGAATATTGTTGCGTCACTCTTGGGAGTCCTAGCATCCTGTAGCCTTGCATCTCACAACGGACGCAATGTTTTCTTTAGCGCTTTCACGCGAACCAGGTGACCAGGACTTCCGGTAAGGGTTTCTAGATGTGGGCAGTCCGCCGAAGCTTTACTCAACTACTGAGCCAGCCAGAAAGGAACCGGCACCAGGCTCAGTTTGGTGTTCGCCTTTTGGAGGTTCCGCACTTCGCCAGAACTATCGGGAGGAAACGACTCGCCGCCATTCAAGAATGGCTTCCTCCGCCTCGACTGGTTCATTCCTACGTTTGATTTTTACATTGGGGAGGGCTTCGTGAACGGTGAGTTGATCGCCAGAGTTCGGCAGGAGCAAACCAGAGACCAACTCGATTCGGTGAGCAAAACCATCGACAACGAGTTGGCAGAGGTCATCGCTCTCGATGTATTGGGGTTGCACCGAACTCAATCGGCAGCTGTCAGGTCAGTCATTCAGGTCGCCGTACAGGAACTCAGGACGCATTTGGACGAGGTTGAGTCAGGCCTGGACAAGCTGGAGGTGCAGGAAGTTTACGATCTTTGCCGAGAATATGACCTGGCGATCCTCTGGCTGCAAAAGCTGTGGGAGTATCTGAAAGAGAAGTTTATTCAGCGAAACGAAGGCGACGGCAATCAGGAGCTGGCCGACTTACTGAAGTCGGCCGATGAAGTAGTTTGGAGTTGTTTTCACGCGGTCCTCAACAAAGCTCTCGGACCGCACGGCACCGCACCTCTGACTTATGTCGAACCTGAATACTCGCCAGCCACGATTCAAATTGACGAACCCTTGCCGGTGAATCTAACGCTAACGGCAGACCTCGACTTCCTGAATGAGCTGCTTCAGTCATTACCAATTCCCGTGCTCCGTTTGCCGCCTTCGTGCATTGCGGCTCCGTGGTGGTTAGTCCTTGTCGCGCATGAAGTGGGTCACCACGTTCAGTATGCGCTTGATTTGGTGAGCTACTTTCGCGAGGGAATGGCGGCTGCGGCCGAAGCCCAGGGCTTCACGGAGGAAGACGCTGCCGACTCCTGGGGTCGCTGGGGAGAGGAAATATTCGCGGACTTTTTCTCATTAATGATGATGGGGCAGTGGGCGCTAAGAGCCATAGCAGAACTCGAAATCGGCAGTAACAAAGCGATGGTCGAGCGGAAGTCAACCTACCCGTCGCCGGTTATCCGTCTGGCCTTCATGAAACGTGTAGCGAATGAGCTTGGACTTGATACGCAACCAGCGCTGCTGGGTCTCGATCTCAAGGCAATTGCCGACACTGACGCAATCGCCAGCCAGGATTACAAAGTAGTGGAGCACGCAGTTTCCTTTGCTTTGCAACCGCTGCCAAAATTTGGGGGGTTAAAAGAACTATGTTCCTTCGATAAAGCCACTTTCGCGGATGGCGATAAGGTGAGCGGGTGGAGCGCTACCCTGTCGGCAAAAGGAGAATTGCTGGTCGACGCCAACACCATGGCTCGCCTGGAAACCGCGCGTTATGTAGCTTGCGGTTCGCTCCGCGCGTGGTCTCAACACTCAAACGGAACTGAATCCGCCGACCACGAAAAAGACTACGAATTGCGAAAAGAGAAACGCGAGAGAATCCGTTCAAATACCATTAAGGCACTAATGAAGAGCGGCCCGCGCGACACACGTGCTGGAGGCAGGGACGAAGACATAGAAGCGGAAAAGAAAGGGAAGACTTTGGCGAGTCTTCTCAGGAAGGCAGGAAAACGTCTGCCGCCGGTCAATAACCAGGGAGGGGCAAGTGCAATTCAGGATTGATGTGGACAAAGACTGGGTGGTGAATATCACCAACCTACAAACGCAAGCGCTCGTCGTCGATTCCAACGGGAAAGCGTTTGAGCGCACTCTCGGAAAAGTCGGCGAGAACCTAAACCTCTTTCCCCAACCTCCTGATCACGAAGCCCAAAAAATACCAAATACTGCAGACAATCCACACTTTGAACTCTGCACTACAAAAGACGCGGCGGTGATCGCGGCTGCTTACCAGAAACTTCTACGTCGCGAAGCCGACGAGGTGGTGAAGTTTGGGCGCTATCTGTTTGCTACGCTGCTCGGCGATGAACTTTGGCAAACGCTCAACGACGTCGCCAAAACCGAGCCCATCGAACTAGCTCTCAATTGGAAAAAAGACGACTTTCACATAAACCGGCTGCCCTGGGAAATGATGCATAGCAAGGACGATTTCCTGGCTGCCGAGCCGGAAGTCGCTATCACTCGTCGCGTGGCCGGTACAAAACAAACGCTGGCCAGGATTGCCGCACCGCGGGTGCTCTTCGTTGTCGGATCGGATCTCGCCAAGGATGATCGCATCAAGCCGGGCGCGGAGTACCTCGGATTATTGCGCAGCCTAAAACCTACCGCAAAACTTCGACTCAAGACACATTTGCTACTGCAGGCCAGTCCGCAACGTTTGAAGGCGGCCATCAAGTGGTTCAAACCAACGGTGGTTCATTTCATTTGTCATGGATTCCCGAATCCGGATCAGGAAACTTTTCTTCAGCTGATGGCAGACAACGGTGGAGGTACGGAGGCCGTAAATGCGGACAATTTGCTGAAACTCCTCAAGCCGGATCCGACCATGGAACTTCCGCAAATAGTGATTCTCAACGCCTGTTACACAGCCGTCGATAATGTCGATCTATACATGAAATCTGGACAAGTAGCCTCCCCTATGGCGGTGAAGCTAGTAGCCGGCGATGATCAATCACCCGGGGTTCCGATTGTTCTAGGAATGGCCGGCGAGGTAGCCGATCAGGCGTGCCGTCTCTTCACTCGCTGCTTCTATCAGGCCATCCTGGATGGGGGTGAGATTGCTCAGGCTGCTTCCGCCGGGCGACGTCTCGGAATACTTGAGGTAGGCCTAACCGATCCAAAGAGCAGCATAGATTGGGCCTTGCCTACACTCTTTATGTCTGCCGGGGTGACGGAGCCAAAACTTCAGATAGTCACAAATCCAAATGAGGAGGAATGGCACGCCGTGGCAACTCAGTTTGCTCCGCGGCCTGATTATCCGGCGTTCTGTGATCGTCTGGGTCTTTTCGAGTGGTATGACTGTTTGATGGCCAGCAAGCCGGACGACTTGCCGACACCCCAGCAACATATAGGTGACTTGCAGCTGTTGGCCGTCTCGGTCGATGGAAAAGAGAAAAAAGACAATGTGAATGAGAAGCTCGGTCGAACCTGGTTGCTACGGCAATTTGCTTCAACCGCCTCGCTTGATGGGCACGTACCAGTGCTAAACAGCCTGGAATGGATCGAACGTGACCCAGGTAAGTATCCGACAGACCTCCCTCAACTGATTGCTGATTTCAGGACCGCGATGAACATCACGGCCAATGAATTCAAACTCACGTTCAGCGCTGAAACGCTGGATCTGGTGGCGAATGATCCCACTAAACTTCCGGCGGAGTTTAAGAACGCTTTCGCCGAAGGTAAGAGTTGGGATAGTCCACCGGTCATGTTCGCCGCCCTGAGAATCGATCTGCTTCGACTTCTTGAGATTGCGCGAAAGAAGCAGGAGCCACCCAAACCTGTTGGTCCCGTACCGGCCGAAGCGAAGGAGGAGGAGGAAGAGAAGCGGGCGCTGCCAAAGTTGCTTCTCTTGGTCGATGACGTACACCAGATGGATAAGGCGAGCAAGCTGTTGCTCCAGTTTTTTTCCAGTCCGTACGGCTTGCGTTCGAATACGCCATCGTCGGAGAAAGGACCAAACGCGCGGGATGACATTCGCGTCGTCTGTACTTACGACATGTCGCTGGGCCTGGGGGAAGAGGCCACGATCACGGCTTGGCTTGACAAGGCGAAGGGAGCGAGAGAGGTGCCGCTACGGGCATTCCAACAGCCCGAGGATCGCCTGGCATATGAGTTTTTTCTCTCACAATGGAAAGACGTCGCGAATAATCCCAAGCCATTGGCTGTGGACCGAAAAGCGCCAGCGCCGATCGTGGAATGGTTTTTCGACGAGCTCAAACTTACAGTTAACGGAATTCCCTCGCTGCTGAAGTCGAAAGACGCCTTCCGAGTGATCGGAGGAAACTTAAGAATGCCTACCCCTCCGGGTCCGGTTTTGCGGCCTATGAACGATGAGGACCTCATCCGACTTATTCCGCTGATGAAAAGGGGCATGTGACATGACAAGTGGCGCCTCATTCTCCCTCGAAGATTATAAGAAGCTGGCCGCTGAAAAGATGGCCGAGCAAGACTCTATTTACCGTTCAGCTCTATTACAGGGATCGGGTGGAGAGGAACTTCTGTGGACGGCGCTCGTGCCGAGTTGGACGGTGCCGCTGGCCGAAAAGAGTGGTTTCCCTGTTAAAGACGTTACGCAGTATCTGGAAGGTCTGCGGGAGAGAGCGCTGGTCAGAGTTTCGCAGTTGCACAGTGAAGAAGGTGAGGCCCCTCGGCCCTCTCTTTATACGATGGACGATGTTACTCGGGCAGACGTGATTGAAGCATACGCTGACGAACCCGGACAGCGGGGCGAGCTTCGCAACCTTGTCAGCCGAATTGCGGATCAGATGCTCAACGCCATCGAACACCGGGTCCTGGAACCGCCTGCGTTCGCTCCGGCTGCACTGGTGAAATGGGCTGTGTTGGCGGCCCATGCCTCTCGCGACGGTGGTATCGCCGACGAATTTGACGAACAGGTCGAAGAGGCTTTTGAGAGGCGGGAATCAGCGACAATTCGGGATTGGATGAATGCCGGTCAACCCTTTTCCGGCTGGCTGTTACGAGACCGAGACGACAGCATGAAGCAGGCTCTTCACCGAGCCAGCCAGAGATTGATCCTGCTGCGCCGGGAAGAAAACGATCAGCGCCACCTCAAGTACTTTTTCGAGCGCGACGAACAGTTGGCGGCTTTCGAGGAGCTGATGAGCCCCAACGACAACCTCTGGGCAACGCATTTCCTGGGTGCCGGCGGCGTCGGCAAGACAATGCTGGTCCGGAAGATCACGGTCGACTGGGCCAAGGACCATGACGCTATTGCCGCGCGGGTCGATTTTGACTACCTCAAAGCCGATTACCCAACCCTCGATCCCGGCATGCTGCTGTGGGCATTTGCTCAGGATTTACGCGCCTACGCCGGTCCCGACTCCATCAGGCTCTTCAATCAGGCGGAGCGACAATTCAAGGAGCTGAGCAAGCGGCTGAGTTCTGAAATTCGTGATGGGCTGCAACGGCGGGCCACAGAATTGCCGCAGTTCAGAGAAGCCATTTCAATATACGCCGAAGCCCTTAGCTTGCTGCCCAAACGGGTCGTCTTGATTGTGGACACCTGCGAGGAGTTAGCCAAAATTACCCACGGTCGCACTCCCGTAGAAAACATCGATGAAACCTTTCGGATTCTGCGCGCGCTTCACGACGGAGCACATACGCTCAGCGATGAAAACGCTTCTCCAAGCGGACCCATTCTTAATCTGCGAGTGATATTTTCCGGGCGCCGGCCTCTGTCGGTTAGGGGCTTCAACTGGCACTGCCCCAGCGCTGCGCAGTTGAAGGAAAGAAAGTTTTTGCGCCTGCATGAAGTTCGCGGTTTTGAAGAAGCGGATGCCGCTAAATTTCTGGCAGCGAAGATGCAAGTACCTGGAGATCTAATACCCGCCATCGTCAAGCGCAGCAGCCCGGATACCGGGAGTGTGGCTCATATTGAATGGACTAACCCTAACGATAGCCCTTCTAAAAAACTGCGCTGCAACCCGTATGACCTTCGGTTATATGCTGAGTGGGCCAGAGAGGAACCGCCCCCCACAGCCACACAGATTTTAGATACTCCGCCAACTACCCAATACGTTGAACTGCGCGTGATTCGGCGTCTCCATGTTGAGTCTCTAAAGGAAGTCTTACCGGCAGTGGCGTTGCTGGGCCATTTTGACAGCGCCGTGCTTCACGAGATTTTTCAAGGCGTCAAGCTAAACGACCCAGTCGATAGGGTCTTCGAGCTTCTGCAGGATGAAGAATGGATCAATCAGCGCCCGAAACAGGATTCGAGTGAAGGCCCAGGCCTGATTCTCGATGTAGAACCGGGCCTCCGGACGCGCCTATTTCTCTACTTCAGAAATAGCCCTCTGCTGGCAGAGGTCCAACCGCGCGCCGCCGACTACTTTGAACGAATTACCCTTGAAGGCGATCCGAATGTGCTCGACTGGTCAACTTTCGATTCTGCCATTACTGTTCTGGAATCCGATCCTGATACGTCGCGAGTTTTCCGTTGGTGGAAGCAAGTCGAAGAGCGCATGTTCTCTCTCCGGCCGCCTTCCTGGTTCCTCGATGTAACGGAGAAACTACAAAACGAGGGCGGCGCTGTCGCTTTGCGTGACCCCAATGCGACGCCGGACGTCCCACCGGAAAGTCGTTTGCGCGCGGCAGTCCTGGCTTCGAATGCCTCGGCACGCTTGCGCTCGGCCAAGCTAGAGGAACTCACATCGGTCTGGCGCGACCTGGCAAAGATATGGGAAGAGGTGCTGGCCAAGGCCGCGACTGTTTCGGATGTAATGCCCGAACTCGAAACGCGCGCTCGCGCTGGTTTCATTTCAGCGAGTTTGCGGATAGACCAGACCGATCCGAAACTTGTTGAACAGATACACCAGCTCTGGCGATTCGTAGAAGAGACGGCCAATCGAAAAGAACGACGGGGGATTCACCCGCAGCTGGCAGGAGCCCTGGTTGCTGCCGCAGAGGCAATCGTTGAATTCGCGGATACGAATGCCCCAAAAAATCCTTCACTGATCCAGGACTCATTGACGACCGGACCAAAGACCGTTTGCCCAGTAACGACCCTGGCCAGGATGTTGTCCCCCGAATTGATAGCAGATGCCGATTCCGCGTTGACTCCGAACAGTATGAGCCCTTCTGCTTCGGACTTAGTCTTATTTGCCGCCTGTCTTGTTGGTAGAGCAGAGTCGCTGCTTGGTAATCATGAAATGGCCCGACAAGGTTTCCGCGTGTCGCTCGCGTTCTCCAGTTACCAGGTAGAGCCGGCGATTGGGAAATCGTCCTGGCACGATTGGCGTCCGCCTGAAGATCTCGCATCTCGTGTGCGACTGGAATTCGTGCGCGCTGCTTACCCCGCATTCATGTCGCCGGGCGAAATCCTGAAGCTGATAGGTGAGCCCCCGGTTAACCTCCACCTGATCGATAACGAACGCTTGCACTCCGCCTTGTTAAGTCTCCGCCATGCTGATGGTGTAGTGCCTGAGGAGCAACTGAGCAAATTCAAGTTCATCGTGGCTCCCAACGGATCGGTTCTTTACGCTCGTTCGAAAAACGAGCCGGGTGCCCAGAGGGAGAATTCCGTCCCCGGTGCGCTGATTTCTCGCTCTCATCATGTTATACCCCCCCTGTTTGTGACTGTCCTCGAGGTGCTCGCAAGTCAGGGTCAGGCAGACATCCTCCTTCACGATCTGGCGGCGGTGGCCAACTCACGCTCAGAATCCTACAAGACGTTACTCGATATCGATCGGGCCTGCTCCCGGATGATTCTACGAATGCGTCTGCGAGACGTAGGTGAGAAAGGCGGCGAAACTCTCAAAACTTCCGCAGAACTCTCGGACCGAAGTCTCGCATGGGCGCTCGATGCGCACGATGGCACAAAGAATATTCAGCAAGTGCCTAAGATTCCGGAGAACCTGGAGAAGATTCCGACTTTGCCCATGCGGTCTTCCGAACCCGGAGCGGATGAAAAACTGGGCGACCAGATTTCTGTTGAAAGATGGAAGGCTGGATTCACAACTGAGCAGCTCGACAAGCTGCGATGGCTCCATGCAATCTGGCAGACTCGCTTCTCCCTTGATGGCGATCGAAAAGAGACGGCGAAGACTGCCTTGACCTGGGCTGAGCAAAACCTTAAGGGATGTTTGTCAATCGATTTTGAGAATTACCCTTGCTACGAATTGGCTGCTGTCCAGATTGACTGCTTCGAAGCTTTGGCGTTAGCGACGAAAGACAAGACTGAGCTGAACCTGGGCCACGTTAGTCGCTTGGCGTTTGCAGAGGACTTCTTTCACCATCGAACCGAGTTCTCTCCAGTTGAAGCACTGACACTCTCATTGCGCACTTGGGCAATGCGTGATCGTGACTCGGGGGGGATGGTTACTGAACTGGCTGGAACCCTCTCATTGCGGGCGCGGGCGTTGAGTGATCAGGGGCGCGGTTCCTCCTCTGTGGCCTGGACCGACGCCATGATTGAAAGTGTTGGCAGCCGGCGAGCCGCTGAAATCGCTCTTCATGAAGCCGATCTGCTCTCCCTTCGAATGCCTGATCGGGCGGCTTATTTATATCGACAGGCACAAGTGCTGTTTGACCTAAGTGGTGATCGCGTCGGAGAATTCTTTGCCGCTACTGCTGAAGCGATGATGCTCTCGCATCGAGAAGCGAAAGCTATCGAACTAAATATCGCTAACTGCTATGTCGACCTTCTCGCGGGCGTCAAAGATCGCGTCAAGTTACCATCCCAAGAGGATCTCAACGCACTCATTGAAAACCCGGATAAGGCAGAAGTGGGAGACTGGGCGCCACGCTCATGGAGGCCGAGGCTCATGCGTTACCTGCTCGTCTTAAGGGTGGCGAAATCCTTTGACGGTCGTGCGTCTGCCGGCAGAAGCCTCATTGGGCAGTTGCTTCCTGGAGCAATTGGCGAGATTACTGAGTCGCACACGGAAACGTACGACCCGATGCCAGCGGACCTAGCGAACTGGTTCCAACGCGCCTATGAAGCGCCCAGCATCTTCCGCAGAGCCTTCGACGTTGCCAAAAAGGCTTTGCGTCCGCTGGCGGGACTCGCCATCATCATAGCGGTCGTCTATGGCCTGTTCTGGCTGTTCGGTAAAGCTTTCAGTTTAGTGGCTCCCGATTTCTCGACCCGCGGCAAGTGGCTTCAGGCTGCCACCTTTGCGATCGTCATTTTATTTCTCTCTCTCTTATACAGGTTATCGCTCAAGGTCAGACGCCAATCGAAACCAGACCAGACCGAGAAATCCGGCCAGGTTAGTGGGTCAGACGAAACTGCAACGGCTTCGGTTCCCACACCGGTCTCTGATGGAGTGCAGCCCCCCGAGTATCCGACCTGGAAAATTTGGGGCGACATGATTCTGATCTGGGGGTTGATGGCCCTGATCGCGTGGCTTCATTTTGCGAGCGTCATTACGACATACAGCTGGATAAGCATAGCCTTTGCAGTTTTGTTGGTAACTGGCAGCAGCCTGCTAGCTGTTTTTCGCGGCCGGTTTTCCCGAGTTGGGAAGTGGCTTCAGGAAAGAAATCTCGAGGCAGCCTCGTCATTGCTAACTCAGTTGGTCCGAATCGATCTAACCATCAGGCCGGTAAAGGACGCACCTTCCACAGATCGTTCCTTGACGGAAGTACCCGAGCTGGAGATTGTCTTGAAATTCACTCCGCGCGCCTTTCAGTTTCTCCTGGTACTGGTTCCAGCAATAAGAACCCAATATATGTTCAGCGGTATTTCCGGAAAGTCCGCGGTGCAACCTTACCAAAGACTCAGTGAAGAGTTGGCCAAGACGAAATTTCCCGAACAGTTTGGTTCACTGCGGCAATGGCTCCGCAAGTTCTCAATGGCAGTCCAGATCGATCTGTCTGAAGGTTCGTTGAACGGTCTCTGCTGGGAATCCCTGTTGTCAGGAGATGGAATCGACAAGGAACTGAGATATGAGTACCTGCCATTTAACTCCTACCGCAAACTTTCACTGACAATCGGGCGCGCAGCGTCGCGAACCGAGAAACCAACTGTCCTGGCACTGGCAGAAGGTGACCTGGGCCAATCCATGGCGAGGGATGGCTGGAAGGCATTGGAGAAGTCGAGCACCGGTATTAGTTTCGAACTTAAGGACCGAAACGAGATCATCAGGAACAATACCCGCCCTGAAGTTTCAGTCATACATCTGATCGGGACGCTGGAAAGTAGTTACCTTGGGGTCGGATTACGTCTTGGAGAAGAGCGGCTCACACTGACCGTTCAAAGCTCGCAATCGGCTGCTGACAGCGATCCCCTGGTTCGCGTCGAAGACATCACCAGAGCTTTTCCGAATCTCTCCGTCTGCGTTATTCAGGAAGAGCCGCGCCAGGTGAGTCCCCAACGACTGGAAGGCGATCGTCGTGATGCTTTTTTTGCGCGGATCTTTGCCTCGCAGATGTTTGCTGCCGGCGTACCCTTCGTGCTGGTTATTCCTCCCTTGAGGATCACCGAAGCCAGCGCGGTCATTGATCAGCTCGCTCAACTATTGGCCAGGCGGTCACGGCTCCAGCAACGGCAGTTGCTCAAAACAATTGGAGACTTGCGACTCCAGATCGGCCGGTACGGGTTGTCTTTGGGAGCCGATCCGGTTACTGCACAAGAATTGCCGCAGGACCTTTGTATTTACCTTAATCGCGAATGGGACGGCCGCCTCACTTAGCGTTCGGCCTAAAGCGCTTTCAACTAGAGTAAGGAGACACCAGGAATGTCACTCATCGACGACCTGACACAATGGATCGATAAGGATCGACAATCGCTGATCTATACGCGCATTGCGCCAGCGCGCGTAGATCGAGAGCTCCCGGAGCAATCGCTGCAGACCGGGGTGCATTACATTCGCCTCCGCCTCGCCAGCATGTTTCTCAAGAAGGAGACCGAGTGGTTTTCGAGTTGGTATCCGGCTGTTCATTCGGTTGTTCGTTTCAACTTCGGTGACCGCACCATCGAGGTGCCGAACATCGCCGACGCCACCAGGCTGGGCATTAAACAAACCGAGCGCGGCGACGTCATCGCTCGGAACTTCCTATTGACCCCAACGGTGCCCTTCAATGGAGGGACGGTGTCCTTGAGCGCTGGGTTGTTCGCGTTGCGGGGACAAAACCACCTCGCCAACATGCTCAAGGTCCTCAGCAATTTCTCAGGCTTGCTCAACGTTTCCCAATTGTCGCTGGCGCTCAATGTAGTTCAGCCGCTGGCGCTCGGCATTCAGGACCTTTTGGCGCCCGCGAGTGGAAACATGCACTTGAGTCTGCACAATTCGTTCTCTGAGGGCGAATTGAAGTCCGGGTATTTCGCTGCGATTAGGGCACCGCTGGATAGCCTTGATACCGAGGCCTTGATGGTAGTCAACGATGAACTCCGCCTGGGACCGGATTTGGAGAGCGCCAAGCCTTTAACCAGTCATGATCACATGCTGTTCAGGGTCGAGCTGTTTGACAAACGTGACGACTGGGAAAGCTTGACCTCAATTCAAGAGCCTTTTCAGGAAGCCCTGAACGCGCTGCGTGATCAAAGCCAGGCTACTCACTACATGCGCACTGCGTTATTGAAGGCAACTCTGTCCCCCGATCTGACTACCGTGGATAAACGGCGGGTGGTTGATCGGTTGTTGGAAAAATACGAGGAAGCGAAGCGGGTGCTGAGTTTCAAAGGTGCCGTCGGGGAGAAAACTCCGACACTGGACCAGGTGATGAAGCAGTCGATGTCACCAAGAATGGCGCTGGGCAAAGGTGAGCCTACAGTTAAGGAGGTCTTTAGACTTCTCAAAGACGAACCTAAAGCCGAGGTTCCCAATAAACCCAGGATGAGCCGGGGCATAAACTTCGAGCTCGGGCGCGAAGAGACAAAGATGGCACTCACCGAGCCAGAGGTACCCAGCGACGGGTTGAACAACCTCGATAGCGAAAAACCCTTTTTCTACTTCGCCACCAAGGGAGATGGAGTGCGGGGCGACCGCGTCAAGCTGGGCGCCGAGTTTGATCTGATCTTCAACTACGGCATTCCGTCGCTGCCGGTGTTAGCGAAACCCACTGGCACAAAGCTCGATGAATTGTTGACTGCCGAGAAATCCGAGCTGGACATTGTCATTGTTCCCCGGGGCTTCACCCTTCGGGACAGCAAGTGGGCGCAGCGAGTCACCTTCATTAACGGCGCTATTGAGCAGGAGGCTGTATTTCATCTTCGTGCGGCTGACGAGCTAACAGAAAACTCCGTCATCGACGTCATATTCGAAAGCAATGGCGCGGTCCTTTATGAGTTTCCCATCCCGTTGCGCCTGGTTGAAACCCTTGACGCCTCGGTAGGACCTGCCGAGTTCCCACCTCTCGAATTCAATCTTGACGAGCTGGCTGCAGCGGGAAGTCGCGAGCAGCGAGCAGCGCGCTTACTCATTTTCGCGGATGGCGACAAGTTGTCCATCAGCTTTGACAACCTGGTAACCGAACAGTCTTTTACGGTCTCGCCTAAGAAGTTGACCCGCTCATCACTAGCCGACCTTTTGGGCGAAACGAAAGCTTCCCTGGAGCCGATACCCAACCACACCATCTGGACCACGCTTGAAGACACGATGGCCCGACCGAAGGGTGGCAGTTCGGGGGAAAAAGCTTTCAAACAGTGTCTTGAAGGCGTGGCTACAGCGGGCTGGCTACTCTACAGCAGCCTGGCCGAGGATGACGCGCTGAAGCCGATTCTCAAAGCTATCGACGACCTGCCATATGGCAGCACTCTAAGCATCCGAACCGACTGCGCTTTCCTTCCCTGGGAGATTCTTAATCCGTCTGACTTCAACGTGAAGTATGGCGCAGCGGTTAAGGAGCAGAGTCCGGTTCAGCCGCAAAACTTCTGGGGAAACCGATTGTCTATCGAATGTCTGTTGGCGGGCCAGGGGCAAACATACAAATCGCCGGCGGGTATTCACGAAGCCAGTCCCGCGTATCTAAGCATGAATGTTTTCCGCACCATCGATCAGGACTTTGTCGGCAGCAAGTTTCTTCCTGGGCAGTCACACGAAACACTTTCCGCTGAACTGGCGCCCACCCTCAAAACCGAAGTACGGAAGACCGGCGATGACATTCTCCGAGTTTTCGACACTCTCAATTATGAGGCCACGCTCATCTACCTCTTTTGTCACGGTCAAAACGACAAGGCCCTGGATCCAAATCAACGGGAAAAGCTGGAAGTTGACGAAGACAAGTTTTTGTCGCCCAACGATCTTCCAAAGAAGATCAAGTATCCTCGAGGCCCCATAGTTTTCCTAAACTCATGCAGCTCAGGCGCCTCCTCGCCGCTGGCTTTCTCGACGTTTCTATCCGCGCTTCGAGAAAAGCAAGCACTCGGTCTGATTGCCACCAGCTTCCCGGTGCCGATTACTTTCGGTTCTGCTTTCGCTCAGGAACTCATGCGCCGCTACCTCAAGCAGAAGCAGCCTATGGGAAAGGCGTTGCTCGAATTGCGCCAGGAACAATTGGCTAAAGGGAATCCCATGGGACTCTTCTACTCACTACAGTGCCCTGCCGACATAACTGCTCGCAAAGTTTAAAGGAGGAATCATGAACGACAAACCGGTGACACTCGTTATCAGCGATCTACACGTGGGCGGCGGCGATAAAGACCCCGGAGACGACCATGTCTACGACAAAGGTCAACTGCGAAACTTCGTTAACGAACAATCACAATCAGCCGAAGGGCAGCGCGGAGACATGGAGCTAATCATCAATGGTGACTTTCTGGAGTTTGCCCAGGTTGAGCCGCAGGTATACACACTAGGTTCAGCCAAGTATTGGTGTTCCCAGGACGAATCGCTGCTGAAGCTGCGGTCGATCACCAGCGGCCATGCCGACATATTCAAGGCGTTGCGCGATTTCCGGCAACTCGGCAACACGGTGACCCTGGCCGCCGGAAACCACGACGTCGATCTTTACTGGCCTCAGGTCCAATACGAGCTGAAGCAGTTAGCAGGGGATATCGCTTTTGAGACCGGCAACGTCTGGTATTCACGTTATGGCGGCAAGTTACTTATCGGCCACGGTCACATGCTGGACCCGGCCAATAAGTTTGAGCGCTGGGCCGATCCGATAATTCCGAATGCGGAAGGCACAACTTCGAGATTGGAAATGTGCCCGGGCACCTTGTTCATGGTCAAGTTTGTTAATTGGCTGGAAAAAGACTACCCCTTTGCGGACAACCTGAAACCAGTGACGGCCCTCGGCCGAATTCTCTGGGGCGAGAACCGTCTCGGCCTGGTAGTGGTGTCCTGGATGCTGATGCGTTTTGCAGGCAGGCACCCTACCAAGGTCGCCGGCATCAAGGAAGCGAACGATCAGGTGGGCAAGAAGTTGGTGGAGAAAATCGAGTTTGACGATCTGTTTGCCGCTGAAGTTACCAGGCTTTACCGGCAGGTTCGAGATGAGTCGGCAACCGTCGAGACGGTCCGTTTGAATCTCAACAACGAGGATGCTTTGTTCGATTTCCTGATTGAGATGATGCCGCTCGTGGATCCCCAGGACTGGTCTGAGGTGTTCGAACAACTCAAGCTGGGTAACACATTGGCCATTGGCGGCCAGGGCTCAACCCTGGCTATCAAAGAAGGCAACAAAGTGGACAAGGAATATCTCTGGCAAGAAGCCGAAAAGCTTTTGCTGAGCGATGACGGTCCGCAGGTGGTTGTCATGGGTCACACTCACCAACCTGACGCCCGTCAAGCCGGCAACGGAGGGTCTTACTTTAACCCTGGCTCATGGACCAGATATGTCGACTATGAGAAGAATCCGAACCTGACACTTGACGACCTTACCAATGACAAGTCCTTTCCCTATGAACTGAATTTCGTGCGGGTCGAGCAGGCAGACGGCCACCAACTAAAAGCCGAACAGATTACCTACGAAGCCGGCAAGTAGTCTCACAGCCATTGCCGGCCGCCTCGACCCGGGGGGTGAAGTCTTGAACTACAACAACTTCGATATCTGGATCGAAGCCGAAAACGATAACCGTTACCGCGTTATCGTCTTGCCTCCGTCTGGAGTTCCTGAGTACCTCAGCGACAAAATCCTGTCTCCCGAAATACTCGCCAGGCTGGCGGCGTTCGACCAAAACGAAAGCACTCGGGAGGATCTGAAGGAAGTCGGCCTCCATCTCTTCAACTGCCTCTTCCGCGGGACTATCCTAAACAAATTCAACGTCGCCTTCGGTAAAATTCAGGACAATGATTCGATGGGGTTGCGCATCAGATTGCTCATTGCGGCGCCCGCGATTGCTGCCTTGCCCTGGGAATTGCTCTACGATCCCGATCGAGACCGCTTCCTTGCTACCTGGAACAAAACACCAGTCACCCGGTTCCTAAAAATCTCTGAAGGTAATCGCCAACTGGCAATAAACCCACCCGTCCGGGTCCTGGTAGCGATCCCGAGTGTTTCGGGCCTCGACGTTGCCGAGGAAGAACGGATCGTGCGGTCTGCTTTCAAGGAGTTGGAAAGTAAGGGGCTGGTCCATCTCGAGTTCATGTCGGGAAGAGTCAGCGCTACCACCATCGCAAACAAGTTGAACGAAGGGCCACCTTTTCACATCTTTCATTTCATCGGCCACGGATGTTTTAAGACCGGGGAAGAAGAAGGCTACTTACTAGTCAACCCGGATTCGGAAACTGAGGATCCGGAAGAATACGAGCCTCCGCAAATGGAACAGCTTGAGTGGCTGTGCGCGGAAGACTTCGCGGATCTGTTCATGAATCATCCGTCGATGAAGTTGATTGTTCTCAATTCATGTAAGGGTGCGCAGGTTTCAAGCACCAAGCCTCTCTCGGGAGTGGTGCCGAAACTTTTCAGCCGGGAGATACCCGCAGTAGTCGCGATGCAATACCCAATATTCGACGACGCGGCCCTGCGTTTTTCCAGTCAGTTCTATCGCACTCTGTGTAAGGGTTACGAACGAGGCCTGATCGATGCAGCTGTCACGAGCGCTCGAAATCTGATGCATGTTAAGGCGCGAAACGAATTGAGCTTTGCCACGCCGGTACTTTTCATGCGATCAGATTCCGGGGCTATCTTCGATCTGAAGGAGAAGGAACCGGAACCTCTTCGGGTAGGGGTGTCCGTGGGCGGTGGCGGCGGAGCGATGGTTATTGGCAGCGGCGGAGATCTTGGAGGCGTTGTTACTTCACTCGCCTCCACACTGTGGCGGCGCACGACGGCGCCAGTCCGTTTGCTTAGTGAAGCTCCAAGGCTTCGTGCGGTAAAGGATGCTCACGACGAAACTCTAAAGACATTAGAGACTAAGAAAGGAACGGCCGGAACTCTTGAGGAAGTAGCCGAGTTGGAACGTGAGATAGAACAGGAGCGACTGGAAGTCGAGACAATCAATAGGCGCCTCAGCGGCGTTGTCAGAGCGACGATGAGGATCACGCGAGCTGCCTTAGCCATCAGCCTGATCATTTTCCTTGCCTCAGTATTCGGACTCTTCAACGTCGTTGGCATCGACGATTATTTTCAAAAACTGTCTTACAACTATCTCAGGTCTGAACGTCTGGGTGGCAGGTCGTTCGGAGACGATCAGATCCGCGTCATTTTGGTTGACCAGAACACTCGAGTTGATGGCTTTCCCAGTCCTAGTAGGATTGACGATCGCGTTTATCACGCCGAACTGATAAATGCGCTCGCTCAGGCCGGCGCCAGCGTCGTGGCCTTGGACATATTTCTGAAGGACCCATCGCCGCAATGGGATGAAAAATTAGCGAGGGCCATCACGCAGGCATCACAAAACGGCACCCAAGTCATCATGGGAACTAACGGAGTCGAGTCGACTGGTGAACCAAGCACTCCCGTCCCTGAGACGCTCCGAGAACCGCTCAAGGATAGACTGGGAAATATTAGGTCGGTCCCGGAGCAGGCAGGTTACCGTCGCGTAGTTAGTGCCGTCAGCCTGGGCGAGGAGATCAGCAGCGGGCCCCGCCAACAGACTTCAGATCAAGGACGGTCGATCGCACCTTCATTTGTGCTCGAGGCTATTCGACAATTTAGACGGCGACCAGACAGCCCGCCGGCAACACTTTTCTTCAATAACGACGACAACACAATCCGGCTCGTGGATAACCAGACAGTGTTTTCCATTCCCGTCGATAGGGAGGACATGGCCTATTATTTTGGTGTCCCTGACGTTGACGAGTTAAACACCGAATTTGCACGAGTGAGCTCAACATATCAGGATGTTTACTCCAAACGTAACGACTCGGAGGCACTGCGAGACTTTCGTGGAAAGCTGGTGATGATCGGTTATAAGGCGGAAGATATGCACTATGTCAACGGCGTCAGGCAGATGCCCGGAGTCCAGATCCAGGCCGCCGTCGCTTCGAATATTCTCCAGGGTGTCCATCTCAAGCACCTTTCCGGGCTAAAGAACTACCTCGTAATTCTCATGATGGTCGCGCTGGGATGGGCACTACAAAGTTCGACACTAAGACGTTTTTCTATTCAACTCCCGTTCGCTTCGCGAGTGCTCAAAAAGTTCATCACCATTCCTTTGCCGCTGCTGATAGTGACTCTTCTCTACCTGGTAGCAATCTATCTCATTTACAGTCGAACCTTATGGGTGGTGGATATGACCTACCATATCGCTGCCCTCTTCTTTTCATATTGGGCCGCTGGGTTGCTTCGTGAAACGAGGTCTCATGCATTCGCGAGTTTACCTTCGGCACAAACCTCAGAACGGAAGGACGTAATTGGCCATGCCTAAGAACTTTGTTTCCTGGTCGGCGTCAAGCTTTTCTGTGTCGGCGCTTCTTATCATAGTGTCGATGCCAATCGGAACGAACATCGGACCGGCCACAGCTGCGACGGCCGAGCCTGTCCCTTCACCTTCACCGTCACCCTCACCGTCACCATCAGCATCGCCAAGTGCGGAACAAATCATGACCGTGGTGATCGACAGCATTGTTACCAATGGAGTGAAGTCTGAATCTGCAACTCCCTCTGATATTGAACTCGTTCGGGCTGGGGCCTCGGCACCCGAAACCCAACCAAGGGTGGGCACCGCGTTAATGAAGGGAGACTGGATCAAGACAAAGGACGACGACCAGGTGGTCCTTCGCGTCAAATATGGCGAGGAAGAGAGCGATGACTTGGTTTGGCTTGATCCTAATAGTCACGTGAATATTGGATCAGTTTGCGCGGTGGCCGGCAGAATCCTGGCGTGGGTCAGCTCCAGATTCCGACTGTGCACTACTTGGGGAACTCTCGGCGTCAGCGGGACTGAGTTTGAGGTGAAAGTTGATGAGAAGACAAGGGAATTAACGGTGCTCGTATACGAAGGTTCGGTGAACCTGGATCGAAACACGAGCAGAGCCGACCCAGCGATGCCGGCTCCCGAAGTAGCTGCTACTCCTGTTCCCGCTGAGGCCGCCTCCCTGACACCGAGTCCGAGTCCAAGTCCACGAGTACTCATTGGTGAGGCCTGGTCTGCGGTTCGAGAGACGATTCCGACAGGAAAAAAGTTGAAGATCAAAGCGGATGGACAAGCTCAGACTGCCGATTTCTTGCCTGCTGAGAAGGCCGAAGGAATTGACCGCTGGAGCGATCAGATAATAAGGGCAAGCCAGAAGCCCGCCGGTTCGAAGGGCTATGTCAACTATTCTGATGCCCAGCGAGCAGAGAAATTCAAACAGGCCAGACGCGAGGCTCTATTAGATAACTCCTCCAAAGGTTATCTGGACATGGCGTTAGCTCTAAACGATTGGGATAACGGAGCAGCGGCGGAAAAATCTTTGTCCAAAGTCAAAGACGCGCCATTGCGAGAGTCGCAGGAATTCATGGTGAATGAGGCCGAAGCTCAACGGTTGCAAGGCAATCTCTCGAAGGCGACTACTCAAATCGAAAAGACCCTCATGAAACACCCAGGGTACGCCCCTGCCTATTACGTATCGGGGAAGGTTTCGGAGACCAAAGCCTCAAGCGATCCGGCGAATAAGGCGAAAGACCTTGAGGCCGCCAAAATCAGTTTCCATATGGCGCTGTTGAAGGATCCAGGCACGAGCAAGATAAATAAGATTGCGGTTGAGGCCGATCTGGACAAGACGATTGACACGCTCGGTAAAACTGCTCTCATCAAGGGGGACTGGTCAACCTACGCTCACCGCTGGTTCCTCCAGGGTCGAAGCGGTGGGTTCCTGAGCAATGGAGACAAAGAGCGATGGGTCAGCTATTCTGGAACCGCCTCGTTGAAAGTTGGCAGCACGCAGGTCTCAGGCGATGCTGTGCTTTCAATATTTGGCGATCAATTCAAACTAAAAACCGCCGAAAAGATTTTCACAGGAAGGCTCACCGGGAATCCACATGCGCGCGGTATTTCTTTCGCAATGACCTTTGATAATTTAGGCCCGCTCAACAAAACCATGGAGCACGTGGTGATCTCCGTAATCGGGACTAGGGTTGGGAATGGAACAGTACTTCAGTCTCTGCCTAATCGCATGAAGTCGTTTTACTTTAAGTCGCAGCGGCGCGGTTACACTAGAGACTAAAAGGCTCTCTACAGACAGTGTCAGCGCGAATACCTGCTGCTTCCTTTTGCAAAAAGGTGGGTCACCTCAGGGCCGGTAGCGGTAGCGTTTCGACAGGATTAACAGAATCTACAAGAATCAGAAGTGACCATCAATTGACAGAACTTACGAGAATCAGATAGCGACCACCGAATCTCTTCGGCCCGCACCTCCTGAATCATCTTGTGAATCTTGTATATCCCGTCTAAGAACCGCGGCCAGCCCGGGCGTTGCCACAAGCCTCAGTTTCGACAGGACGAAGCGCATACTTGACGTGTCTGCTCAGTAAGTTTTAGAGAATGGTTCGCCAAAGATTATTGGCAATGGCTGCGTCGTAGGCATACCAAAGTCCGAACGCAATGCTCAGCGTGCCCGCGATTGTTTGTAGTCCATAATTAAGGTTTGAGACTCGTCGCTGGCTGAGCGCGAACGGCAATCCAATCAAGCCTGACATCAGCAGCATGCCGAGAGTCGAGCCCAGGCCGAAGACTCCCAGGTAAAGCAATCCCAGCCATACAGACTGAATCTGTGTTAATACCAGCAGGGTGAGCGCTGCCGATCCTGCGAGTCCATGAAAAGCCCCGACCAGCAGCGGCTTAAATCCAATCTGGGAGATCACATGTGAATGTGAGGGAGAAATTGCCTGATGCTGCGTTTGGTTTTCGTGGAAATGAATGTGAACATGCGACTGGCCATCGTGACTATGCTCATGCAGGTGAACGTCCGCACGTTGGCGCAACACCCGCATCACCGCCAGGGCTCCCAGCGTGATGATCATTAAGGCGACCCCAAACTCCAGCCATTTAGCTACGTTCGCCGGAATTGCGATCCGGAACCCCAGCACCACCACTCCTACGAGCACCAGCGAAACAGTGTGTCCGACACCCCAGAGCCCACCTACCAGCGCCGACCTGTATACGCTGCGATGTTCACTGACGATCGTCGAGACAGCCACAACGTGATCCGCTTCGATGGCATGCTTGAGACCGAAGACGAGGCCCAGCCCGAGCAATGCAAACATGCCAATTGATGTTATCGATGGCTCCATCTTATTGAGCTATTGCGTACCTTATACTGAAATCCTTGCCGTTGAACAACCCTGGGCAAAAGGGTAAGAGGGAAATGGGGAATGGAAAACCTTCTCGTTCGGTCTGGCCTTTACCCCTTTACCCTTTCCCCGTTCAGGTCGCAGGCTCCAAATCAATTTTACTTTGTTTAGAGAGCGCACTTGTGCGCCTGCCGCTACCAAAACCGATAGTAGTTTGTTCCTGCAAGGGGCACACAAGTGTGCTTTCTAAACAATCAGGTAATGCAGCGAACGCCAGGTGCCTCTCGTGCAGGGGCCAGGAGATTAACGGCGACGCGATCCAGGATGACTAACAAATTCTTGGCAACTGTTCACCCACCAGCATGTCCACGATGCGAGTGCCGCCGAAGCCCGTTCGCATGGCCACGATGCCCTGCGGCTCAGCCTTCACTTCCCCGATGATGCAGGCGCCGCGTCCATAACGATTGAGTTTCATGCGAGTGACCAGTCGATCGGCAATCTCGGAGGAAACGATGGCAATCAGTTTTCCTTCGTTGGCAACGTAGAGCGGATCGAGGCCGAGGATTTCGCAGGCACCCTTGGCTTCTTCACGCACGGGAATAAGATCTTCGTCAATCTCAATGCAAACTTCGGAACTCAAGGCGATCTCATACGTCTATTCGTAGACCTACGTATTTAGTATTGAGAAGCTACGTATTTTTTGGGGAAGCACAAGAATGGGTTTTCGTTGACACAAAACATTTAGGGAGTTCTAATCCAGGCTATTGCGCTCAAGTCAAAACTGAACAACAACACTCACAATTCCCCTCAGGAGACATCATGAACGATCAACCCAACAGTCAAGCGACGAACACACCCCCCGAGCTACGATCGAACGTGCTCAGCGATGATAATTATTCAATCGTCATATGCGACAAGTCACCGGATTACCCGATCATGGGCTTTCTTCAGTTATGCGCTGATAGACGATTTCACCACTGTATCCAGGCCCACTTTCAAGGGGACGCTAACCTGGACTCGCCGCAAAAATACTGGATACATGCGGATGCGGGAGGAACTCCAAAGATGACCAAACAAATAATTGCACCAAATTACTGTTATCACGATAAGAAGGTGCGGCTGATGGGGTGGTCGGCCCACGGAAACGTATGCGGAGGATTTCCGCCCGGCACCGGAGATACGGTAATAGAGGAAGCATTGTATGCAGCGATCCCGGACAAAATAGAAGCCTATCCGGAGGCAACACATTTTGTATATTTCGCGAGAGCGATTGGGATAGGAGAAGCAGCGAAGTCCGTTCTGTATTGCTTGAAGTATGAAAAGGGCCAGATTACGACGCGGAAAAGTTAAGGGGTCAATCGTCCATAGAAACAATTCCCCGGCGGAGCGCAAACCGGATCAGCTCCGCCTACCGCGGGGATCTGTTCCACGAGGGTCTATACCGGGCGTCGACCTCAGGCAAGCCGGCGGTGCCCACCTCTAAACGAACGCAGGATATTTCCTCGAGTCAATTCTGATGCGGAACCAGCGCGATCCGGAATCCCATCAGAGACCATTCACTCTCCCCCTCCACCTCGTTGATATAGGAAAAGTCTCCCGGGCCGTTTGACCCGACGGCATAGCAGGTAGCGTTGCCCTGGTCATCGAGGTAAAAGCCAAGTTCCAGCGTTTCAGTGTCGCTCCACTCTGGATGAAAAACCGTGCCGACCAGATTGAAAACGGCCGGAGGACAAACGGTCACGCGATAACCCTGGGGCAGCAGTTGGCGCGCGCGCCAGTCTTCATTAACGACGCGAATAAACTCTCGCAAGCTGAGATAATTGTGCGCGTACCGCGTGCCGTTCATCATACCCGCCTGGCCCATATAGACAGCGAAGGGATCCTTTGAAACATCGTGGCCATATACGCTTCCGTAGAATTGCCGATCGCCAGGGAGATACCGCGGTTTCTGCGTCGTCTCTACTCCAACCAGTTGTCCCTGATGCTGCCGGTGACCTTGAGTCAGGTGATCACGATAAGCCGGGCGGTGCTCACGCCGGTCATTGAAATCGGCCGGCGCAGACGGATAGAGGCGCGCCATGTAATCATCGTCGAGCGGGACTTCCTCTGCTGAGGGGATGACATGCCACTCGACATTGAACTCCGCCAGTCCCTGCGCGACTTCGTCGCTCAAGTCGAATGGTGGTGGTTGACTTATCACTGGCGTCTCATCCTGTCCGCGTCCGAAAAAGTCGCGCAGGATTGTTAGCCGCTCATCGAACTGTGCCATGTTTAATAAATCCCCCTGATTCGCACCGGCTCGACCCCATTGTTTCGAAACCTTTGCATGCTCGTTGTTTAGAAAGCAGACTTGTCTGCCCACCGCGCGGGGGCACAAGTGCCCTTTCTAAACGGGGTTGTTGGGTTAGGCGTTGCAGTTAATGAGAGCACACGATTGACCCACCCGATTGCATGTTTCCGCCGATGTCGTGCATTCTATACGACTAGTATCCCCTTAAACTTTCTGCTCGGTACCCCCGCCGAAGTGCCTGTAACCAAAAGGTATGGGCAGGTGTCTTGCTTATAGGTCTGCATAATAACAGGGATACGTATGCCATCATTGTCCTTCTCCCGTCTATTTCAACCCGGAGCGCTAGCCGTCTGCCTGCTCGCTGTCGCCGTGCTCAGCGTGGCTTGCGCGCGTTCTGAATCAAAGGCAGATACAAAACCAAAAGCTAAGGCAGGGGATACCACCGCTGAAGCGGCGCCGATCGCTGTAACGACTACAGTAGCACTGGCACGCGAAGTCCCTTCATATATTCAAGCTTCAGGCAGCCTGGTAGCGGACGAGACTTCAGATGTGGCCTCGCAGGCATCAGGCCAGGTAGTGGCTACCCCGGTTAATGTTGGTGCGTTTGTCCGCCAGGGAGAAGTCATCGCCAGGTTGAACGATAAGGACGCGCGCCTTCGTCTACGCCAGGCCCAGGCGGGCGTGCAGCAGTCAATTGCCCTGGTCAGACAAGCTGAGGCGCGCCTCGGTTTGCGACCTGGTGGCAATTTCGACGCCAGCACCATTCCTGAGGTGCGGGCGGCAAACGCAATACTCCAACAAGCTCAGGCGCAACTGCGTTTGGCCGAGGCTAACGAGCGGCGTTACCGCGCCTTAGTCGAGACGGGGGATACCGCGCTGAGTGTCTACGATCAATACCGCACGCAACGCGATACTGCGGTGGCCCAGGTAGACAGCACGAGGCAAGTGCTGGAAGCCGCAATCAACACGGCGCGACAAAACAACCAGCTTATTCAGACCGCCGAAGCCGCAGTCGAAGCATCTCGGGCACAGGCGAACATCGCACAGAAGGCCGTGACGGATGCGGTGGTGCGCGCGCCTTATTCCGGCTACGTCAGTAGTCGCCCAATTGCGGTTGGCGAATACGTGACCCCAGCTTCTCTGGTGGCGACGGTGCTGCGCACTAACCCAATAAAGTTACAGATACAGGTCCCCGAGGCCGATGCGCCTTTTATTACATCCGGCATGAGCGTATCCCTCGAAGTGGATGCGCACCGTGATCGGAAATTTAACGGTAAGGTGACGGCAGTTAACCCCGCTATCGATCCGGTTTCACGCTCCGCAACAGTCGAGGCGGCGGTCGAAAATGGTGACAATGCACTGCGCGCCGGAATGTTCGCCACCACGCGTATTCTGCGCAAGGGTGGCGGTCGCGCCGTGTTCCTGCCGCGAGCAGCCGTCTTCCACGACCAAAACACGCAGTCGTACCGGGTCTTCGTAATTCAAGACGGCGTGGCGAAACTCCGAGTGGTTCAGATTGGCGATGAAGAAGGAGACACGGTGCAGATTCTATCTGGCGTCAACGCGGACGAGATCGTGGCGACCAGCAATCTGCAGCAACTTTTTGAAGGAGCGAGGGTAAAGCAATAGCCTTAAACCTCTGTGCGATCTCTGTGAACTCTGTGTCTCCGTGGTGAATTTACAACGGCAACACTCACCACAGAGACACAGAGGCCACTGAGGATGCACAGAGAAAGAACATAATGCAGAAGCTCGCTGAAATTTGCGTTCGCCGTCCGGTCTTCGCCACCGTTATTGTTTTGATCTTAACAGTAATCGGCGGCTTTTCTTTCTTCACTCTCGGCGTAGATCGTTTCCCCAAAATCGACATTCCCACCGTTTCGGTTTCCACCACCAACACAGGCGCCGCGCCCCAGGAAGTCGAAACCGAGATCACCGATATTATCGAAGGAGTGGTCAACACCGTTCCCGGTATCGACGAGATGCGATCATCCTCAAGCCAGGGTCGATCAAACATAACGATCAATTTCAACCTCGAGAAAGACCCCGATCTGGCCACGCAGGAAGTCCGCGACAAGGTCAGCACAATCATCAATCGGTTGCCCGAAACTGCTGACCCGCCGGTGGTGAGAAAATCCGATCCGGATTCCCAACCCGTTCTGGTTTACGCGATCAGCGCACCGCGCTCTTCCATTGAGCTCACCGATATTGTCCAGAACCAGATTCAGGAGCGCATCGAGTCGGCGGACGGCGTCGGAGAGGTGGTGGTCTTCGGCGGACGGCTGCGCGAAATCAAAGTCTATATCGACCCAAATCGCCTGCGTGCTTACAACATGTCGGTGACTGAGGTCTCAACCGCGTTGCGCGCGCAGAATCTTGAGTTGCCGGGTGGTCGTCTTGACGAGGGCGCGCGCACCGTTACCCTGCGCACTCTTTCGCGCGTAACCAAAGTTGAAGACTTCAATGCCATCGTCATTGCGACGAAGAATGGCTATCCGGTCAAGGTGAGCGACATTGGCAGGGTCGAGGACTCAGGCGTCGACCCCAGCTCAGCGGCGTCGCTCAACGGTGTGCCTTCTGTCTCACTTGGGATCCGCAAACAATCCGGAGCGAATACCATCGCGGTGATCAATGGCGTCAAGCAGCGCATGGCAGAGATTCTGCCGCTGCTGCCACCAGACCTCAAGATCAACGTCACCCGCGATCAGTCGGAGTTCATCGAAACGAGTCTCCACGCCATCGAAGAACATTTGATTGTCGGCGGGTTGCTGGCAGCCATCATCGTGTTCCTGTTCTTGTGGAATTTTCGCTCGACAATCATCGCAGCCCTGGCCATCCCGACCTCAATCATCTCGGCTTTCGCACTAATTGCGGCAATGGGTTATTCGCTCAACCAGATGACCATGCTCGCGCTGACTTTGATGGTCGGCATCGTGATCGACGACGCCATCGTAGTTCTCGAAAACATCTACCGCTTCGTCGAAGAAAAGGGCATGCACCCTTTCCAGGCCGCGATTGAAGGCACAAAAGAAATTGGTCTGGCCGTCATGGCCACCACGCTTTCGCTCCTGGCCGTGTTTATTCCCGTCGGCTTCATGTCTGGCATTGTCGGGCGTTTCATGTCTTCATTCGGCCTGACTGCCGCCGCCGCAATCGCCGTCAGTTTAATTGTCTCCTTTACCTTGACGCCTATGTTGGCGGCTCGCTGGATCAAGCAGCCAAAACACGCCAAGACACCCGAAGGCATCCCGGACGGCGGAGACGACAAGCACGGGGCATCAGGTCCCGATGCCTCGCCGCAGGAAAGCGAACCTAAGGATACTTCGTCAAAGGCCGGACGTTTTTATCGCCCGATTGACCGGTCCTATATGTGGATGCTCAGGTGGTCTATGGCCCACCGTTGGATTATTGTCGCAGTCTGCATCATCGCGGTGATCTCTATTTGGCCTTTGTATAAATACGTCGGCTACAACTTCCTGCCGGATGAAGATGAATCCGCCTTTCAGGTATCGCTGCGCGCCCCGCAGGGCACGAGTCTGCCGGCAACCCAGTCTGTACTCGAAAGGATCGCCCGTGATGTGCGCGAACAAATCCCGGGAGTTGAGAGCACCCTGGTAAACGCCGGTGGTGGCGGCGGTGGCGGCGGTGGATCACCAAACTCCGGGCAGGTCTCAGTCAGACTGAAGCCAGTAAAGGAGCGCGAGTTTTCACAGGTGGATTTGATCCAGCAAACGCGCGACATGATTCGCAAGCGGAAGTATCCGAAAGAGTATGCGATCAACGCGTCGGGCACCTCCTCCATCGGCGCGAGCATCGCCGGCGGCGGCCGAGGCGGATCTTCGCTGGCCTTGTACATCAGTGGTCCCGATATTCAAAAGCTCGCCGAGTATTCCAACAAGCTAGTCGAACGTATCAAGCAGGATCAGAACTTCCGCGACGCTGATCGCTCGTTGCAACTTAGCAGTCCGGAAGTGAGGATCATTATTGATCGACAACGCGCGGCCGATTTCAACGTCAAGGCCGGAGACGTGGCGCAAGCGCTCAGTACGTTGGCTGCCGGTCAGCGCGTCACTACCTTTAGTGAAGGGTCGGATCAGTATGACGTGGTGGTGCGTGCCGGTGAAGAGTTTCGCCGTACCCGCGAGAACCTCAGCAACTTCACGGTCGCGTCAGATTCGGGCGGCACAGTCGGGCTGGAAAAACTGGTACGCCTCGAGGAAGGTGAGAGCCCCGCTTCGATCGATCGTCTGAACCGTCAGCGGCAGGTCACTGTTTCCGCGAGTTTGGCGCCGAACGGGTCCGAGTCTGATGGTCTGGTGGCCATCCAAAACTACGCGAAGGCATTGAACATGGACCCCGGTTATCTTACGGGAGTCACCGGGCAGTCAAAGGAGCTACAACGGGCAAACACCTCGTTTATGGTGGCGTTCGCGCTCTCGTTTGTCTTCATGTACCTGATCCTGGCGGCCCAGTTTGAGTCGTTCATTCATCCGGTGACAATTCTGCTGACGCTGCCGCTGTCGATTCCCTTCGCGCTGGTTTCGACGCTCATTGCAGGTCAGCGACTGAATATCTTCTCGGCCCTGGGCATTCTGTTGCTGTTTGGTATCGTCAAGAAAAATGCAATCCTCCAGATCGATCATACGAATGAATTGCGCTCGCACGGGATGGAGCGCTACAGCGCAATCCTGCAGGCAAACCGCGATCGCCTGCGTCCAATCCTGATGACGACAATTGCCCTGGTTGCGGGAATGATTCCCTTGATCATCGGCAGCGGAGCGGGGGCGGCCACGAATCGCTCAATTGGCGTGCTGGTCGTAGGCGGACAGAGCCTGTGCTTACTCCTCACGCTGCTGGCTGTTCCGGTCTTCTATTCGCTTTTTGAGGATGCGAAAGAGGCGCGAGTATGGGGCTACATCGGCAACCGCTTCGATAAGTTCAAAGGCGGCATGGGCCACCGACTGGCCCAGACGTTCAAATCAATTACCCCCTTTTCGCGCAAAGTAAAAGTTGCGCGTCCTCTGCCTCCGGGCCAGACCAAGAAGGATAGCTATGCAGATCAAGCTTCAGGTGACTAGTGCCGGAGAACGCTTTCCCCAAGAAGTAGTTCCATCAGTCCGCGTTAACGGACGACTGACAAGAGCCCAGCAGTTCACTGCTGGGATCAGACC
>JANNJZ010000085.1:0-3211 GCA_031396065.1 Pyrinomonadaceae bacterium | reverse complement strand
CGCTGGCCCGGCCCTCAAACTGCGGCAGCGAGCGCCAAACCTGGAGCAGGATTTCCTGAATCAGATCCTGGCAATCTTCGGCCGTAAACGTGTACGCTCGGGCCACCTTCACGACGGCGCCGCCGTGCTCGCTCAGCCAGCCCTTAAACAGCGACTCTAGATTGTCATTTCCCAATTCAAAGCTACCCTCCCAGGCATATTGGTAGCCTCGGGCCGTCGTGAAGGTGGCCCGAGCGTACACGTTTACGGCCGAAGATTGCCAGGATCTGATTCAGGAAATCCTGCTCCAGGTTTGGCGCTCGCTGCCGCAGTTTGAGGGCCGGGCCAGCGCATCGACCTGGATCTACCGCGTGGCGCTGAATACGGCTCTTAGTTGGCACCGCAAGGAAAAACCTCGCCGGGCACGCCAAAGCGTGGTGCTGGAGGTGGAAGACCTGCCGGCCGCTGGGTTGGACAGCGCCCAGCAACTGGTTCAGCGGGAAGCGGTGCAGCGGCTGTATGCGGCCATTCGCCACTTGCCAAAGACCGATGCAGCGCTGGTGCTGCTGTACCTGGACGACTTGAGCTATCGGCAGATGGCGGAAGTGCTGGGCATCTCAGAAGGCAACGTGGGAGTGAAGTTGAATCGGGCGAAAAAGGCGTTGGGCGAATGGATGAAGGAAAACTCGCATGAACCCTGAAAACTTCAAGCAAGCCTGGCAGGCGCAATCGCCACCAAACCGTCTGAAGATCGATTCAGAGCTGCTCCTCCAAGAGGTGCGACGCAATCAGCAACACTTTACCGCCACCATCTTTTGGCGGGATGTTCGCGAAGTGGGCGTAGCGATTCTGATGGTGCCGTTGTGGGTTTACCTGGGATGGAAGCTCGCGTTGCCGTGGGCCTGGTATCTGACGATGCCGGTGCTGATGTGGGTTGCCCTTTTCATGCTAGTGGACCGGATGCGTCATCAACGACAACCGCCTGCTGCTGGCGAACCTCTTCGCCGGCACGTGGAGAACTCACTGGCCCAGGTTGAGCATCAAATCTGGCTGCTGCGCAATATTTTCTGGTGGTATCTGCTGCCACTCGCCTTTTCGTCCCTGGCCTTTTTTGGCCAGATCGCCTGGCTAAGGCGTGCGGACGGCTGGTCGGCGGCGCTTGTCGTGACATTTGCGGCCCTGGTGGTAGGGGTCGCGCTGGGCGCCGCTTACAGGCTGAACCAAAACGCCGTGCGCTGCCAGCTTGTGCTACGCCGCCAGGAACTGGAGTCGCTGCTCATCAGCCTCAACGACGAAACGTCTGCCGCGAGCCAAAAACCACAGGAGTGATCGCCGAGCCATTGGGTAGTGGGTCAGTATGAACCCAGTGGAATCGCTAAAATAGTTCCGCTTGCTGTTCGATTGAATCCGGTCCCTGTTCTTCAATTCGCTCCGCCCCTGACTTTCGTCTTTTCAGATGGGCTTTGGGCGTGTTTTTTATTCTTGCGAGAATATTTTCTGGTGGGGTAAACACCAGCTTTTTGCCCTCTTGATGCTTGACTAGAAGCCCTCGACTTTCCAAGTCGAAGAGATCGCTTCTTGCGGTAGCGTATGACACGCGATACTTGCCTCGATGATGACTGATGGTATAGCGATTGTTTGGATGCTTGAGCGTTTCCTGAACCAGATTGGATTGGCGAAAATTGAGCCCTGGATATGAGTCGAGTATTTTGGTGGCCTCGCTGACTGAGCGGACTTGTGACTCAATGTATTCATGCAGAGACTTAATGGCTTGCAGGATCGTTTTCAAGTTGAAGTGAGTAAAATACGTGATGTCTCCGCGATCCGCTTCCGTGTACAGAAACGCTCTCTCGTATTGGGATGGCGCTTTAATAAGAATCCTCGACAACGGGAGATATTCAAAGAGCCAATACCCCTTTTTCAACATGTACCAATAGAATATCGCTCTCGCAGTGCGACCGTTGCCATCTACAAAAGGGTGAATAAATCCTAGAGCAAAGTGAAGCACAATCGCCTTGATAACGGGATGAATGAAGGATTTCGATTTCGCATTGGCAAAGGCGCATAGTTGGTCAATTCTCTCCTCGATTGTGTCTGCAGTCGGAGGATCGTGCATCACTTCATCCGTAACTCCATCTACGACCTGAACAACGTCGTCATTGGTTCGAAAAGTTCCGGCCCTTGCAGGATCGTCTAGCGTATCGGTCGTAATTACTTCCTGAATGTGTTTGATCATGCCGAGGGTCAGCTTGTCATTCTTCAGGTCGCGAATCTCCAAGATCGCGCGATAGTTGTTCAAAATCATTTGCTCAGCGCGATTTCTAGGCTTGCGCTGAGCGCGCAGCATTTTTTTTGCCTTCTCCCGTGTGGTCGATGCGCCTTCTAGACGGCTCGATGCGATCGCCTCTTCCATGAGTGAATTAAAAAGGTAGCGGTCGTTGTCGTCGGGTACGGTATTGCCGGAAACCGTCCCGATTGTTCCGCCGGCCTTCTGGTCTATTTGATGAAGCCATTCTTGGTGCTTGGGCGGTGTCCAATACCGCATGTGACTATCCATTAAGTACAGAGAAAGCGGCAGGTCTTGGAGTTGCGAGATGCGGCTCATTTTGACCGCAGACCATGCCTGCTCTGGCGTAAAGCCTTCTGGTAGCGGCTGGTACTTCGCCTTGTCCCAATGCAAATAGCCGTCGTTTGCCCGACGCACGAATGCAATTACGTCCGGGCGGTCCAGGCTCTCGAAAAATTCGCCATCGACAATCGTGTCAGAAAATGGCGGTGGCGTTTTTGGTTTTCTCATGGCAACCTCGCTCCAATATCACCAAATCAACATGTATCAAAATATATTTACATTGATACATTTTGGTCAAGAACCTGCTACAGCTTGCCTCGATTATTACTAGCTGGTAATTGACATAAATTATTTATTGCAAACGACTTGCGTTTTTATTGGCGATTTTTATTTGTGTACGTTCGTGCTCGGCAGTGGCGGGCGTTGCCACCAGCCCTTTGCCATTCTTTGAACCGAGGCTTCGGTTCTGGTATCTTCTCCCCTGTGGGTGGCTTCACTTCATCTTTTGTGGGGAGCAGTACCGTGGCTATCAAATATGTTGAGGCAGAAACTACGCCCCTATTTCAAGGGGCGACGGGCAGCGCAGAAATTCTGCATCTGCTGTGGGGGGACCGCGTTGACGTTGTCACGGCAGGTTCGTCACGGTCCAAGGTGAAGGCGCGC
>JANNJZ010000073.1:0-3144 GCA_031396065.1 Pyrinomonadaceae bacterium | reverse complement strand
GGAAACGAACCAAAGCCGCCAAGAGGTCCTATGCTCAGCCCACTTGTAAACGGAAGCAATAGTTGATGGATTAGAGGCTCATCCTCATCGGCAAGATAAAGATCAAGACGCATTATCACGAGTGGTACCCAACCAACTCTCATTAGCGTATCGAGAAGCTGGTTAACAGCAGTCCTCGCTGGTGCTAGAGCGCGAACAGGATGGTCGGCTTCTACCTCCACCTGGACATGCGATAGTTTCCCATCAGCGGAAGGAACCAAGTCATAAAAGACTGGCAAATAGTGTGGGAATTCCAGATTGATCGTAAGAGGATCTCCTTTGATCCACACCAGGGCCTCGCTTGGTTTTGAAACCAAATCCGCAGCCTCTCCCGTCAGCGGTATGTGGTCACCAAGTAGCGCGCGGACAAAGTAACGTTTTGCGGTTTTCTGGGATTCAAGCTCTAAGTATTTTGGAAAGTTTCTAGCGAGGCTAAAGCCTCAGACCAACAAGTTGTATGCGTGATGTGAAAATGAAGAGCTCCGGCTGATCTGAGTGCGATAAAATCGCGCTCTATATGGACCGCGATGCGGTCGGCGGTCTTGGTTAGACCAATGTCAGCCGGAGCCAAACATGAACTTATCACGAAACGTTTCTGAGATCATCCGCGAACACGTGACTCTCGAAGTGGAGAGCATCGACCGCATGTACTTGAACGTCTATCAACCGCAACTGCAGCGGGACCTTGGGGTGGTTGGATTCTTTCGCCACCATCGCGGTCAGGTTTTTGCTTCGTCGGTCTTGATGGCTGAGATGACCAGGACGTTTGTGACCCGCCTCGAGTCTTTTGCCAAAACTCAGGAGATTCCCGTGATCACCTTTCACAAGGGGCAGCGCAAGGACGATATCGCCGCTGGGTACCGCGCCAAATTCACCAAGGATGAAGGCGTGGTCTTCATCGGCAAGGCCCAGGAGAAAGCGTCGGTCTGGCGCACCGAGAAGCGGTATCACCAACAGAGCGGCCAGAGTTATCCCTGGCTGGTGCGCTCGACGGCCATGGTCAATCACTATTACATCTATGCGCTGGATCGAGACTTTGGTCCTTTCTTCCTCAAGTTCTGTTCTTATTTTCCTTACAATGCAAAGCTCTGCCTCAACGGCCACGAGTATGCCAAGCAACAGTTGCGGCAAAAAGGTATCGAGTTTTCTCCGCTCGACAATGGCTTTCTCTCGTGCCCTAAGGCGGGTCGCCTGCAACGTATCTGCGACGGGCTGTCGGCGGAGAAGATTGATCAACTACTGCGCAAATGGTTACGCTTGCTGCCGCATCCTTTCACTAACACAGATCGTCAGGCCGGCTGGCTTTACGATATCTCGATCCTGCAAGCCGAGTTCTCTTTGACTCAGGTGTTGGACCGGCCGCTGACTGGCCGGGCCTTCTTCGAGGAAGTAATCCACGAGAATCTCGACCTCGGCAATCCCGGGCAAGTGCAGTTGATCTTCAACCGCCGCGTCACCAAACGAACTCCCGGGCGCTTTCGCACGCGGGTGATCACGGAAGGCGTGACGCCCTCGCTGCATGTCGATTACAAACATTCAAAGATCAAGCAGTATCACAAGGAAGGGCGCGCCTTGCGCACCGAGACCATCATCAACGACACCAGAGACTTTGCGATTGGCAAACGGCTCAAGAACCTGCCGCTCTTGCGGGAGGTCGGCTTCGCCGCCAACCGACGTCTGCTCGACGTCCAACAACTGAGCCACGACTGCCACGTGGGCACCGCCACCTTCCAACAATTGCAAAGACCAGTCGCGGTTGACGGTCAACGGGCCGCGGCGCTGCGCTTTGGTGATGACACCGTGCAAGCCCTGCTACAAGCGCTGCTGGTTTTGAGCATCCTCTCTCCTGGGTTCAAGCAGAAAGAACTGAAAGAGCGACTCGCTCTCCTACTGGGTCTTGATCCCAGCTCCATCACCCAGGGGAAAATGACTTACCAACTGCGGCGTCTGCGTTTGCACGGCTTCATCCAACGTCTGCCGCGGAAACATCGATACCGAATAACGCCTTTCGGCTTGCGCATTGCGCTCTTCTATACCAGAACTTACGTCTCTGTGTTGCGACCCGGCTTGTCGCAGATCGTCTCAGCTAAACCGCCAGGCGATACCCGTTTGCGCAGTTACTTCGACAAAGCCACGGAGGCGATTGAACAATGGTGCCGTGACGCCAAACTCGCTGCCTGAAACTTGACTCAGGCGCTAATTGTTTTTTCCGACAAGATTCCTAGGCCGGTAGCAACGTAGACTTTGAGCGGATTCTTATCTGGAAGGGCTGAAGAATTCGCCAGTTGTATCAATGTGTCCGCAGGCACGCCTAAATGTGCACGAAGCCTGCTAAGTTCTTCATTATAGTCTGGCCTGTCGAAGGACTGCACATCAGCAAAAATGCGGCGAACGTAATTATTAGGGTACGCATGTTCGAACCTCCTTTAGGTTCCAAACAAACCTCCGAGAGCAGCACGCTCACGAGTCCTAGGATCAAGGGCCATTCTAACATCTACGCCCGAGATAACCGACGTTAAGGCTCGGTGTCTTCGCTCCGCTCAGGCCTAAGCTTTTCTTATCTCGTTTCCCTCCCTCTGCGCTCCATTTTCCACGACAGCCCATCCGCACAACTCTGCGCTGCGCTCCGAGTGCTCCACTACGTTTCGCCCTTTGGTGTGCGGAATGGGCACCCAGTCGTTTCTCTTTATCGCTATGAGGGGACTCACTTTTTCAAAACCATCAACCCTCGCCGCGTCGCCCCGTGCAGGCCATCATCGCTTAATCGGACGAGCAAACATGCGTCGAACGATCCGCACGTTTTATGAAATGGTCACATTCCTCAAGCGGTAGTCGTGTCCTTCCAGTGGACAAGACCGATCGTCTCTATCGCAACTTCAAGGACTACGTGACGGGAAGCTCAGAACAAGTTAATGCAAGCTCAAGGCAAACTCTACATCGCAGAGCTTCTGCGAGACTTCGTTTGATCGGCACCTTTTGCTCGTGATGCACTCTGATGGAAGGTGACTACTTTCTTCCGCGCCAGTAGCCAGGACGGCGGCTCTGGTGAGCAATAGCCAGGATGTGAATTTCTTCGGCGGATACCGTGTAGGCCAGCGAATATGG
>JANNJZ010000055.1:0-2482 GCA_031396065.1 Pyrinomonadaceae bacterium | reverse complement strand
GTTTCGTTATTTCCGTTTGTTCCGTCATCTCTCTCCTGTTCCCCAAATGGAAATTTGCTATGATGCCCGCGCTGACCGAGATCCCATTCACCGAACCGCGAACAGTTTCCCTCAAGGAGGACCAAACAGCTTGATCCCTGCCCTCTTCGTCTTCGCCTATCTGGCCGTAGTCATTTACATCGGCATCTTCGCATTCAAACGCAAAACGGGCGAGCATCCGGCGGAAGATTATTTCCTGGCCAATCGTTCGCTGGGCAACTTCGTCTTCCTGATGTCGCTGTTCGGCACGAATATGACGGCGTTCGCCATCCTGGGTTCGTCGGGTCATGCCTTCAGCAACGGAATCGTTACCTTTGGATTAATGGCTTCGGCGTCGGGCCTGGTAATACCGCTGACGCTCTTTCTGGTCGGCACGCGCGTGTGGGCGCTGGGAAAGAAATACGGCTTCATGACTCCGGTGCAGATGTTTCGCGACCGTTGGGAGTGTGGCCACATCGGTACTGTGATCTTTGTGGTCCAGGCAGTTCTGCTCGTGCCTTACATCATCATCGGCATCATGGGCGGCGGCACAACCCTGAATGTTATCAGCGGCGGCCTGGTGCCTTACTGGTTTGGTGGGGCCATTGTAGCCCTCGTAGTGATGAGCTACGTCTTCTTTGGCGGGATGCGCGGTACGGCCTGGGTCAACACATTTCAGACGATTCTGTTTCTGACCTTTGGCGCGATTGCCATCATAGTCATCGGCTCAGGCATGGGAGGGTTTCGTAACGCCGCCCAGGCGTTGGCGGCTTCGCCCGTGTTTGCTCCACTGCTGACGCGCGAACGTATCTCACCGCTCTACTTCTTTAGTTACACGTTCATTCCGCTGTCGGCGATCGCCTTTCCTCATATTCTGATCTTTTGCCTGACCGCCGAGAAGATGAACCATTTTAAGAAGACTGTGATCTTCTACCCGCTCTGCATTATGGCGATCTGGCTGCCGTGTGTTTTTCTCGGGGTGATGGCCAACCGCGTAACTGACGTTCCGCAAATCAAGGCGAAACAGGAAGCGCGGCGGGTGCTGGCCACCCAAGGCAAAACGATGGAGCCTGAAGCTCGGGATGAGCTGCGCGAAAAGGCGGCCGGCGATGATGTGATCATGTTGCTGCTGCAGCGATATGCGCCGCTATGGCTCGCCGGTCTGCTCGGCGCCGGCATTATGGCCGCAGTGATGGCCAGCGATTCACAGATTCTCGCCCTCTCGACAATGTTTACGGAGGATGTGTTTGCCCACTATGGCGGTAAGCGGCGTTTCGGGGAACACGTGCAAGTCCAGACCGGGCGCGTCTTCGTTATTTTGATTACGCTTTTTGCCTATGCGGTGGCTCTGCGTGCGCCCGAGACAATCTTTGAGTTGGCGATCCAGTATGCCTTCTCGGGATTCGCTGCTCTCTCTCCGCTCCTGATTGCCGCGCTTTTTTGGAAGGGAAGTACAAAATGGGGCGCGCTGGCCAGCACGCTATGGACAGCCTCTGCGGTGGTTGCGGTGGCGCTGTTTCAGCACGCTGTTCCCGCACCAGCTCCGGGACCGCCGACGGTCATTTGGGCGATCTCAGGTTTTGAGGTGCTGGCCCGAACTCCGGGTGGCACGGCTGTCGTTGGGTTTATGCCGGTGGTTCCGATGGTGATCATCTCGGCGTTACTGATGATCGTGGTGTCACTGATGACGCGCAAACCGTCGGCGGCGACGGTGGCGAAGTATTTTTCGTGGTCGGCGAACTCGCGATAGGTTCAACTCTTAGCGGCCCTTTTGCGAGACTTCGCGTTCTTTGCGGTAAATAATCTCTCGAAGAAATTGACCGCAAAGTTCGCAGAGGACCGCTAAGGTCCGCAAAGAGGTTCTCCAAATCCTAAAAACCATGACGAAACTTGTTTCAACCCTGATTGTTCTTTCGTGTCTGGCAAGCAACGCCTTTGGCCAGACGGCTGCACCCAAGGGCGCAGCTTCTACAAAAAAGCGAGTTGCGATAGCGAGACGCGCGATTGTCACCGATAAAGCGCCGAAGGCCATTGGGCCTTTCTCGCAGGCCATCGTGGCGGGTGATTTCGTTTTTGTAGCGGGTCAGCTTGGGGTGGATCCTAAGACCGGCGAGTTTGCAGGCAGCGGAACTGAAGAACAGGCTGAACAAGTGTTGCGCAATCTTTCAGCGGTGCTTGATGCCGCCGGCAGCGATCTCCGCCACGTCGTGAAGACGACCGTGTTCCTGGCTGACATGGCCGACTTCAACGCCATGAATGAAATCTATCGCCGCCATTTTCCGGAGGACCCGCCGGCACGTTCGACCGTCCAGGTCGCGCGGCTTCCTCGCAATGCACGAATCGAGATCGAGGCGATTGCAATTCTGAAGCCCTGACCCGGGGTTTAGGTCGCGGGTCAGTTTTGGAATTCATGATCGAGGCATTTGATATCCGCCCTTACTGGGACCGCGGGCGCCCTCGCCCG
>JANNJZ010000046.1:0-2688 GCA_031396065.1 Pyrinomonadaceae bacterium | reverse complement strand
AGGCGAACACCACCACGCCGTACCAGAACGCCTGATCTGCATGGGAGCCGGTAAAACTTCCGACCAACGTCGGCAGCACGGGAATGATTAAACCGAACGACACCATGTCGATCAGGCGTTCTGGTACGGCGTGGTGGTGTTCGCCTTCGGCTTCGCGAATTTTATCGGCTCGCCGATTCTCGGTGCTCTGTCCGACGCCTACGGCCGCCGCCCGGTGCTCTTGCTCGGTTTCTGCGGACTAGGCATCAATTTTTTCGCAACCGGACTCTCCACGGCGTTGTGGATGCTGATCGCGGTGCGGCTGGTTGGGGGGGCAATGCAGGCCAATGCGGCCGTCGCGAACGCATATGTGGCGGATATCACTCCTCCCGAAGAGCGCGCCAGACGGTTCGGCTTGATAGGTGCGATGTTCGGCCTTGGCTTCATCATCGGGCCGGTCATTGGCGGCCTTCTGGGCGCGATCAATATACAGCTTCCTTTTTTAGTCGCCGGCGCCTTTGCGATGATCAACTTGCTCTACGGCTATTTTGTGTTGCCCGAGTCGCTTCCTGTCGAGCGCCGCTGCCCGTTCCATTGGCGGTTGGCAAACCCGCTCGTGTCGTTGCGCGCGCTGACCCGCCTGAGCGGTGTTGGCCGGTTAGTGGCCGTGGTCGCGTTGAGCGGGCTTGCCCAATTCGTGCTGTACACCAGTTGGGTGTTGTACACGACCTTCAAGTTCGGCTGGGGACCGCGGGAAAACGGTTGGTCGCTCGCGGCGGTCGGCATCATGTCGCTGGTCGTGCAGGGTTTTCTGCTCGGACGGCTGCTGAAGCGCTTTAGCCCGCGCCGGCTGGTGATTGCCGGACTGGTGTCGTCGTCGATATCCTATGCAATGTGGGGCGCAGCCACTCAGGGCTGGATGCTGTACGCGGTGATCTTCCTGAATGTGCTTGGCTATACGATTACCGCGTCGCTACAAAGCATCATTTCAGGGGCCGCCGACCCCCAAAGCCAGGGACAGATCCTGGGGGCGGTGAACTCCTTGAACAGTTTGATGGCGGTATTTGCCCCGTTGTTCGGCGCACCGCTGCTAGCTACGGTTTCCCATTTGCCGTACGGCGATTGGCGAATTGGCGCGCCATTTTATTTTTGCGCCTTGCTCCAAGCCACATCACTGGCCTTGGCGTTTCTTCACTTCCGTAGCGAACACGAACGTCGTGCGACGCACGCGGCGGTGCCTGAAGTGGGCACATAGAAGTGGCCCCTAAAATCCTGAGAATAGGCCGAGTACGGGAAGCGAGCGGTGGCCTGTAGATTTAAGATTGAAGGAGAAATCATGGAGAACTTTCACACTATCGATACGCAGGTCCACTCTGGTGCCATCGGGGTCATAACCCTCAATCGGCCGGAAAAACGCAATGCACTTTCTATATTGATGCGTCGCGAAATTTCATTTTGTCTCGCCAAGTGGCGTGATGATGACCAGGTTGCATCCGTTGTCATTACCGGGGCAGGCTCTTTGTTTTGTGCCGGCTTCGACCTGGATGAATTTCGCCAAACAGAGCGACACGATGAACTTTTTGAATCCTCATCCCGCTATCATCGCGACCTCTGGCACTTTCCAAAACCAGTTATAGCGGCTGTCAACGGCCCAGCGGTCGGCGGAGGCGCCGATCTCGTAAGCCTTTGCGATATACGGATCTGCTCAGAAAGTGCTTGGTTCGGTCATCCGGAGGTCAAATACGGCGCTCCGGTTATGTTCACCCCGCTACGCTGGATCGTGGGTGATGGGATAGCCCGCGAACTCTGTCTTACTGGCCGTCGGATCGATGCTCAAGAAGCATACCGAATCGGATTTGTAAGCAAAGTGGAAGAAGATGACAAACTGCTTGAATCGGCCCTACAAATGGCCCGATCCATTTGCGAGGCACCTGCTGCGACCCTGCGATTTACCAAGCAATTTTTTACAAGAAATGCTGGAAGAGGTTTTGAAGAGTCGTTTGAAATAGAACAAGATGAGGCGTTTCGCCAGATTATTCTTAATATGATGAGTAATAAGTAGCTTCAGACACCAAGGGAATCCCGGAGGTAATTGCCAAGGTTATTGCTCTTTCCAGGGAGCTTGGAGCCAATGCAGTCGTGACGGAACAGGTGTACCGGGCAATGATTGCGGCGTTCATTGACGCCGAGTTGATTGAGCATGAAGCTCTCGCGGACGACGCCATGTAATATGACAGCGCGAATTATCGAACGGCAAACATCAACAACGAGGCGATCGATTTCTATGTTGGAACCCTCGGCTTCACGTTGGTAGAGGACACCTATATTCCGGAGCAAGACAAGCGATGGGTCACTGTGGCGCCGCCAGGCTCAATAGAGTCGCGACTAACCATCATAATCGGAGCAACTTATGCAACCTGACAATCTCTTGATCCAGGCGATAGATAACTTGGTACAGGAAACCTATAAGCCAACAGAACCTGGGGCCGCAGTTATTGTAGTTAGAGATGGAAAGATTCTTTTCCGCAAAGGCCAAGGTATGGCTAATCTCGAACTTGGTGTGTCGATTGAACCCGACATGGTTTTCCGCCTTGGCTCGATTACCAAGCAGTTCACAGCTGTTGCCATACTCATGCTGGCTGAACTAGGCAAACTAGCCCTTGACGACTCTATTACCAGGTTTCTACCAGTCTACCCTACTCACGGCCA
>JANNJZ010000044.1:0-12074 GCA_031396065.1 Pyrinomonadaceae bacterium | reverse complement strand
AGGCCGGCGGAACCTCTACTTCCGCCGGCCTTTTGCTATACTTCACTCCCCCTTGAATCCCCCAAAAGAAACCGCGACTGGTTGCGAGAGTTAACTGCAACAGGCAGCTCACCAAACACGGATGTGCGCCCCATGTTGGATGTAATTATCGTAGGCGCCGGTCCGGCCGGCCTTAGCGCAGCGCTTGTGCTTGGAAGGTGCAGGCGGCGCGTCTTGATTTGCGATGCGGGTCATCCGCGCAATGCCGCTTCCCTTGCGCTACATGGCTTTATGACGCGCGACGGCATAGAGCCTGCGGAATTCCTACACCTCGCGCGAGAACAATTAGCCCCATACGAAACCATTGAGCTGCGACAGACTGAAGTGACTGACGCTCGGCGTCTGGCCTCTGGGTTTGAAGTGACGTTGCGCACCGGCGAACTGATTTCTTCCCGAAAATTGCTGTTGGCAACCGGTGTCGTTGACGACATTCCGGCGATTGACGGACTCGCGGATTTCTACGGGCGCAGTGTTTTTCATTGTCCCTACTGCGACGGCTGGGAGCAGCGGGATCAACCGCTGGCAGTTTACGGACGTGGTGAAAACGGCTTGGGTTTGACGCTGGAACTACTCTTATGGAGCCGTGATTTGGTGCTCTGCACCGATGGGCCTTCGCAATTGTCTGGTGAGGAACTTCAGCGTCTGACCGGCCACAACATCGCGCTACGTGAGGATCGCATCTCGCGCCTGGAAGGAAGCGACGGTGCGCTTGAACGCATTGTGTTCGCAAAGGGAGACTCACTTGCGCGGAGCGCCATGTTCTTCAGCACGGGCCAGCGCCAGGCGTCCGGCCTTGCAGGGAAGCTCGGGTGTAAATTCACTGAACAGGGTTGTGTCGACACGGGCGACTATGAAACGACGAATGTCCCCGGACTCTATGTCGCGGGCGACGCTTCGCGACTGGTGCAGTTTGTAATCGTCGCCGCCTCCGAGGGCGCGCAAGCCGCCGTGGCAATAAACAAGGAATTGATGAAGGAGGATCTCGCTTGACCGCAACAGCTGCTCAGGTGATTGGCTGATTTTTATTTTCCTGTTTTGCATTCCTTAGTCGCCGGTTACAGAGTTCAGAGATCCTGGCTTTAAGACTACTGAACCCTGCAACGTATAGGGCACGCTGATCCGCTCTCTCCTCACTGCTGTTGACCCGATCGAAGCCGAGACCCTTCATGAAACGCTCGCCTCGTCCTGAAGCAGCCAGGGCATAAATATTTTCAAGTTGGGTCGGATCACATATCCTGCCTATCAGGGTATCAAAGTTGTGCGCCAGGCAAGTGAGAGGCTTGATTGGCAGAGCCGAAGGCCCTTTTGAGCCATCAAGAATGATACTCTCGACGTAAAGGTTTCTGATTAGATGTCTCTCTCGTGGCGTATATAGACTATCTTCATGAATGTCTTGCTCCAGTATCGTCCCTTGATCAAAACTTTTAAGTACGTTTGGGTGCAAAGGGACAATAGTTAGATGGCCTATCTTGCGCCCGTTCATGGTGAGGACGAAGAAGCCATCTGGATTCCTACGATACCATTGATCAAGAGTCTGCCTCGCGACCGCATATCGCGGTGAGTAGGCAGCTATTTGAAGCCGGAAAATCCAGTCCAGGTCTTCAGGCGTAGCTGGATTCGCATGACAAACGCCTTCGCCTTCTCTCAAGAGAGTCTCCTTTAGCCAGGCAATAAGAAGGACAGGAAAACTACTCTGATCCTCGGTATTCACCGCCGGGTCTTCAAGGCCTGCGGTTCTTCTCGAACAATCTCCGTCGGCTTTTTATCCTCACGCAAACCCTGAAACGATGGATGCCGGATCGAACCGTCGGCGGTCCACTCTGTAAACTCCACCTCGGCCACCAACTGTGGCTTGGCCCAATGCGCATCGCGCAGGCCCGGATCTTTAGGCTTCGTCGCGAATGGTATTGAAGCTTGTGAAATCCGATCTAGCTGCTTCTGAATCTCCAGACGTTGCTTGATGCTGAAACCGGTCCCGACGCGTCCAGAGTAAATTAGTTGGCCCTTGTCGTAGACTCCGAGAATCAAAGATCCGAAGCCAGGAAATGCTTTCTTCGAAGGTGTGTAACCAGCAATCACAAACTCTTGCCGCTTGATGCACTTGCTCTTCAGCCAGTTCTTATTGCGGGTTGATTCGTAGGGTGAGTCGGCAAGTTTCGAAACGATGCCCTCAATGCCGAACTCGCACGCTTGTTTGAAAAACTTCGCGCCGTTTCCTTCGATGTGATCGCTGTAGCGCAGAGGACCCTTGGATTTGGCTGCCGTCAGCAACTCTTCGAGAGCGGCCTTGCGTTCGCGCAACGGTGTCCGCGTGAGATTGAAGCCTTCCAGATAGACCAAATCAAATATCTGAAAGACAAACGCAGACGACCTGGTTTTCATCGACTGCTGCAGCGCCTGAAAACTACTTCGACCACCCTTGTCCTGAATCACAATTTCGCCATCAAGTATCGCAGTCGTAATCGGCAAGGCTTTCACGGCGGTAGCCACATTAGGAAACTTCTCGGTCCAGTCTTTGCCGCTGCGACTTAAGAACCTCGCCTTGCCCTTGCTAAGAAAGCAGAGCATGCGATAGCCGTCAAACTTCAACTCATGCAACCACTCATCGCCGGATGGCGGCTGCGCTACCAGGGTGGCAAGCTGCGGCTCCAGAAAGTCAGGCATGGTAACTCTTCGCGCGCCAGCTAGATTCTTTGGATGAATTTCCTTCATTTTACCTGCGGATTTGATGGGCTCGTCCAGAGTCTGAGCAGCAGACTGACGACTACCGGCGTCACAGGCTTTTCTGAATTCTGCCCGTAGCCGATCGCACAATGCCGACGCACCCACAGCCCAAGACTTCTGTCGTTACGCTTCAACCTAGCGATGTCACAAAAGCGCGCACTCGATAAGTTCATGGCAGGTCAATTTGCCACCATGAACAACTGGCTCATTGAGGTCATTAACTGTATACCATAGGGTACGTCAAACTTTTTTAGATCCCTTAGACCGTGAACGCGATTTGCCTCGCGATAACACGGTGTAAATGTCCTTATGAGACTCTGACGCACGCGTAATCTAGTCGCTGTGGTTAGGCGAACCGCGATCGCACTTTAGTAGCTGTCGGTTATTCATCAAAATCGGCGTAGGTGCGGCAACCCACTAAATTCTCAGGGCCCTTTGTTGGCCGCTCGGGCTCTATTGCCCCTGACTAACTTGAAGGAGATAACATTGAAAAAGATTCCCTCCAGCTTCACAACTGTAGCTGCGTGCATCTTGTGCACTTTAATTTTTACCACCCAGGCATTTGCTCAATCCGTCGATGGGTCAGCTGGAATGAGGATTTCCTCCAGCGCGACACCACATCGAGATGGTACGAGTGAGCGTAAGTTTGAAAAGGGACCCGAGCAGTTGCGAACGGACCTCCTCAGCTTTGTTCAGGCATACAAGGAATTTGCGAGCGCCATCGGCATGACGAACCAGTCGAAGGCATTTGGAGCATCCGAACAGCAAATTCGAGACCTCACGGTAGAGGAATTCGAGGTTTTGCGGAAACTTTTACCCGACACTTCGGAAATGAACATGGCGACTGTAAAGCTTCGGGACCAGGTAGAGTCGCTGCGCGCAAGCAACTCCGAAGGTTCGCTCAGTCAGCTGAAAATCATCATGGGTGAACAGTCTCTGTCACCGGCATTTCCGACGGCCGACTATCCGTCGTGCGGCAGCACCCGGACAAGCGAAGCGGCCATTGATGCGGCTGACATAGCTCTGTTCGCAGCTGAAACCGTCAGAGACGTGGCAAGCCGGGGCTGCGATCAGGTAGTTGTCGCTGCGGGTTTTGGAGGCAATCCTAGCCTTGTTTGCCTCACAGTCGACGCGGTCTACCTTACCGCTAAGATTGTGAACTACGGCCTCCATTTCTGCGATGACAAGATTAGCGAAGCCGAGCTGGCAGCCACCTACGGTCGGTTGGGCCACATTCACGAAGACGTTGAATCCAGCGTCGCAAACGACAATTCGAACACGACCACGATTACTGGAGCGGTTGCTACCGCCACGGCAACGATCACCGCTAACGACAACGCGAACAAGACGGCGATCGTCACCAACGACAACGCCAATACAACCAACATCATCGCCAACGCTAATGCCAACAAGGGCGATGTAATCGTCAATGCGAACTCCAACACGACGACGATCACCACGGCGATTAGTAATGCTCAGACGACGATTGTCAACAATGATAACGCTAACAAGAACACGATCATCGCTAATGATAATGCTAACAAGAATGAGTTGAGAGACCTCATTCTGCGGACGCAGATCGAGGCAGACCTGGCTCAAACCGAGGGTTCGACTCCGGTGGCAATTTACTTTACCCCGACAGCCAACGGCGGTTACCTCAATCTGGTGCGAACAATCGTAGCCCAAACGATCGCCAATATTCAGGCGGCCGGAGGAAGTGCGGGCCAGGCTCAGTCGTGGCTCACTCAGGGTGATGCAGCCAAAGCTGCCGGTGACTTCAAAGGGGCCTACACTCTCTATCGAAAGGCCTACAAATTCGCCGCGAAGTGACGTAAGACAAACGCGGAAACATCTGGACGCGTTTAGACCAACACCGCCAAGCTTTCAACCAGCAAACTGGATTGTATGTTGAGGCGGTTCAGTTCAAGCTGGTGCGCGGCAAATCTTTGACTTGCCACCCACAAACCAAAAACCCAACGCCCAAAGTTAAGATTCTAACTTTGGGCGTTGGGCTTTATAACCGGCCCACAAACTCGAAAGTGTTGACTACTCGACCACGTCCTCCACTTCCCCGTCTCCACCTGCCGCTACCAGCGGCTCGCGAACGAGTGGTTCGCGGACCGGCGGCACCACGATATCGTGGCCTCCAACGATGTCGGGAAACTCGTCAAGGTCGCGATCGCGTCCCTGGTCCACCGTCTCGTCGCGATCAATTTCCACGTTGCGGTAATACTCCATGCCGGTTCCGGCAGGAATCAACCGGCCCATGATCACGTTTTCCTTCAAACCACGGAGATAATCGATGCGTCCCGAGATAGCTGCTTCGGTGAGCACGCGCGTCGTCTCCTGGAACGAGGCCGCCGAGATGAACGAGTCGGTCGACAGCGAAGCCTTGGTGATACCAAGCAAGAGCGGTTCGGCCTGGGCCACTTCGCCGTCTTCCTTGTTCACCCGCTCGTTTTCATCGGTGAAGCGGAACCGATCTACCTGTTCCTCGAGCAGGAAGTCAGTATCGCCAACTTCCTTGATCTTCACCCACCTGAGCATCTGTCGGACGATAACCTCGATGTGCTTGTCGTTGATGTTCACACCCTGCAGGCGATAGACCTCCTGAATCTCGTTGACGAGATATTCTTGAAGCCGCTGCATACCCAGCACGCGCAGAATGTCGTGCGGATTCAGCGGGCCATCCATCAACGCTTCACCGGCGCGAACCCTATCACCCTCTTGCACGTTGATGTGAGTACCGCGCGGAATGTCATACTCGCGCTCTTCACCATCATCGCCGGTAATGATCAGCTTCCGTTTGCCCTTGGCAATTGGACCGAGTGTGACGGTGCCGTCGATTTCAGACATGACCGCGGTTTCCGCCGGCCGGCGAGCTTCAAAGAGCTCAACGACGCGCGGCAGACCGCCGGTGATGTCTTTCGTCTTGGTTGTCTCACGAGGAATCTTGGCAATGATGTCGCCGGGCTCCACGTTGTCGCCGTCGCCCACCATCAGATTCGCCCGCACCGGCATCTGATAAGTCTTGAGGATCTTGTTGCTGGCGTTGCGAACCTCAAAACGCGGCTGCTTCTTCTCGTCGGGCGAGTCTTTCACAACCATCCGCGACTGCCCGGTTACTTCGTCAACTTCCTCGTCAAAGGTCACGCCTTCCTTCAAGTCCTGATACTTAACGTGACCGGCGACTTCGGTAAGGATTGCGAAAGTAAACGGATCCCAGGTTGCCAGTAATTGATCCTGCGTAACCCGCGCGCCGTCTTCCACCAGAATGTGGGCGCCGTAAACGATCTGATAACGCGCTGCCTCGCGGCCGCGGTCGTCGATGATCGTCAGCGATCCGTTACGATTCATGGCGATGCGCTCGCCCTTGCGGCTCTTTACCGTTTGCAGGTCAAGATACTTGATGGTGCCATCCTGGCGGGCTTCGTGCTTCGAAGATTCTTCCAAGCGTGCGGTACCACCGATGTGGAACGTGCGCATGGTCAGCTGGGTGCCGGGCTCGCCAATCGACTGCGCGGCAATTACGCCCACCGCCTCGCCAATCTCCACCGGCCGCCCCGTTGCCAGGTTACGACCGTAGCACTTAATGCAGCAGCCACGGCGCGTTTCGCAGGTCAACACCGAACGGATGCGGACGACTTGTACGCCGGACCTTTGAATCTCAGACGAAAGGTCTTCCCCAATCTCCGAGTTGGACTCGACGATGACCCGGCCTTCCACCGGATCGATAACGTCTTCCAAAGCGATACGGCCCACAATGCGATCGCGCAACGACTCGATCTCCTCGCCGCCTTCAATGATGGCACTGGCAGAGATACCGCGAAGCGTGCCGCAGTCGGGCTCGCTGATGATTACATCCTGAGCCACGTCCACCAAACGACGAGTTAAGTAACCCGAGTCGGCGGTTTTCAGGGCCGTGTCCGCGAGACCCTTGCGGGCGCCGTGGGTTGAGATGAAGTACTGCAGGACGTCCAGCCCTTCGCGGAAGTTTGCCTTGATCGGCGTCTCGATGATTTCGCCCGAGGGCTTGGCCATCAAACCGCGCATACCGGCCAACTGTCGAATCTGCTGCGCGCTGCCTCTGGCTCCCGAATCGCTCATGACGAGAATTGGATTGAGCTCGCCGGAAGACTTTTCGCGTTCGTCCATCGCCTTGAACATTTCCTTGGCGACTTTGTCGGTAACTTCAGACCAGATAGCGATGACCTTGTTGTAGCGCTCGCCGCTGGTGATGACGCCGTCGAGATACTGCTGCTCGACCGCGATCACATCCGCTTCAGCTTTCTTGACCAAAGGCTTCTTTGCTTCCGGCGTGACCAGATCGTCGATGCCGATAGAGATGCCTGCCTTGGTCGCATAAAGGAAGCCGAGGTTCTTCAGATCGTCAAGCATCTTCACCGTCATCTCGTGGCCGAGGCGAATGTGCGAATAGTTGACGAGGGACTGGAGTCCCTTTTTCTTGAGGGTGCCGTTAAAGAAAGGCAAGCCCGGAGGAATCGAATCGTTGAAGATAACTCGACCGACTGTAGTATCGATTACGCGACGCACATCTTCCTGCACCGCGGCGCGGAGGATGTCCTGGGGATCGTGTTCCTGCGTCAGGTCAATTAAATCGCCCTGGATGCGAAGTTTGATCGGTGTTTGGGTAGTGACCTCTTTGGCGTCGAGCGCCAGCAACACTTCTTCAAGCGATGCGAAAACTCGACCTTCACCTTTTGCTCCCGGCTTATCGCGGGTCAGGTAGTAGATACCCAGTACGATGTCCTGCGAAGGAACAGCGATGGGCTGGCCGCTGGCCGGACTAAGAATATTGTTGCTCGAAAGCATTAATACTGCGGCTTCAATCTGCGCTTCGGGCGACAGCGGAATATGTACCGCCATCTGATCGCCGTCGAAGTCAGCATTGAATGCCGTGCAAACGAGCGGATGGATCTTGATTGCCTTACCCTCAACCAGCACCGGCTCAAACGCCTGAATTCCCAGGCGATGGAGGGTCGGGGCACGGTTTAGCAGGACTGGATGCTCGCGTATAACTTCCTCGAGAATGTCCCAAACTACCGGTTCCTGACGCTCAACCATCTCGCGTGCCTGCTTGATGGTGGCCGCGTGGCCCTGCTTTTCGAGTTGGTTGTAGATGAACGGCTTAAACAGCTCGAGCGCCATCTTCTTCGGCAGTCCACACTGATGGAGTTTCAGCTCCGGACCAACCACGATCACCGAACGGCCGGAGTAGTCGACGCGTTTGCCAAGCAGATTCTGTCGGAAACGACCTTGCTTGCCCTTGAGCGTTCCACTCAACGACTTGAGCGGTCGGTTATTAACCCCACGCAGCACGCGGCCGCGACGACCATTGTCGAATAGCGCGTCAACTGCTTCCTGAAGCATGCGCTTTTCGTTGCGCACGATAACTTCGGGAGCTCGCAGCTCCATCAGTTTCTTCAAACGGTTGTTGCGGTTGATAACGCGACGGTAGAGATCGTTCAGATCTGACGTAGCAAAGCGTCCACCATCCAACGGCACCAGTGGCCGCAGCTCAGGTGGGATTACCGGAATCACATCGAGAATCATCCACTCAGGACGATTGCCAGATTTCAGGAAGCTGGTAGCCACTTTGAGACGCTTGGAATACTTGAGCTTCTTCTGCTGCGAAGTCTCTTCCCTCATCCGCTTACGGAGTTCGATCGACAGTTCCTCGACCTTCACCATTCCCAGCAGTTCTTTGATTGCTTCCGCGCCCATCTTGGCGACAAATGCCGCCGGATGGTCTCGGACGAGTTCGCGATAGCGCTCATCCGAGAGTAGCTCTCGTTCCTTGATTCCGGGTACGTCGCCCGGATCAATGACGATGTAGGATTCGAAATAGAGAACTTTCTCGAGTTCGCGCAGCGGGATATCCAGCAAATGGCCGATCCGCGAAGGCAGTCCCTTGAAAAACCAAACGTGAGAGCACGGGCTGGCGAGGTCAATATGGCCGAGACGCTCACGACGCACCTTTGCCTGGGTAACTTCCACCCCGCACTTATCGCAGATCACGCCGCGATGCTTCATGCGTTTGTATTTCCCGCAGAGGCATTCCCAGTCTGCTACCGGGCCAAAGATACGGGCGCAGAAAAGCCCATCGCGCTCGGGCTTAAAGGTGCGGTAGTTAATGGTCTCCGGCTTTGTGACTTCGCCATGCGACCATTGCCGAATCTTGTCCGGCGACGCCAGCGAGATTCTAATTGCCTCAAAGTCGGGCGCTAGTTGCTGCTTCTCTTGTTGAAATCGAAACATCTTTTCTCCGATATTAGTCCAAAGTCCAATGTCCAAAATCCAAAGTCTGTGTGTGTCTCAATGACCCTACCAATTCGGCATCAGACACGAGACAAACTATCTATGTCCTCGTCCCAACGTCCGCCAAGCCGTGTTGACTTTGGACTTTGGACTTTGGACTTTGGACTCCAGACCGTCTTTATCACTCCGCGGCACTGGTGATAATAGCTTCGCCAACGCCTTCTTCAGTTCCGTCTCCGTTGCCGGCCACCTTCTTATTAATCAACTCGACGTCCAGGCAAAGCGACTGAAGTTCGCGCACCAACACGTTGAACGACTCGGGTAGACCCGGATCGAAATCCGCTTCGCCCTTGACGATAGCTTCGTAGATCTTTGACCTGCCGGCGACATCGTCGGATTTTGCGGTCAACAATTCCTGCAGAATGTGGGCTGCACCGTAAGCTTCCAAGGCCCACACTTCCATCTCTCCAAATCGCTGCCCACCAAACTGCGCCTTGCCACCCAGCGGTTGCTGGGTTATCAGGCTGTATGGCCCAATCGAGCGAGCGTGAATCTTGTCATCAACCAGGTGAGACAGTTTGAGCATGTAGATGTAGCCGACGGTCACCTTCTGTTCAAAGGGATCGCCGGAGAGTCCGTCATACAGAATTGCCTTTCCTGATTCGTTGATAATTTCAGGCAGTCCGAGCTCAGTAGCGCGATCGCCGGCGAGCTTCAGTTTCTGCTTGATCTCAGCCTCGGTGGCACCGTCGAAGACCGGGGTCGCGAAGTGAACACCCAAAACCCGGGCGGCCCAGCCAAGATGTGTCTCCAGAATCTGCCCCACATTCATACGCGAAGGCACGCCCAGCGGGTTGAGCACAATCTCAACCGGAGTGCCGTCAGGCAGGTAAGGCATATCCTCTTCCGGCAGGATGCGAGCAATCACACCCTTGTTTCCATGGCGTCCGGCCATCTTGTCGCCGACGGAAAGCTTGCGCTTCATGGCGATGAAGACCTTAACCATCTTGATCACGCCCGGAGCGAGTTCATCACCCTGTCGCAACTTGGCAATCTTCTCTTCGTAAATGTCCGAAAGAATCTTGATTTGCCGCTCGGTGCGATCTTCGTACTCTTTAATCTCCGCGCCGACATCAACGCGAGACGAGGCCATCTGGACTTTCCTGAGGACCTTTGCTTCGATCCCTTCCAGCATTTCGCGAGTAATAGTCTCGCCCTTGGGAATAACTATCTCGCGATTTACCGTCAGGTCAGCTGAAAGCTTGCGGCCTTCCAGCAGTTCACGAATTCGCTGGTCGCGCTGCTCGCGCAGAATACGAATTTCGTCCTCAAGGTCGCGTCGGAGACGGTCTTCTTCCTCCTGCTCAATGGCCAGCGAGCGCTGGTCCTTCTCTTGTCCCTTGCGAGTGAACACCTGGACGTCTACGACCGTGCCATCGATTCCGGGAGGTGAAACCAGCGAAGCGTCTTTTACGTCGCCCGCCTTTTCGCCGAAGATCGCGCGCAGGAGCTTCTCTTCCGCCGTCAGTTGAGTTTCGCCCTTGGGGGTAACCTTGCCGACCAGGATCGAGCCCGGCTTGACCTGGGCGCCGATGCGAATAATGCCGCTATCATCCAAATCACGCAGCATATTTTCGCCCACGTTGGGGATGTCGCGCGTGATCTCTTCCGGCCCGAGCTTGGTATCGCGGGCTTCGATTTCCAGCTCTTCGATGTGAATCGAGGTGTAATAGTCCTCTTTCACCAGCCGCTCGGAAACCAGGATAGCGTCCTCAAAGTTGTAACCGCGCCAGGGCATAAATGCCACGAGCACATTACGCCCCAAAGCCAGCTCGCCACGGTCAGTACACGGCCCATCGGCGATGACCTGGCCCTTGGATACCCGTTCGCCAACATGCACGATTGGACGCTGGTTGATGCAGGTATTCTGATTTGAGCGCTTAAACTTGATCAGCGTGTAGATGTCCGCCGTCACTTCGCGCGAGATCGTCCCGTCAACATTGTGATCGGCCTTGATGATGGCGCGTTCCGAGTCAACGTAGTCCACCACGCCGTCGCGCTTGGCAACCACTACCGCGCCTGAATCGCGCGCCGTAGTCTGTTCCATACCAGTACCGATATAGGGCGCTTCAGCCCGGAGCAACGGCACCGACTGACGCTGCATGTTTGAACCCATGAGCGCGCGGTTGGCGTCGTCGTTTTCGAGAAATGGAATCAGCGACGCTGCAACCGAAACCAGCTGCTTCGGAGAGACGTCAACGTATTCGATGTCTTTACGCAACGCCAGAATAAACTCGCCCGCTTTACGCGAGGCGTTGCGGTCATTGACGATGTAGCCTGTCTCATCAAGTTCGATGTTGGCCTGTCCGACGACGTGCTTGTCTTCTTCCCAGGCGGTCAGGTAGAAAGGCCACGGCTCGTAATCAGCCTTGCGGGCGTCTGCCGCGAGACGCTTGTTCGCCTTGTCCACTTCCTCCAGTGGCAGATGCTCGCCGTGCTTGAGCTTGGTATCGCCTCCATTCCGGACCCGAACGTACTCGACGACCTTGCCGTCAGTTACTTTCCGGTAGGGGGCCTCGATGAACCCAAATTCATTGATGCGTGCAAAACAGGAGAGACTGGAGATCAATCCGATATTCGGACCTTCAGGCGTCTCGATGGGGCAGATGCGCCCATAGTGAGTCGGATGAACGTCGCGAACTTCAAAGCCCGCACGTTCGCGCGAAAGACCACCAGGTCCCAGGGCCGACAGGCGGCGTTTGTGCGTGATCTCGGAAAGCGGGTTCGTTTGATCCATGAACTGGGAAAGCTGGCTGGATCCGAAGAACTCGCGCACCGCCGCCGTCACTGGCTTGGCGTTGATGAGATCTCGCGGCATGGTCGTCTGCATTTCCTGGTGGATCGACATCTTCTCCTTGATCGCACGTTCCATGCGTTCAAGGCCGATGCGGAACTGGTTTTCCAACAGTTCCCCAACCGCGCGGACACGCCGGTTGCCAAGATGGTCAATGTCGTCAGCCTGATACTCGGAT
>JANNJZ010000566.1:0-4486 GCA_031396065.1 Pyrinomonadaceae bacterium | reverse complement strand
CCGCGCGACATCAGAGGCGGAGCCTCAAGAATTAATCCGCTATCGGAAAGGCCGAGCCTTTCCGCACGGAAGGCGGCAGAGCCGCAAAGGCTATCACCGCATCTCGGCTAACTCTCTGTTACTGCCGACACCTAAAAACTTGACTCATTCACATCAAGTTTTGCTCGACAAGTAATCTAGTATGCATATGTGAAGGCCGGGCAGTCAGTGGCGCGGGTGTGGCCAGCCTTGAATCGATGCCACAGACGGCTGGCGACGATGTTAGACTAAGCCCATGGAAACGATTCAATTGTCGATCGATGAGACCTTGTTAGCTGAGGTGCAACAGGCGACGAACGCTTTGCAGATGACCCCTTCAGATTTCATGAAAGTGGCTTTGGAAAGGGCACTGCAACAGCGCGAAATAATCGCTAAGGAGCGGCAGCACGCCCAAGCCTATTTGGCCCAGCCCCAGCAACCGGAAGAGATCGAGGAATGGCAGGATGAACAGGAGTGGGGAGAGTAAGTGAAGCAGGGCGATATTTACTGGTATACGTTCCGTGGTCCTGATAAGCGCCGCCCGGTCTTGATCCTAACTCGCACTTCTGCCATCCGCTATCTTACCGGCATAACGGTGGCCAAGATTACAACGACGATCCGGGGACCCGCTTCTGAAGTCTTGCTTACTCCGGTAGATGATGGCGTCTTAGAAGAATGCGTCGTCAATACAGACAACATTCAAACGATTCAAGAGGCGCAACTTGGCAATCTCATTACTGAGCTATCGCCTGAACGTATGCGCGAAGTGCGGGCGGCCATTGAGTTCGCGTTGGGCTTCGATGCTTTGGCGTAACTAACCGACTTAGATTGTGGCGACGATCATGGAATCGAAGCAAACCAAAGCTAATCAGACGAAAACCATGAAGCAATGCCTGAGAACGGCAGCCGCCATTCGTCGGAAGCTAAAAGGCCGGACTCATGGCGATAGTGCTCAACTGCTGATCGAGGATCGCAGAGGAACTACTACTGCCCCTCGGGTTGAGCAGGAGTTTACGTTGGAAAGTCTTCTCTCCGGAGTAACGGAGGAGAATCGACATTCGGAAGTCAATTTCGGTGCGCCGGTTGGAAAAGAAAAATGCTAGACAATTACGATAAGATTCTTAATGCGGCCCTTTCGCTATCACCCGACGAAAGGGCGATAATCGCCGGACTCCTACTGGAAAGCCTGAACTCTCCGAATCAGGAAATCGACGCTGCCTTGGCGGAAGAAGTTGAAAGACGCATCCGCGAGGTCGATGAAGGCAACCCTGGTAGAACAATATGAATAATCTAATCCAATCTGATCCCTCATGATGGGCAAACCTGTCATCGCAGGCACGCGGATAACGGTAGAACTGATTTTGGAAAAGCTCGCCGCCGGTGAAAGCGTTGAGCAAATACTCGACGCTCATCCTCGTCTGGGCAAAGAAGCAGTTCTGGCGTCGCTCGATTTTGCAGCAAAGGTGCTCAGAGCTTCATGACCAAGGATAACGAAACTTTTTACCCCGGCCCAAGCCGGAGCCATCTCGCGGCGTATCCACCAAAGGAACGCTGGGACAACTGGACCGAGCTTGATTCGCAGGCATGGCCGCGGCGTAAGGAACGGCACTATTCGCTCGTTCCCACCACCTGTTTCAACTGCGAATCCGCTTGCGGTCTGCTCGCCTACATCGACAAAGTCACTGGCGAGGTGCAGAAGTTTGAAGGCAATCCAGAGCACCCCGGCTCGCGCGGTCGCAACTGCGCTAAGGGTCCGGCGACGATCAATCAAATCCACGATCCCGATCGAATTCTTTACCCGCTGAAACGCGCCGGCGAACGCGGCAAAGGAAAATGGGAACGCACCACCTGGGACGCCGCGCTTGATGATATTGCGGCGCGGATTCGTAAAGCGATCGTCGAGAACCGGCGGAACGAGATCATGTATCACGTGGGCCGGCCCGGTGAAGATGGTTTCACCGAACGCATCCTCGCCGCTTGGGGCGTCGACGGCCACAACTCGCACACCAACATCTGTTCATCCGGCAGCCGTGAAGGTTATCAATTGTGGATGGGTCTCGACCGACCCAGCCCGGATCACGCCAACGCCAAAGTGATCCTGCTGATCAGCGCGCATCTCGAGTCGGGCCATTACTTCAACCCGCACGCTCAACGCGTCATCGATGGAAAAGCTAACGGCGCGAAGTTGATCGTCTTCGACACGCGCCTCTCACACACCGCCACGCACGCCGATTATTGGGTCGCGCCGTATCCCGGCTCCGAAGCGGCGATGCTCCTGGCGATCGCGAATTACCTGATCCAGCACAATCTCTACAATCGCGATTTCGTCCGACGCTGGTGGAACTGGGACGAGTATCTGGCTATCGAGGGGCCGGAACTGGAGAGAACGTTCGAAAATTTCGAGCGCGTCCTGCAAGCGACTTACGAGGACTACACCTTCGAGTTTGCCGCCAAAGAGTCAGGCGTCGATGCGCGGGTGATTGAAGAGATTGCCAAGCTCGTCGCTACTGCCGGCACCCGCTTTTCCAGTCACAACTGGCGCAGTGTCTCCTCCGGTGTCAGCGGCGGTTGGTCAGTGGCGCGGGCGCTGTTTATGGTCAACGCTCTCCTGGGTGCGGTGGCCACCGAAGGCGGCGTCTTTCCAAATGCCTGGAACAAGTTTGTCCCACGGCCCATCTACACGCCGCCGCATCCGCAGATGTGGAACGAAACCACCTGGCCCAGCGAGTATCCGCTCTCGATGAATGAAATGTCGTTCCTGCTGCCACACTTCCTGAAGGACGGTCGCGGCAAGCTCGATGTTTATTTCACTCGCGTCTACAACCCGGTATGGACCAATCCGGACGGCTTCTCGTGGATTGAAATGTTGACCGACCCAAACCTGGTTGGTTGCTACATCGCCCTGACGCCGACCTGGAACGAGACGGCTTACTTTGCCGACTACATTCTGCCGATGGGCCACGCTTCCGAACGTCACGATATCCATTCATATGAAACGCATGATGCGCAGTGGCTGGGTTTCCGACAGCCGGTGAAGAAAGCTGACCGGCAACGCGAGGGCGAGGAAATCAACGATACCCGCGAGGTTAATCCCGGCGAAGTTTGGGAAGAGAATGAGTTCTGGTTGGAGCTTACCTGGCGCATTGATCCGGATGGCTCACTCGGCATTCGTCAGTATGTCGAGTCGAAAAAGAAGCCGGGAACGCGTCTGGGCATTGATGAATACTATGAGTGGATTTTCAACAACTCCGTTCCGGGTTTACCAGAGAAAGCCGCAGTGGAGAATCTCACGCCGCTCGAATTCATGCGTCGGTATGGCGCCTTCGAGATAAAGCAGAGAGTCGGGGCGATATATGAAGAACGAGTTGGTCCAGAGGAACTGGAGGACGTTCGTGAGGATCGTTTCGGCCGGGTCTTTACCCGCTCAGCGAAGCCCGCATCGTCAAACATCGTTCCGATTCCGAGTCCTGATGGCGATAAGGACGGCCGGCGTTTAGTGGGTGTCAACATCGACGGGGATATCAAGCGTGGCTTTCCGACGCCCAGTGGAAAGTTGGAATTCTATTCCCGCACCCTGGCTGAATGGGGCTGGCACGAGCATTCGATTCCTACTTACATTAAGAGTCATGTCCATCCGGACAACCTTGAACCCGACCAAACGATTCTGATCTCGACCTTTCGTCTGCCCGTACAAATCCACACGCGCAGCGCCAATGCCAAGTGGCTCGACGAAATCGCGCATACCAATCCCCTCTGGATTCATACCAACCACGCAGCCAAACTTGAAGTACGCACCGGCGATCTACTCCGAGTAGAAACGGAGATTGGCCATTACGTAGTGCGCGCCTGGGTGACGGAGGGAATTCTTCCCGGCATCGTCGCCTGCTCACATCACATGGGTCGCTGGAAACTGGCTGAGAATGGTTCCAAGGGCCAGCGTCAATTAATGGCCACGGTAAAGTTAGACCATGAGGGGACGGAGTGGGGACTCCGTCGCGAAAAGGGCGCCGAGCCTTACCAATCCAGCGATCCTGACACGCTGCGCATCTGGTGGAGCGACGTGGGCGTGCATCAGAACATGACCTTTCCGGTTCACCCCGATCCGATTTCGGGAATGCACTGCTGGCACCAGGCAGTGCGCGTCACCCGCGCCCAGGAGGGAGACGGCGTCGGGGATGTATTTGTTGACACGCAGAAATCGCGTGAGGTTTACAAGAAGTGGCTGGCAATGACGCGCTCCGCTGATAAGCACTCACCCGATGGCACCCGACGGCCGTATTGGATGCTGCGCCCGTTGAAGCCGGCGCGTGAGTTCTATCAGTTGCAGCTGCAAGAAAAGTAACAAGCGAATCTTACTGTGACCTTTGCCATCGGTTTCCCCAGAGGCATTGAACAAAAAGTAATGCTATCAGTGCGCGCGGCATTAGGAAATTGATGTCTGGCAATGAAGTCAGTACCACCTCGCGGT
>JANNJZ010000558.1:0-14467 GCA_031396065.1 Pyrinomonadaceae bacterium | reverse complement strand
CCTCGGTGAACACTTGAAAACCGGCCATACATGTACACTTCAAAACCGGCCAATGGAGAGTGGCCGGGACGAGAGGTTTTTACGCTTTCCGCAGCCTGTTGTCTACTCGATTTTGATTAGGCCTTGGGCTAATGGCTTTTCTTTTCTTCATGATGTTTTCCCCTCTAACTATCTTCAGCAGTAGAGGCTGTGGGAACTGTGGGAAACTCGGTGTTTTTTGCCGAGTTTTCCAAGCGCAGTGGGAACAGGGGAAAACATGCAGTTGGTTTTCCACGGTTTCCACGGCGCGGCAGTTTCCATAGCCTGAGGTCAAAAAAACGCTTTCTTCAAGGTTAGGGCAAAAAACCAGGGCCATATTCTTCTGCCCACGAGTTTTTCACAGCCGGCGAATGGTATGGCCTGGGCTGTGGCGGCGCTTTCCGCTCAACCGGGCCGGGCCGTCAACTCGGTTTTGGTGCGCCAACTGCGGGGCCCAAACTTCAGGATGTGGCCGTGATGAAGCAAGCGATCAAGCATGGCGCCGACGGCCGCGGCGTCTCCCAGCAGTTTGCCCCAATCTTCCACCGGGCGATTGGAAGTGACCAAGGTACTAGCGCGTTCGTAGCGGCGCATGATGATTTCGAGCAGATCTTCAGCCGCCGTAAGTGGCAACTTACGCATCCCCAGGTCATCAATGATCAGCAGGGGCCAGGCGACTAAGGAGGCCATGAACTCTTTGCGCGAGCCATCGATGGTGGCCTCGGCGAGCTCATCCAGCAAGGCATGAGTCTCACGATAGAGCACGCGGTAGCCCTGTTGAATCACCGCCAGCCCAATGGCCTGGACCAAATGACTCTTACCAGAACCTGGTGGACCTAAAAACAAGGCGTCTTCGCGGCGGCCGATGAAGTTAGCAGTGGCCAGATCGAAGATCAGACTGCGATTCATCTTCTTGTTGAAGTTGAAGTCGAAGTTGTCGAGGGTCTTGTGGGGGTCGCGAAAGCCGGCCTGTTTACGACGCCGTTCGAGGAGCCGGTCACCACGACGGGTAAGTTCATCAGTGACCAGACAGGAAATAAGATCAATGGGGGCCAGGGCTTCGGCCTGGGCCTGACGTAAGCGGGTTTCCAGGACGGCGGCCATGCCCCCGAGCCGCAATTGCCGTAAAGCTTGATTCAACTCAATCAGATTCATGGGCTTCAGACTCCTTTATTCTTTGCTGAATAATGTCGCGGTATTGCACCAGTTCGCGGATCAGGGGATCGACTTGCTGGAGGGTGAGTGGCAGTGGCGGCTGGCGCTCCAGATAGCGGCGCACAAAGTGATACTCACGCACGCCCAACTCCAGGGCGGCCGCACAGGCTTGCTCGACCCTGACTGGCCCAAACTTCTTAGCTAGCGCCAGCACGCCGAGAATCCGGCGCACGCCAACTTGTCCCTGCCGTTGATGAATGGCCTGACAAAGATTGCCGATCTGGGTTCCGGCCCGACTGGCGCGCTCCAGCAGCTGCCGGGTGGAAAGTGGGGTGCGGGGCGAACGATCAGCTTCCTGGATGCGATGCCAGCCGCGTTTCTGGCGCAGATGTTCGCGTAGTAATTGACCAGAATGGGGATCGAGCAGACGCACGTTCAGACCATCCCATTGCACCTGCACGCGCCGACCGATCCAGCCGGGCGGCGCACTGTAGTAGGCGGCTTCGACTTCGACACAACCATCCAGATGCACGACGCGCGGGCCGTATTGATAAAAGCGGAAAGGCTCAAACGGCAGCGGCAACAAGTGTGGCTTCTCTTCAGCAAACATCGCCGCCACTTGTCGTTTAGTGGTGCCGTGAATGCGAGTGTCGGCCCAGTTCGTCTCCCAGCGATCGAGATAAGCCTGGGCTTCCGCCAACGACTCAAAGCGTTGTCCTTTGAGCGGTGTTTTCTGGGCATGGCCCACGCCGGCTTCCACCTTGCCTTTACGATCTGGATCTCGCACCCGGCAGGGCATGGCCACAGCGCCATAGTGGGCTAACAGATCGCGATAGAGCGGATTGAGCGTCGGCTCGTAGATATCCGGGGTGAGCACTCCTTCTCGCAGGTTATCGAGGACGACGATCCGCACGCTGCCACCCAGCCGGCGAAAGGCTTTCTCATGGAGTTCGGCCCAAATGCGAGTGCTGGACCGGAAGGTCAGGAGCCGCACCGCCTTGCGACTGTTGCCCAGCGTCATCACAAACAAGCGCGTGCGGCGATACTTGCCGGTTTGGGGATCGCGCACCATCGGACCGGTGCCGTAATCCACCTGTGCTTCTTCGCCGGGCTCGGTAATGATCACGGCCCGCGCTTCTTTCACCACGCTCGGCTGCAGTTTGTTAACGAAGCGCCGGACGCTTTGATAGCTGTGCGCAAAGCCCTGCTCACTGACCAGGTCCTGCCAGATGGCCATCGCATTGCGCCCACGCTGTAATCCTGATTCGATAAAGTCGCGATAAGGCTCGCAGTGACTTAGCGTGGGCGTTTTGGCGGGGTTAGCTGACTCTTTGGCGGAACCAGGGTCGGTGGTCACCTCTATGGCCGGTTTTGAAACTTCGTGGGTCTTAGGCGCCGAATTGTCCCGTTTTGCTGGGGCAGAGTCGGTGGTCACTTGTATGGCCGGTTTTGCCCTGCGTCCCCAGCCACCCGGCCGTCGCACATTGATCCCGGCGTCCTTTAGATAAGCACTGGCTGTTTCGCGGCGCACACCGGTGGCTTGCTCGATCCGGCGCAGGGACCAGCCCAGTCGTCCTAAGGCTAATATTTGTTGTCGTTTATCGTCGCTCAATACGTTGCTCATGGCGCCGCAGGCTACTATGCCTCGCGGCGACGTCAACGTCCCGGGCGACTACTTCTCATTGGCCGGTTTTGAGGTGTTCATGTATGGCCGGTTTTGGGTGTTCACCGAGGAAACGATTGGGCCTCACCCGTAGTAGCTTGCAGGCCCACCTTCATCGGGCTAAGCGAGCGCAGAACCAAACTCTTTTTGACTGGCAACGTGAGCCCAATGATAGTGATTCGTCGGATGGGTAGATTTCATGATCCAATTCGCGTAGCCCAAGCACGAAGCTACAAGCGGAATTAGAGCTGCGATGTCCTTACAAGATCTGAATTATCCACACGATGACTTAAATTGGAGACTGCTAACGCAGCATATTCCAGATTCCCGAGATCGCTGTCAAGGTATCGTTCCCAGTTCATGATGAGTGGATAAAAGAGTTTATTCATCTTGTAGTTGCCATAGCTCAACCATTCATATCTTCGCGCCTTCTGATCCCAGACATGCAGTTGAAATGGTACGCCGTTGCCGTCGATACTTATCTTTCCTTCAAACGACTTGCGACCCATCCAATCGGACGAGTAGACGTTTTGATTGGTCAGTGGCATGTCCCTAGAAGCAAATTGCGCAACAAGTGCCTCGGTAAACTCGCCAAATAATTCCATACTACTGGTATTGACAGTTATTTCAGCTCCGACTAAGTCATAGGGCATAAGGTTCTCGGATAAATCATGCCTATCTATTTCGATGATGCGGCCTAAATCAAGTGCTCCAGTCGATATAAGCTTGGCGAAAAGACTACCGGGCCTCTTGATTCTCGTTGAAACCGTTCCTTTGGTCTCACCCTTAGCGAAATAGTCTTCCAAGGTCTCGTCCAATAGGTCCTTGGCAGCGCTAATGTGCGGCCGACTCGTTATTTCATTGATCTCGTCACGCAGCGAGCCGTTTCTGGTCTGAAAGGTCTCTTCCACAAGTTCTGACGCCTCTCTATAAGCACCTAAGATGTAGAGTCCGAATACTGCCCCGTGATGATCCAAGTTGCAGTCGCCAATTCTTAGCCTTTCAATCAACCGGGCAATTCCATCTTGGTTTGAGGGCGCAATAGATGTGATGAGCTTGATTGCTCGCTGTCTCGTGAAAAGAACCTGCTGGACGAATTCGCATAACAGCAAATAACTTTCAAAAGAGACACTGTGCACCAACGTCTGCCCAACCGCCAACTTTAGGAGTCTTGGAAATGCCGTAGCTGGGGCGTTTTGGAAGTCCATGAGTGATTTGCTAAATTCTTTGGTCTCAGCCTAAAGGCATCACCCACAACAGTCGGCAGCGCGGTCAAAGTCTCGAACAAGTTTCAGATGGATTCGCGGACATACTCAATGCAGTTCTCATCAGTCAAAAGCCTAAAGGGCATTAAGCTCCTTACGAAGGTCGGTCTCAATCCATTTAGCCACGTTACTAGGCTTTCTTGACGCCTTAGGGATGCTATTCCAGATGATTTCAAAATCATTTAATGGCTTCTTACAAAACTCTGTCCCAGTCACACAAAATGCATTCATCCGACCCTCGTCATTCTGTCCGATAGCCTCGTGCATAACAAAGTGGGTTCCATCGACAAGTTCATACTTGAATGGCAACGGAGTGTCAGTCAAACCAACCATGTAATTCTTCTGCGACCCAACAACAGCACTCCATCGCATAAGAGTCTCTTCCATTTGTGGACGTGTAAGAGTGACCCGTCGGCCATGTTTGCGTCCTCTCACGTAAGCAATGAGTTCTGACTTATTATATATCTCACGACAAACCATTCCGCGACCCAAGGCCTCATAGAACTTGCTAGCCCGTTCCTTGTGCTCTTCTACATAATGCTCAATGTGTGTGCTTCCGACTCCGTAGCGCTGCTCTGCGATGGCATGCACGACCGCTTCCGATTTGAAAACGACAAAAATTCGTTTTGGGAGCCGATCGATCCGTCTAGCTCGACTCTCAAGAGGGAGGATCATCTCCTTATATTCAGCCGGCGACGCTGCGGCTCTAATCATTACGGCATGATTTAGTCCTCCTTCAACCAGGCGGGACAGCTGGTTAATCAGAAGGTACACGCCGGACGCCAAGCTATTCCCACCAGAAGACCGCCCGTCGAATCGTGCGACCATAAGGTCCTCATGAACGGAGGCAATACCGAAATAGAATGGGCCATTGCAGTCAATGGCAAAGGTTCCCTGCATAAGACCCGCGACGACCTCTGGTATCCGCCAGTAATCCACTATTCCTGCGCCTCTGCGTAGAGGTACATCCGAGATGATTTGAATCTTTCCTCCAGATGCGCCGAAGCGCGAGAGAGTCTCCCACAGAGGAGTCCATTCATCTAAGGGTGAATGCCCAACAGTAACAACACGTGCAGAATTGCTCTGTTTAAGATCTTGAGTAAGAGCCTTAATGAATCGAGGATCTGAAGGGCGGTCAAACACAATCTCAATATCTGTTGCCGCTTGCCAACGAGCCAGAGATTGTCTTGCATTGTCGGTAGCCCTAGTGTGATATGCCAATACCGCACGATGAATTATGAACATGAGCGCCGCTAGCCCACATAGCGAAAAGTAGATCCTCCACGGGTGAGGCGATTCTGCAGTTCTCCCTAATAATCCGGCTATGGGGTAAGTAAAGACGAGGGCGAGGAATAGCACGACGCCTGAACGGAGTGGTTCCTCGGGCCAGCGCCACCCATCTTTCCCTCGGCGCACGTATTGAAAGAATGCAAGAAGAGCGGTCACGACGATACCAATTCCAAGCTGGCCCCAAGCCCAGTTCCAGTACACATCGTAGATTTGATTCAAATTAATGTTTTGCAAGATTGGAATCGACCCACTCTAAAAGTCGTTCATATAAAACAGACGGGCGAATATCTGAACATCCGATCGGATTCTTGAAGAAAAAGCCAAGGCCTTTCTGCAAGCCCACCCGACCACAGCGCGAACCTTGATCAATGAGTCGACAAATATCAAGAACCATTGGCGCGGCTAGAAGCGAATCGCATCCCCGCCAGTTCATTCGAAGCGAGAGCGGCGACCCAAGCCATCCTTCGCATTCAACCACATCCCACGATTCCTTTGCGTCGCCGTGGAAGGAGACGAAGGAAATGTCTACAACATGATCAAAGTCGTCATACCCTAGAACTTGGGCCAGCCCAGCGGTCTTATCATGAATCTTTACGACCCGATGTTCTGGCATGCTAAGTACTCGACCATCGTTATTCCCCAAAATGTTCGTACTGTACCAAGCGCGGAGCCGCAAAGATCGCCGTCTAAGGAGTTCACCAATGTGCAGTTTTAGCATCGTTTGGCCAGTACTCCCGTCACGGCCAGCCAATTGAACGCCACCCTGCCTTGCCATTTCTAGAAAGACGTTATGCTCAAGCGCGTCGGTGGGAGTGAAGTCAACGAAATGTGCTCCCGCCTTAATTGCTCCTAATAGGTAACAATGGATCCCAGCGAAGTCATGTTCGTAGCTCGAAGGATCTTGACCTAGATTTAGCTCGGCGAACCTCGGCGGCGATCCCAGGTACACAACAATCACCTGATCGCAGTTTTGACGGTTTCGAAATTGGTCAATGTCATCCTGTACCCTCAGGGCACCTTCATTTAGGGACGCCACCACACCACAGGGTTCAACCCCTTCACGCGGTTTCGCATCCAGAGGGCCGGTAACCGCTGGGTGCGCCGAAATAGAGGTAAGACTCTCAGTCACTTTAGCAACAAGGTCTGAGGGGAGCAGACGATAGTCCCGCACGACGTCAGAAAGCGGCCGAAGATCGTGATCCCATCCTCCAACGGCCCAGCCCTCAAGATTCGACAGAGGACGTTCGCCGAAATCAGAACCACTTGTCACGCCAAACACTGGCGGGACTAGGCCGCTCGCGATGGCAACCAACCCGAAGGCAGTAGTTGACGCTGTCATTCCCGCCAGCCCCACGATTAGGACACCAGTACGATTCGTCATCCTTGCTTCTCACTTTGACTTGAGTTGGATTAAGGGATCTGCGTCTCACTTTTCGATAGTTTACCTGGAAGCCGGTCCCAATGATTCCGTTGTGTCATGTGTTCCAGAAGGAGCGAGAGATTTGTTCGGCGATCTTCGCATCCACTTCGTCATCAACGTCTAGAGCCGGACCTATATCGACAGCACCTGAAATCACTTGACCACTGACAATTAGATGCCGCATCAACTTGGTGTCTGTGTCAATTCCCTGGGTTAGAGTGTTTGATGTAGCTTTCATAAGTTCCAGAAAACCGAGGGTAGCGAATCTAATGCTGGCAAAGGCTTGTTCTGACCGTTCAATTCCTTTTCCATAGTTCACAATTCGGCCGGATGCGTCTGAATGGACCCAGATGGGACTTTGGTCGTTTGCAATCGTGGTGACCCCAAAACTAGCGACCCAGTCTGGGTTTTCTGAGGAACTGTTAACTAGAGCACTGGCAGACGATAGTGGGCACACAAGATCACAACTGGAGATGATCGCGTCCGCCCGCCTTTCTATTGCATACGTCGCCGCTGCAAGGACCGCAGGCAACGTTCCAATACCTGTCTCCTCTATTTGCACGCAATCCGGGTATTGCGCTCGAAGCTCGTTATCACCCTGCCTCACCACGACGGCGATTTCATTTATGCCAGCGTGCCTTAAGGCGGATAGCGAATAATCAATTAGCGGATGACCATTCAAACTATATAGTGCTTTTGATCCGCCCGTCGGCCCGAAGAGCCGAGTACCTACTCCGCCCGCAAGCACTATGCCGACGACTCCTCGCTGGTTACGGCTTCTCTTCACGATATGCGTCCACCAAGGCGTCTAACTCTTCGTCAGTGGTGGCTACATCTTCGAGAGTGGCCACCTTTGGCCAAAACTTATCCGTCCAGCTCTTACCGCCGAATGTCTTTTCCTGAGAGTACCGGGGTAGTGCGTGAAAATGCACGACGGGGTCTTTCATCATCGCTGCGATGTAGTTAAATTTCTCAGCGCCAAAGAGACGTGACGCAGAGTCTTCAAACCACTTTGCCACCTGTGGAAGCTCGGATGCTTCAGAGGGGCTCAATCCTGACAACGATGGTTCAATACGCTTGAGAAGCAAAACTACCGCTCCTAAAGTAACCTGCTTTGTTCGAACGGTGACAAGCCAATGATCGAATTCCTTAACCGTTAGACGTTCTGGCTGAAACTTGTCAAAGCTGGGATCCATGAGTGATGCCTCCTAATCCTGAAGAAGAACTTATTTCCATATCTCGCTCACTACGTATCATGTTCTGAGCTTGCGTAAACGCGCAACCCCCACAAAAACTTTCCACTTCAATGATGTAATTGGTCGTGAGAGCCCGCCAAATCGCAAGGTCGAGAGGAGTTGCGGAACGTTAGAGTACTTTTGCGAATCGAATCGTCGGCCTGAATGGGGGTCTTACCAACCGCGTTGGCCCACCCAGGGTGCGGCACAATCTATGACAAAGATTTCCGCTTGTCAATGAATCGAATTCTGACATGAATCGAATTCTGCATGAATCGAATTCTGCAGTACTGAAATCCGCTAATATGAGTTCGACGCTTTCCATTAAGCGGAACATTCGTAAGGCGTAGTCATCCGGATGAAAGCTCCAAGGCCAGGCAGAAATCACTTTGGGTCCGACGGTCCCCGCTCGGGGTCCAGACTACGCTACAGCAGTGCAGCCAATGCTTCTGAGCCTGCCGCCTCGGTATCGGCGGCAAGCCCAGCGCCCATGCCTGTCTCATTGGCGGCGACAGATTCAGCCGAAACGTTATCGAGCGTTTGCCGGGCCTGTTCCAGCTGGTCACCTGCTGTTGACTGCTGATGGGCCATCGCCGGATCAATCCCTTGCGCGGCCCGCTGTGCGGGATTACTGACACCTGCAATACCATCAACGCGCGTGGCCGAAACCATCACCTCTTGGAACTGCGCCCCAAGGCCGGTGATTGTTTGTTGGGCGGCGAAGCTGTCAACTGCGGTAAGTTCGTGGCTGGCAAACTGCGGTTGCGATATGGCAGCGTTCAACGTCCGAAGGTTCTCTCGGTAAGTCTCGGTGATCTCACTGGCGCCTTGGGCAAATTGCTGGAGCGTGTCGCGCTCTTGGCGCAAGTCCGTGTGATGCTGGTCCAGCGCTTCTTCCACGGCAGCGATCTCTAACCGCTGGCTAACCGAGAAGTAGCTGGCCACCTTCTCTCCAAAAGTGTTTGGCGCAAGCTCATTCAGTGTAGCCGTTTTGTCGCTGCCATCGGCCCCTTTGAATAAGACGGGGAAGGACTCCCGGTTTTCTACAAAGCTGCGTATGCGCTCGTCTGCGCTGCGCAATGATGCTTTCGCCGATTCCTCCACGCTATCCGCGCGCGCTGCTATCTTCTCCAATCCATCCCGCGTGTCACCGTAGTGCTGTACTAGGTAACTCTGCGCCGCCTTGAGCGTCTTGGGATCACGGAGCTTAGTGGCGTTCGCTTCCAACTGATCTAATTCCTCTGCATTGAACTCTGGTTGCGGAGTTCCTTGCTCTTCCTTGACGTGCAGATCGACCTCCACGGTTAACGCACTATTGAGCGTCCGGGACAGTTGCCTCCCCTGCTCGACATTCTCTCGCAGCACTTTCCGGCGCTCTTCGATGAAGTCAGTGACCCTTTCGCGAATAGGCTGGAGCTGTTTGATCTCTTCGCGCGACTGCTTGATGCGCACTTTCGCTTTTGCGGCTCTCTCTTTGTAGTCGAGAATGTTATAGAGTTTGATCGGGTTGTGTATGACGCCATATAACCTCATTCGGTAGGCAGAGACCGTCCGTTTGTTAAAGTCGATCTCGCGCTCTTTGGTTCGCTGCTGCCGGTCCACGCTAACGAGCGACCATTGCTCGCCGTTGATCTCGAAATTGGCGAAGTGTTTCGACCTCTCGAAATCTTCCAACCGCTTTTCCGCAACCGCGACGTTGGACTCGGCTACGATCGCGCTACCTTTGAGCCGCGCGATCGAGCAGGAGTCCCTGGCCCCTTGCTTTAGTTCAAGCGGCTTCGAGCGCGCGATACTGCCCGGCTTGTCGAATGCCGGAGTACCTGTCTGCGATTCCTTCAAAGCTTCGAGCGCCATCTCCTTATCCTTCGGCCTGTTCAATGCGCCGCCGAGATCCGCTGCGGAGTCGGTGTAAACGCGCGCGTCAAATCTGGCGCGCGAAATCGCAACGTAAGCCATCCGCTGATTAAGAAGGAGATCGGTTTCCGTCGTTTCGGCGTTGACTAAGACTCGATCCATCGTCTTGCCCTGCGCCGAATAGCTCGTCACTGCGTAGCCGTGATCCAGATGCGGAAACTTCTCTGGATCGAAAGTGACGACGCGCTTTCCTGCCAACGTCACGGTCAACTTGCTGTCGGCGATTTCAGTGATCGTGCCCAACTCACTGTTCTTTACCTTCGCTTCTGCAAAGGGCGCGCGAAACTGGATTCTATCTCCCTCGGCAAACTGCCGCTTGGCCTCTTTGTAGACGGCGACGCCTGAGAGTCTTTCCGGGTTGTAAGTAATCTCGCGCCCGCTCTTAAGTCGAACCGTGATCGTGTTGTCGCTGTGATTGGCGTTTAGCACTTGTCCGTAGTCACCCGGCTTAATCCCGTACAGCTTGCTGGTCTTGTTGTAGCGAACGATGTCTTCACCCGGCACATAAGCCAGAGCAAAGGTGCGTTCGGCTCCGGTCATGTCCTGACGATTCGCGAGCACCTTCAGTTCGTGATCGTCCTGGTTCACAACGCCTTGTTCTTGAAGCTGCCGATGGATGATCGAATTAATAGCCACACGTTCTTCGTTGGCGGGCGAGATTACCAACGTCCGTTTTGGATTACTCATGAAGTCTTTAGCAATGGCGGTCAAGCGGTCTTCGTCGTCAGCGATCTCCGTGATCCGTCCTTGCTCGAAGAGGGTACTCACGGCTGCCAGTACCTCTTTCTTTGAGAGTTGTTCGACTGGAATCTTTAAGTCAGATTTCTGCCGCACAATCTCATCCAACGTGGCAGTCTGCATCCCGGCTTTGACGAACTGCTCAAACGGAACGCCCGCTTCGACGGCCTGGTGCTGTGCCGTATCACCCACTAACAATAGGCGCGCCACTGGACCCGCTTTCTTGAAAAAGAGAAACATATTTCGAGTGTCCGACAGCGAGGATTCGTCCATCACGTAGAGAATCTTCTTTCCAATATCGGACTCCATCTGGGTGCTTGCCACAAACTTCTGCAAGGTCGACGTCTTTATCCCACTCTCAGCCAATAAGTCCGCTGCTGCTCCTGTCGGTGCGAACCCCTCTATCTCATAGCCCTGTCGCTCAGCTGCTTCTCTAAGGACAGCAAGCGCTGTGGTCTTACCTGTACCGGCGCGACCCTGCAAGCCTACGATGCGGTCGCGACTTTCAAGGAGCGTCGCTACCGCCTCACGTTGACTGTCATTGAGTGTGATACCCTGCCTCGCTGTGATCTCTTGGACTATTCGACCACCTCTTTCTGGCTCAAGAATCGGCTCCTGCGTTCCTCTTCCGGCAACCACTCGTTCGAGGTTGCTCCGCTCCATCGCCACGGTCTGCGAGGTCGTCAGCTCTTCCATGCTGCCGTTCCTCATCAACCGGATGAACTCACCACTCTCAATTCTTTCATTCAGCTCCTTAATCACCGCGTCGTAGGTTGTGAAGCTCATATTTCTTCTGAGCGCGTCCACTATCACACGGCGCTTGTCTACCACCGCCTCTCGCTCCCCAGCGTTCATTCTCGCGAACGTCACGGCTGCTTGCGCGCGAGATTTAATCTCGTCGTCATCGAGGATAAGAGACCCGCGCTCCTGTGCGGATTGCGCAATGCGCGCCGCTTGCTCGCCGAAGCGGGCGTCCATCTCCAAGTGGCGCGAGCGCATATCTTGTCGGTCATATTGTTTACTCATGCGGTCTGTCTTCGCGGCCGCCTGGCGCAAGCCTGCGCCATCCGCGACGTTGATGCCCAGCTTGGCCAGACGCTCTTTCATCTCGGCGGCTTCTTGATCGATTTCCTGGCGGCGTGGACTGCTGACCGCCAGATACTCCTTAGTGAACCCATTAATCTCCGGTGCGCCGGTGCGCGCATCCACCGTTATTTCGTAGCCAAGCTTTTGCAGTTCCGCAGCCAAGACCGTGCGATAAATCGCCGTCGCGTACTGCTGGCTCCGGAATAACTCGAGTGGTTGGATCGGCTTGATACGGTCGTCTTCAGTTTGCGTCAGATTGAAGATAACTACATGCGTGTGAAGTTGGGGCGCGGCGTAGCCGGTGGCGCGATCAGGACGCGCCGCGTCGTGCTTGAACTTGGCGGCGATTATCTTGCCCGTAGTCTCTGCCGGATTGTTGCCTCCGATGCGCGCCTGGGCGTATTTCTCCAACTCCCGAAGAGCCGCATTCACGCTCCGGTCATGGGCTTCCATGATCCGCTCATCACCGCCCACCAATGTTGCCAGGGAGACACTCTTGGGCGCTGAGAAGGTCGCATCCCAACCCGCACGATGCTCGCTGGACTCAACCATTTCGCCGTAAGCGTTTTCGTACGTTTTCGACGCGACGTGTTTGACAAGCTGCAAGCCCGTGCGCGGGTCCTGACCTTCACAGAGACGCTCGAAAGGCTCCTGCCTTACTTCACCTTCGAGTTTCCAAGCGTCGGCTTGTTTGCCGAACCACTCGCCCTTAACGTTCTCGTCTTCGGTGTAGTAGCTCTCCTGTGTATTAGTGTATTCAGCTTGATAGTAATCTTTGGCCTGCCCTGCACCCAGGGACTTGCTCATGGTCATCATGGCGGCTAAGTCTTGATGGTTGGGTTGTTGTAGTCAGAATCTTTCATCGCTCGCGACGAGCTTTCACATTTCAATCTGGGCGGCTTCCAGTTCTGGATCGACGCCGATCTCCAGCACCGCCTGCTCAGTTTCGGGCGTTATTGCCTTTTCATCTTCAGGCGCCATGCTGCCGGGATGCGCAGCTTCACTCATGTTTGCGGCCAAGGCACCGCCGAGCTGCTTCTCAGTTTCAGCGATCAAATGCTCGTGGCGTTTGGTGTCCTGCTCTCCTCTCTTTGGTGCACGAGCCGACTTCTTCTTTACATCGTGGGGAAGCGTGGGAATGTGAATTTCGCTCGGCGTCATTTCACGCGGAATGTACCCTCGCGCCACGATCTTTACTGGGGCCAGCGGAAGGCGAAATGGCACTACCACGTCGGCGTATTTCCAATAGCCATGGAGGTCGGGCAAAGACATGATCTCTTCCTTGCTGAAGGCCTGTTTGTGCTCCGTGACTGTCGAGTAGTTGACCGCATCACGGCCCTTATCTTCGACGCTGGCAGTCGTGCCGATTTTCGGTTTCTCGACTTCGTATTCTCCTATCGTGTCGCTGATCCAACGGGCCGATTCAGATTCACCACAACGGAAAAAGAGCTTCAGCTTAGGCGCAGCTAGCATCGCTTTCGCCAGTCGGTCGTAATACTCTTCATACTGCGTTTTACCCTGAGTTCCCTGAATGAGTTTGAGTCCGTACTTGCGTCCCTCGGTCTCGGTTTCGTAGAGCGCAGGGAGCCGGTGCAGCGAATGAACCTCATCCACGATCACCCAACACGGATGGGCCTGGCCCCATTCAGATGAGACCGACATTAAGCGCTTCATCAAGACGTTGATGAACACCGCCTGTAGTGGGCGCAAAGCTTCTCGCGTATCCATTGTCGAGGTAATGAAGATCCAGCCTCGGCGAAGCCGCGCCCATTCAGAAAGGCTGAGTTCTGCCTCACAGTCGTCCTGCTCGGGGAGTAATCGCAACGTTTCTCCGAGATCTGAGAGCACGCCCAAGACACCGGCACGCTGCCCGTGCGCATTCTTCGGAATGAGGTGCGCGTGCTCGGTTCCATCAACGATCATGTCAATGGCTTCCGCGCTTCTCAGCCAAGCGACCATCTGCGCCGGCGTCGGTTTGAACTCAAGCATCCGTCCGAAGATGGCCCGCGACGCTTTCAAAAAGAACGCCGAAGTCGAGGCTTGGTTTGCATCGGATTTACCCGGCAAGAAACTTTCAGCCAGTAGCTTCTTGTCGGTCGGCACACGAATCTCGCCTGCAGGGGACCAGTACGGTGATCTGGTGTCGAGCGGATTGAGGATGATGTCACCGCGATTTGGATTGTAGTGGCGCTTGATAAACTCACACGCTGGGTCATAGATCACGACCGCTTCTGCCGGTCGGCGCGCCGCGATCTGCAACAGGAAGTGGTGAATTGTTTGACTCTTGCCGGTTCCTGGATCGCCCAACAACATGACGTGCTCGGTCTCTTCTGAACGTGGCATCCTGATCCAAGTCGGGTGCTCTTCAAATCCAAAATAGTCTCTGAGACTTGCGATCGCACGCGCACCGGGACTTTTCGTTGGTCTCAATCTCCCGTTCATTGTTCCGCCCTCCTTGGAATGAAAGCGGGTAACCCGATGCCCGTCTCTCGCTGCCCGATCTCACGCTCATATTCCCTCGGGTGAAGCACCCGAACACCCCGCAGCAGGTCCCCGGCTTCATACTCCCTGTTCATCCTGAGATCTAGCAGGCTGCTGAAAAAGTAACCTGGCTACATGTTTCAACGTAATAGTGGCGAGTAGTCGAACCTCGCAACCAGGAGAACAGAAACGAATGCGTGGA
>JANNJZ010000495.1:0-37674 GCA_031396065.1 Pyrinomonadaceae bacterium | reverse complement strand
GTGGCCACGGAGTGCCACCCTACAATGTTTCCACACAGTCGCGTAATCGTGTGGATCCGCCCGCTCACGTAGGCGGTTCTGACAGCAACGCGGCGAAGCCCCAGACCAGAAGTGTATTGTGACCCCTTCACTAAAAGAAATCATCGATAGCTACGAGCCAAGTCTGCCGCTCGCAGAAGCCTCGACCATCCCTGCGCAGTGGTATACCGACGAAGCCCTTTATCAACTCGAAATGCGCTCGGCCTTCACGCGTTCGTGGCAGATGGCTGGCCGGCTGGATCAGGTGAGCAAACCAGGGCAGTACGTCACCGGCGAGATTGCGGGTGAACCCATTGTCGTGGTCCGCGGCGATGATGATCGCCTGCGCGGATTCTTCAACGTTTGTCGTCATCACGCCGCCGAGATAATGACTGAGCCGCAGGGCGAAGTTAAACAGCTTCGCTGTCCTTATCATGGCTGGACCTATTCGCTGGCGGGTGAACTGAAGAGCACGCCTGACTTCGCCGGAGTGTGTGACTTCGATCGCTCGGCCAACAGTCTAGTGCCGATCGAGATAGCTGTCTGGGAGCAATGGCTGTTCGTCCGGGTCGAGGGCGATGACCCGTTGGAAGAGTTTCTCGGCACCGAAATGATTGAGCAAACCCGCCCGCTTAATTTGGCAGGCCTCCACTGGTTGGAGCGTCGCCATTATTCATTTGAGTGCAACTGGAAAGTATTCGTCGATAACTATCTGGATGGCGGTTACCATGTGCCGCACCTGCACCAGGGACTCGACAGCGTCCTCGATTACCGACAGTACACAATTCAGAACGGCGAGCACTTCTGTTTGCAATCGAGTCCCCTGGTTAGCGAAGGATCGGAAGCCCAGACGGGTGCAGTTCGCCAGGGCGACCGAGCTCTTTATTACTGGATTTATCCAAACTTCATGATCAACTGGTACGCCGGTGTGATGGATACGAATTTGGTGATACCTCGTGGGGTCGATAAGACGGAGGTAGTTTTCGATTTCTATTTTTCAGATGTTTCGCCGGCGGCGCGTGAACGCAACCTGGCGAGCATCGAAGTGGGCCAGCGGATTCAGGACGAAGATGTCGCCATCTGCAAGTCAGTTCAGCGAGGGCTAAACTCACGCGCATACCATGCCGGGCGATTGTCCGTTCGGCGGGAAGCCGGTGAGCACTTATTTCACCGTTTGCTGCATGCCGATCTAAAAGCGGGCGTTAAGTCGTAGGAATTAGCTGTGGCGCCGCGTAGATGACACGACCACCTCCGGAAGAGTGAAACCGGGAATCCGTGCAAGGGCTCGATGGGTTTCGAAGTGGGCTGGACCAGTGGCATCGCTTCTCCTCGTCATTTGCGATCCTTCAACTTCTATGGAGTAAACACCTGGAAAGACCGCTGCATACCAATTCATCAGCAGGAAAGCGGGGCCGACTCTTGCGGGTACTCGGCGTCGGCTTTGGACTCGCAGTCATCATCGGGAACACGATTGGCGGGGGAATTTTTTCCCGCCCTGGTGCAATCGCTTTACAGTTGCCACATCCTGCGCTGTTCCTGGGAGTGTGGGTTCTTGGCGGGCTTTATGCCTTGTTGGGTGCCTTCTCTTTGGCCGAACTCGGCGCGATGATTCCCAAATCGGGCGGACAATACGTGTTCGCGCGCCATGCGTTGGGAGAGTACGCGGGCTTCTTAGTCGGGTGGAGCGATTGGATTTCGACGTGCGGATCGGCTGCGGGAGTTTCACTCCTGATTGGCCAGTTTGCAGGTGGGCTGGTTCCGGCGCTTAACGGAAAACGACAGGCGGTGGCTGTTGCCGCTGCAGTGGCAATTGTCTTCGCGGTGTTGCAATGGCGAGGGATAATTTGGGGAAGCACCTCGCAAAACATCACCAGTGTGTTTAAGGCATTGGCCTTCCTGGTGCTCATTGCGGCGGCGTTCCTGCTCGGAGGAAGCAGCGCCTCCCCGAATGCTACTGCCCCGGTGATACCGGCGGGTATGGCCCTGATGGCGGCGCTGGTGCTATCGCTTCAATCCGTCATCTACACCTATGACGGCTGGAACGCGGTGGTCTACTTTTCAGAAGAAGTTACCAATCCGGGCCGCGACATCCCTCGATCAATGTTTGGTGGAGTTCTGGCCATCATCGCAATTTACCTGCTAGTTAATCTCGCGTTGCTCTACGTTCTGGGCATTTCAAATATGGCGGGCCAGGATTATGCTGCCGGTGCCGCAGCCCGAGTAATGTTTGGCCCTCACGGCGGCACCATCTTCCGAGTGCTGGCCATTCTCTCGATGCTCAGCGCCATCAACGCCTATCACCTGATGTCTACGCGAGTACTATTTGCAATGAGCCGCGATGGCCTCTTTGCGAAGCAAGCCGCCCAGGTTAACCAGGGTGGCACACCTGGCGTAGCGTTGTTCAGTAGTGCTCTGGTGGCCGTGGTCTTCATTGTCTTCGGTCAGACTTTCGAGCAAGTGATTACGGTACTGGCTTTCTTCTTTGTGGCCAATTACACGCTGTCCTTCATTTCGGTGTTTGTGTTACGTCGTCGCGAGCCTGACGCAGACCGGCCCTATCGTGCCTGGGGCCACCCGTGGACCACGGCCTGTGCTTTACTGGGTTCGGTTGCGTTTTTGGTTGGAGCCGTTGCGAGTGACACCCGAAATAGCGTGTATGCCTTGCTCCTGCTGGCGGCGAGTTATCCTGTATTCAAACTATCCAGACATCTCAGAAAGAATTGAAGAGCTAGCGACATTCAGCGCAGCATTACGGGGAATCAGTTAATCTGCGTAGGCACCGGTCGCGGAACCTCGGAGCGGGTTGTCGGTAGATCCGAACCGTTAGGGGTTGCGCTGAGCCGGCTATATTTTAGGCGAGGAATTCTGCTGAATTACTTTTAAGGTCCTTCGATGGCGATAGACACTCCAGTAAGACGCTCGCTTGGCAGCTATGCACGCGGCTTTACCGCATGGCAAATGTTGGCGAGGCGAGATTTCCGTTTGCTTTGGCTGGGTCAAAGCGTTTCGATTCTCGGTGACCAGTTTTATCTCGTCGCTCTACCCTGGTTGGTACTGCACTTGAGCGGTTCCAGTCTGGCGTTGGGAAGCATCTTGTTAACCGCCACGCTGGTGCGAGTGGCATTTCAACTTGTCGGCGGCGCAATCAGTGACATGGTTTCGCAGCGAAAAATGATGATCGCTTCCAGCGCGCTGCGGGCCATCGTTTGTGCCATTCTTACCGCCCTGGTCTTCCTTGATAAGATTCGGCTTTGGCATCTATTTATTATCGTCGCCGTCTTCGGAATGGCGGATGCTTTTTTTACCCCCGCGCTAAAAGCTTTCATTCCCGGAATCATTCCTAAAGAGAATCTAGTTGCCGGCAACTCTTTGCTCAGTACCAGTTCCCTACTGGCTATGTTTCTCGGGCCATCCTTGGCGGGGGTAGTTATTGCAGTCGTCGGAACCGGGGGAGCCTTCGCTTTCGATACCGGAAGTTTTGTTTTTGTGGCTCTCTGTCTACTGCTAATGAAGAGCCGGCCTACTTCCAATACTGCGCCCGAACAAATTCTGGCCAAAACAAACGCCCGTAGAACTCAACTCCTGAGTTCCATCGGCGAAGGCCTGCGCTATACCTTTTATGAACCGACGCTGCGCGCGCTACTCACAATCACTGCGGTTGTGGAATTCGCTTTTGCTGGTCCTTTTACCGTGGGCCTGGCATCCCTGGCCAACGTCAAATTTGCCGGCGGCGCAGCGGCCTTCGGAGTAATGCTTTCCTCGCTCGGTGGCGGCTTGTTAATCGGCACGTTAGTCGTTGGCGTAACCCATGCGAAATATAGTTTCGGGAAAACTATTCTTTGGTTAACCACCGGACTAGGCTTTGGACTCACATTGCTGGGCCTGGTTCCGAACGTGATTTGGGCCTGCGTGCTGATGGCTCTGATTGGAATCATCGCCGGTTACACTCAGGTGCTAATGGCAAGCTGGCTGCAATCAAAGTCTGACCCGCAATTGCGGGGCAGGGTGATGAGCGTGGTGATGCTCAGTGCATACGGGTTAACCCCTCTTTCATACATGCTCACGGGTGCGCTTACTCAGATTAGCGTTTCCTTCATGTTTGTTGTCACCGGCCTCTTGCTGCTAACCGCTCTGGCACTCTGCGCCTTCGGGTCCTCGGGCAGAGCCTTGATCCGCAGCAGTTGATACTCTCATCGTCACCTGGTAATCCTGACTTTCCTTCCACTCCATCAGAACTCAGACCTCCAAAGGCTTTAACCAAGGTTGGCAAGTTTCCTTGGTTCCCAAGGTGGATACTTCGTAACCACCTGTTACTGACGTATACACGCCCACCACATTCGGGTGAAAGACGCGGTTTATTGGTCGCTGCTCCTTCTTTTCAATGGGATCGCGCGACTGCCAGGGCCGCAGTGTATATCTAGTAAGCAGTTAAGTGGCTAGATCGATTGGTGCGCACGCGCGGCCTGTCTGTTCCTGTAAGTTGCTAGCCTCAAAGAGCTTGCGGCTACGATAATTCCCGAATTTTTGAATGGCACGAAGGTTGATAAGTAGAGAAGCGAAACGCTTAGTAAATAACGGTCGACTCGATGGGAAAGCTTCTTGACCGAAAGACTTCTTAATCGAGACGACTACTAAAAAGTAAACCGTTCGACTTCCAGGGAGAAATCAAATGACTACATCAACCGAACTCAAAGGAATCATGCTGGCAGACGTTTGCAAAGGAATCATGCTGGCGGACTATTGCAAGGGCATCATGCTGGCCGACTATTGCAAAGGAATCATGTTGGCTGACTAAGTAGGGTTCCGGTCTCCCACCTTCACCTACGGTATGTTGGACCATTAAGCGCCTGGAAATGGTCGAAAGTCACGGTCACCTCACTAAATAGATTTCTTCAGGGGAAGCGGCTGCACTTGCAGTCACTTCCCCTGATTTGTTATTGGGTTCCAAACACAGGACCCACCGTTAGACGCGGGTGTTTCTGTCATACCCCGTTCCTGCCACTGCTCAGTCCGGTCAGGCGCGTCTCTCGGCATCAAGCCTTGCCGATTCACTCACTTCATCCTATCCTGCGTGTGTTCAATAAAAGCGTGGGCCGACGTTACCTCGCGTCGGGATGAAAATTATTCAGCATACCGGCGGCTATCCCAGCCTTATTGGTATGGTTGACACTCAATCTGACCCTTGTTCAAATTAAGTGAATAGTGTCTGTGAATTCGTTTAATGCTAAGCGGATTGATGGGCCGTTTACCCACCACCAAACGAGCCTTCAGTAGGAGCGAGAAGAATGCTGTGGCAAGACATACGTTATGGCCTCAGGGTCATGCGGAAGAATCCGGGGTTTATCGCTATCGCAGTTTTTGCGTTGGCCCTGGGGGTGGGCGCGAACACTGCCATCTTCAGTGTGGTGAATGCCGTTCTGCTCAATCCGATTAACTATGAGAATCCAGACCAGCTGGTAATGGTCTGGGAGAAGAGCGTGAAGCGCGGTTTTGGTCAAATCCCTACGTCAGTTCCCAACTTCACCGATCTGCGCACTGACAATAGGTCGCTTGCGGATTTGGGGGCTTTTGCAGATAGTAACTTCAATCTCACTGGTGGCGACCAACCGGAACGCGTAATCGCCGTGCGCGTCACTGCCTCCCTGCTTTCGCTGGTCGGCATCAAGCCTCACAGGGGACGACTCTTTCTTTCAGGCGAAGATCAGCCTCAAGCGAGTCGGGTGCTGATATTGAGCCACAGCTTGTGGCAGCGGAGCTTCGGCGCGAATGAGAACATAGTGGGACAGACCGTCGCGCTGAACGGCGATAGCTACACCGTCGTCGGGATCATGCCGGCAAGTTTCAAATTTCCTCCCGCTTTTTCCGCTACGGTCGCCTCTTCGCAATACGCCATGCCGAATGCGGACCTGTGGGTGCCAATGACCCCGGATGCGAACGCGACAGCGCGTGATATACGCACCCTGTTCATGATTGGCCGGCTAAAGCCGGGAGTGAACGCGTCGGCCGCACAGGCTGATATGAATGTAGTAGCTAGTCGCTTGCAAAAAGAATACGCGGCGGCAGATGCGGACATGCAAGTCGATGTGGTTCCGTTGCGGCAACAGATTACCGGCGACATCAGGCTGGCGTTGATCGTGTTGTTCGGCGCAGTTGGCTGCGTCTTGTTAATTGCCTGCGCCAACGTTGCCAATCTCTTGTTGGCCAAAGCCTCGGGGCGTCAGAAGGAAGTCGCCATTCGCACCGCCATGGGCGCCACTCGTCTGCGCATTATTCGCCAACTATTGACTGAAGGATTGATGTTAGGACTTGCAGGAGGATTGTTGGGGTCAGTGCTGGCTGTGTTGGTTCTGCGGCAGCTGGTGATTTTCAGCCCCGCCAATGTTTCCATCCCCGAAAATATTGGAATCGATTGGAAAGTGCTGGCGTTCACGCTGGTCCTGTCGCTGGTTACTTCTTTTGTCTTTGGCTTGGCCCCCGCACTACAGGCGTCCAGGTTGGATTTGACTGAGACGCTGAAAGAGGGCGGGCGAGGGAATTCCGGCGGCTCAAAACAGAATCGACTGCGTAGCTTGCTGGTCATTACGGAGGTTGCGCTGGCGCTGGTACTGCTGATTGCGGCAGGGTTGATGATCAAGAGTTTTCTGCGGTTGCAGAGCGTCAACCCCGGCTTCAATCCCGAGAACTTAATTACTCTTGAAATGCAATTGCCCGAAAACAAGTATGCCGATAAAGAACGGCAAAGGATATTTCAGCAGCAACTGGTGCAACGCATTGCTCAGATTCCCGGTGTCCAGAAGGTAGGAACTGTCGACAATCTTCCGTTCAGTGGCAACGAGTTCAACGCCGGCTTAACCATTGAAGGGCAACCCCCGCTGAATGCAGCTGAACGACCGCGGGCCTTTCTTAGAAATGTGAGTCCACATTACTTTGAGTCTATGGAAATACCCCTACGGAAGGGGCGAACCTTTGCCGATAGTGACAATGGAAATGCGCCTGGGGCCGCCATTGTTAACGAAACGGCCGCCAGGAAATTCTGGCCCAATGAAGAGCCTCTGGGGAAGCGTTTCAAACGGGGCAGACCTGATTCTCAGAATCCCTGGATGACAGTGGTCGGCCTGGTGTCACCAGTCAGTCATACATCGCTCCAGGTCGCCTCACAGCCTGAAGTGTATTTGCCCTTTCAGCAAAATCCGGGATTGAATCTAACGCTGGTCGCGCGAACGCAGTCTGATCCAAGATCCTTCGCAGGGGTGGTGCGGCGGGAAGTGGCGGCTCTCGATAAGGACTTACCGGTGTCCAATATCAAGTTTATGGACGAGATCATTGGCAAATCGGTGGCGCAGCCACGCGTCTATGCCCTGCTGCTGGGAATTTTCGCGGGCCTGGCGCTTATTCTCGCTACCATCGGGATCTATGGCGTGATGTCGTACACGGTCATCCAACGCACCCACGAGATTGGTATCCGGATGGCGCTCGGCGCCAGGCCCAGAGACGTTCTGAAGTTGATCGTCAAGCAAGGAATGATCTTAGGTGGGACGGGCATTCTCATTGGACTATTTGTTTCGTTTGCTTTCACTCGTGTCCTGGCTAGCCAGCTCTATGGTGTTAATGCAACTGACCCGCTCACATTTGCGGCGATTTCCCTCTTGCTAATGTTAGTCGCCGTGGCTGCTTGCTACATTCCCGCTTTACGCGCCACCAAGGTGGATCCAATGGTCGCTGTTCGGTATGAGTAAGATTTGGGCGGGTTGCGCCGGACGGCGGGAATAGAGACTAAAGACTAAGCGGACCCTAGGCGCTGGCGCTAAGTTGATATCGTTCGAGTTTGAGGTAGAGACCGCGACGGGTAAGTCCAAGCTCACGAGCGGCGCGGGAGATGTTGCCACTGTGCTTACGAAGAGCGTCAGCAATCATCCGCCGCTCAACGTCGGCCAACGCGTCGGCCAGCGTCACGTTCTGCAACGAGCTCCCTGGCATTGAAGCGAGCGTAGAAACCATCGAACTCGGAGTAGTAGGCGCAGAAGTTTTCTTGAGTTCCGGAGAAAGCTGATCCGGACTGAGGATCGCGCCATCGTCTGCCCGGGCTACGACTCGCTGGATTTCGTTACAAAGCTGGCGGACGTTGCCGGGCCAGTCACTAACCATCAACAGGTCAACGGCCTGGGGGGTGATTTGAATGTCTTTGCGGCCAAATTTCTCGGAATAGTGATTGATGTAGTAGTTAACAATGGTCGGAATTTCTGAGCGACGTTCGCGCAAAGGCGGCACCCGCAACCGAATTACGTTGAGGCGATAATATAAGTCTTCTCGAAATCGGCTCTGCGCCACCATCTCCTCTAGATCGGTATTGGTGGCAGCGATGATGCGAACGTCAACTTTGAGCGGACGTTGTTCACCGAGGGGCTGAATCTCACCTTCCTGGAGAAAGCGCAGCAGCTTTGGCTGCAGGTCGAGGGGTAAATCACCAATCTCATCGAGGAACAGCGTTCCCCCCGCGGCGGTGCGGATTACCCCAGCGGAATCCGTAACTGCTCCGGTAAACGCGCCTCTGCGGTACCCGAAGAGATAGCCTTCCGAAAGTTCCTTAGGCACTGCAGTACAGTTGAACGGGACGAATACTTTTGAGCGGCGCGAAGATAGAGCGTGTATCGCTCGAGCCACCAATTCCTTGCCGGTCCCCGATTCCCCGGTTACCAAAACAGTCACATCTGAAGACCTAATCTTGTGAACCTCTTCCACGAGCTTGGTCATCGCCGGACTAGAATGGATGAACCCAGGCATCAGCCCGGCGCCGGCAAGTTCATTTGGCTGTTGTACGCGCGAGCCTTTCTGTGAGCCCGCTCTCAGCGCACAAAGTTCCAAGCCTAGTTCGGCGACACGAATTAATGGATCTAACGAGAGTCCACCTGGCAGCTTCGCGCGGCTGCGAGGCGAGATGTAGAGAGTTGCTGATGGGGTGTGGGCAGAACCCAGGTGAAGAATGGCGGCATCGTTCGTTTCGGCGTACGCGGCTTGCGCCTCATCGTCTACCAGGGAATCCATATCTTCGGCAAGCTGGGTGCTCTCAGCTGGCGTACAACCATGTGCAATCACGACCCTGTTTCTATTGTGTTCACTCCGCTCGGTGATTACCACCCGCTTCGCACTAGTTTCCTGTCGCATGATAGCAGCGAGTTCACGCAGCAGCAGCTCTCTTGAGGTAACAGCTTCAGCGAGCCGGAGGGTCAGCAATTGATTTAACGCTGACTGTTCCTCACTTCTTTCGGGCGCTGAATGATCGAGATTGGCAAGCGTCGCCTCCGCCCGGGTCTGATCAAGCTTGGCCCCCAATTCGCGGAAGGCATTGACCGCTCGGGAAAGGTGTTCGATAGCGCGGCTGGGTTGGCTTGAAGCGTAGGCACGTCCAAGTTCGCTGTGAGCTCGGGCGGCACGATAGCGGTCACCGAGCATGTCAAAAATTGACACGCTGCTGCCGAAATGTTGGGCCGCAGAGGAAAAGTCGGATTCAACCATTGCCAGCATGCCAAATAGTCGATGCGACTCTCCCGCAAAGCTCAGGTCGCTGGATTCGGTGGTGTCGCCGATGTTCTCTAACTGCGCGGTGCATTTTTCGATGTTGCCATTGCGCAGATAGACTTCTGCCAGGATCAGGTGCGACTCAGATATTGCCTGGCGATCGCCAATACTTTCGGCAAGTTTCAGCGCCTCGGTTGCTTTCGCGACTACTCTGGCATGGTCCTCCATTGCGAGATAACAGCGAGCCAACGTTCTGAGTCCCTGACACGCATACCACTTATTGCCGTCATCTGTGGCGAGTGCGACCGCCCGCACCAGATAATCCTTGGCTTCGTCAAGCTCACCGCGCAGCATCAGTAACTCACCGAGCGAGTCGAGAATCATTGGCACTTTTGCATTTCGTTCGCCCGCTTCTGAGGCAAGGGTCAAGGAGCGCTCCAAAGCTTCCTGGGCTCTCCCCCATTGACCAATCAGAATCAGATTAATACCGAGATTGTTATAACCATTTGCCGCACTCTCCCTATGATCAGTTCGCTCGTAGTAAACAATGGCCTTCTCCAGGTAGCGAATGCCTTCCTGGGGTCGTTTGAGAAACCAGCAAGCGCCCGCCATGTTGGAGTAAATTCTTCCCAATATGTAACTGGCTGGATGCTCACCAATGAGTTTTAGAGCTTGCTGAAGATTCTCAAGGCATGTTTCATAGGCGCCTTCCTGCATATCCGCAGAGGCGATACCAAAATAAGCCTCGGCGAGACCACGCCATTCGCCAGTTTGCCGGAAATACTCTAAAGCTCGTTGGCCGTAGTCGCGAGCAATCGGATACTCCGTAATACTGCGATAGACCCGTGCCAGCGCGGCGCAGACAGCGCCATTATTTTGCTCAGCATCGCCTTCAGAGAGCTCACTCAAGGCACCTTTGAGAACTGAAATCGCCTTAGGGTGATCGCCGTTGTAGTTGTAGGCGAGTCCAATTTGTACCTTTAGAGTTTGAACAGATTGCTGATCGAGATCGGTTCTCGATTCCGGTGACTCATACATCGCTACAGCGGCGAGCGATTCCTTGTAATGGCCCTGCATTTCCAAGGCGGTAGATAGAGCACAACGAGCAAGTGCCAGGATCGAGGGATTGTTGCGAGCGTTGGTGATGAGAGAAGCAATGCGCACTCGGGCTTCCGCGGACAAACCCTGGTCCAGGAGTGATCGGACTTCATCAAGTTCCTGCAGCAGATTCTGATTAGACGGTTGAACCGGACGTGCACGTGAGTGCAAGCGGACCCGAGCATCGGCCAGATCGACGACACCTTTACCGCTCGAAGACTCTTCGGGAGCCGGCACACCTCCCCCGGAACCAACTTTCTTAGTCATGTATTCCTATTAAGACGGTCAATTGCCAGTGCTTTTCATACCGCACTTCGATTGCGACGGGAGGAAGGTTAAGTGTGACAGCTTTCCCCACTAAGCCGAACACTTGGTTAAGTAATTACAGCGTAGAATTTAACACATGCACTGAAGGGCGTCCACCTTGGGTTTCTTCAATTTAGCTTGCGAAAAACTAATATTGCATCACTAACTGCTCGTTCTCCGGTTTGGTCCGAAGGCCGGTTTACCAGCTTGTCGTTAACGACCATGGCGGTTGAACCCCCTCCGTCGAGATTAATCGCTTCTACCGCACCGAACTCCAATAAGAGGTCGGCCAGCATGTTCAGTGACATCCCCACACTAACTCCCGGTTGTCGTCCATCCACCGTAAGGAGCAAGAGCTTTCCGGACTCCAGTCTGGCTATGGCGGTTCTTGGGTGGCGGTCGGTGCGGAAGTTAGGCCCCATCTTCTCTTGCTTGTCGGTAATGTCGACCTTGCCCGATTTGATCAGTTGAGGTCCGCCTCCAACGATACTGTAAGCGCGACGCCAGTTCTCCTCGTTGTTGCTTACATTGGGCTCAAGCGGATGCAGACTCCATGAGAACGTTACTTTGGAGCCTTTGCGAAGGTTGCCCGTCACCCATTGCCGAGCTTTTCCAACCGCGGAAACTACGTAGCCATCGCCAGGAATCTCCGAACTGCCCTTTTGATCACTGACACTTAAAACCTTATTCCTTCGCACCACTGCTTCAACCCCGTCAGGATTCGTCAAACTAGTGCGATGAAATTCAGGCGTAAAGATGATCAGTTCGTCGGGGGACAAAGGCCTATTCAAACCGTGCACGGTGTGGTTTGTTCGTCCGGCCGAGATTTCGCCGGAAAACTTTAAGTGGCCAAATACCACCTCAGTATTGCCTCCATTGTTAATCAATCCGACGCCGGCCCGCTCGTTATTAGGTTCACTAATCAGTTTGCCGTCCAGCAGCAATAATCCGCTCGATTCGCCTCGATAAGTTCCCGTAGTTCTAAAGTACCCACCATTTGTCGCCGCTGTTGCCCCATACCTGGTTGACATCGAGCTCACGGTTTCCAGCCCGACGCCTTCGTCGAGCGCGTGTACAATCTTCAGGCTGGCCCGGCTGAGATCTATTCTGAGGACGTTGATGAACCACGGCCCGGACAATTCGTCCCCTGACACATGACCGCTGCGGGTCTGGCCATGCTCAATTCCGGGCGCGATCTCCTGAAATCTCAGCGACTCTATGAAGCGAAAAGCGACCGCAGATTGCGCCCCGACCGTTGGCAATGGTGACTGCCCCGACCCGAGCGTAACCAGCATCAACAGGAGCAATCTTGCCAGTAGCTGAGAATAACTTCGTGCCAGGGGAGTGTCTCGCGTGGTTCTTTGGGCTGTCTTCAAGTTGTGTTCTCCATTGAGTTTATTCAGAGACACTAGAGCAACAGGGACGGGTTAAAAGCTCCAGAGCCAACATTATCAACAGATTAAGCAAAAGAGGGCACGGTGTCGTACCTTGACACTCTTTTAGGATGGCCGCTATCATCTCCGTTTCCGCCGTAGACAGGAAACTTCGCCTAGTGCTCTATGTTTGAGTCCTTATCTGACAAGCTGAAACGGACTCTGAAGAATCTGCGCGGCGAAGGCGTGCTGACGAAGGAGCACGTTGACGCGGCCCTGCGCGAGATCCGTCTGGCACTGCTTGAAGCTGACGTCAACTATAAAGTCGCAAAAGACTTTATAGCCTCTGTCAAGGAAAAGGCCGAGGGACAGCAGGTTTGGCAGGAACTTAAGCCGTCTGAACAGGTCGTCAAGATCGTGTTTGACGAGCTCGTCGATTTATTGGGTGGCCAATCGTCCCGCCTGGTCTTTACTAAGCAGATCCCGAACGTGGTCATGATTGTGGGCCTACAAGGCTCCGGTAAGACGACCTCGACCGGGAAGATCGCGCGCTGGCTGGCGGCGAACCAGGATCGTAAGCCGTTGCTGGTTTCGGTAGATGTTTACCGTCCAGCGGCTCGTGAGCAACTGAAGGTTATTGCCAGGGCAACTGGCACACAGATCTTTGAACACATTGAAACGAACGATCCGTTAACGCTGGTGCGCGGGGCGGTCAAGCACGCGCAACAAACGGGCTTCGACACGTTACTAATTGATACTGCGGGACGCTTACACATTGATGATGAGTTGATGGAAGAGCTTGTCAGTATCAAAGCCGAAACCCACCCTGTTGAAATCCTGTTCGTCGCTGACGCGATGACTGGACAGGACGCGGTTCGCTCAGCCGAAGAGTTTCACAAGCGCATTGGCATTACTGGTGTAATTCTGACGAAGATGGACGGCGACGCCCGCGGAGGCGCAGCCCTCTCCATCAAGCAGGTCATAGGTCAGCCGGTAAAGTTTGTTGGCGTCGGCGAGAAATATGACGCGCTCGAACCTTTCTACCCTGACCGTGTGGCCCAGCGGATTCTCGGGATGGGTGATGTTTTATCGCTCATCGAAGAGGTGCAATCGAAGGTCGATCAATCTGAAGCGGAGGAGCAACTAAAGAAGCTTCAGAAAAACGAGTTTACCCTCGATGATTTTCGGTCGCAGCTGCGGCAGGTAAAGAAGCTGGGTTCTTTCTCAAAGATAATGAAGCTTCTGCCCGACCAGCTTCTCGGCGGTATCGGCATGCCGCAGATGGACGAAGAGCAGACGAAGCAAATGGAGAAGGAGCTCAAGCGCACTGAGTCGATCATCGACTCAATGACGGGCGAAGAGCGGACCGATCATAAGATTCTGAATGCCAACCGTCGACGCCGGATAGCGAGGGGTTCCGGAACCTCAGTTGCCGAAGTTAACAAGCTCATCAAGCAATACACCGAGATGCGCCAGATGATGAGACAGCTTTCAAACTCGGGAATGTTTGGAGGTAGCGGAATAAAAGGGAAGATGATGCGGCGCATGGCCGGAATTCCGGAGATGGCCGGGCTGGGTGGATTAGAGGGAGCTGGCGAGGATCTGCCATCCTTACCTTCGTTAACATCCCCGACTGGATCATCATCGAGAAAAAAGCTTAAGAAGAAACGAAAAAAGAAACGAAGATAAATTAAATAATCAGTCACGCGTGGTTGAATAAACGTTTGACGATATTGGTTAGCAAAACCCGGAGGTACAGACTTGTTAGCAATTAAGTTGATGCGCACAGGCGCCAAAAAGAGACCTTCATACCGAATTATTGTGAAGGAGAAACAGTCAAAGCGCGATGGTGCTTATCTCGAAAATCTAGGCACCTACAATCCGACTCGTGACCCTGCTGAGGTTAAGTTGGATATGGATCGCGTGCGCTACTGGATCGGGAAAGGCGCCCAACCGACCGACACAGTGAGTCAACTGATCAAAGTTGGCGGAAAACAACAGTCAGCGGTGGAAGCCGAAGTCTAAGAACTGACCAGAGCGCAAAAAAAGATGAGAGATGCCGTCGAGATGGTGGTTAAGTCGTTAGTTGACGACGTTGAGGCGGTCGACGTGCGTGAAGTGGATCAACAAGGGGCAACCCTGATTGAGGTTCGCGTAGCGCCGGCTGACATGGGAAAGATCATCGGCCGCCAGGGAAGAACAATACGCGCGCTACGGGCCCTGGCTTACGCGGCAAGTCTGAAACAGAGACACCGCTTCGTGCTCGAAATCGTGGAATGAGTTTGTCAGGCGAGGAAAGCAACGAACTGATTTTCGTGGCTCGCACGGTCAAAACGCGAGGTCTAAAGGGCGAGCTGGTAGCTGACCTTTTGACCGACTTTCCGGAACGATTCGAACGGATCTCGCAGTTGCAGGGGATCGGGCCGTCCGGAGAGACTAGGCAGCTTAACCTCGAGAGCTTTTGGTTTCAGAATGGTCGCGTGGTGCTCAAGTTTGCCGGTTACGACAGCATCGAATCCGCGAAGACGCTCGTGGGCTACGAGCTAGGGCTGCCTGAGGCAGAACGCGTCCAACTTTCTGCCGGCGAGTTTTATGATTGGGAGTTGGAAGGATGTTCGGTAGAGATTGAAAACGGATCACCGATCGGCAAAGTCCGCGAGGTCATGAGAACGGGTGGGGTTGAGTTGCTGGTCGTGGAAGACGAAACCCGTCGTGAGCATTTGATACCCATGGCCCAGTCAATTGTGGTTGATATCGATCTTGCCAAGAGGAGGATCTTGATCGACCCGCCTGACGGCTTGTTGGATTTGTAGTTTCTTTGAAATTGATTGTGTTGCGCTGCGATATCATTACGATCTTTCCGGAGTTTTTTCGCGAAGCGTTTGATTACGGGATTATCCGAAGAGCTCGAGCCGCCGGCCTGGTTGAAACCATGGCCCATGACCTGCGCAAGTGGACAAACGACAAGCATCACATCGTTGATGATCGTCCATTTGGCGGTGGCGAGGGCATGATACTAAAGGCCGAACCGATCTTTTCCGCAGTGGGTGAGCTAACCGGTTGTAACCGGCGTGAGGAGTATTCAGCGCAGACGCGGGTAATTCTTCTCTCACCTCAGGGTCGAGTGTTTAGCCAGGAACTTGCGGTTGATCTTTCACAGAATGCTTCGCAGATTGTTTTGATCTGCGGACGCTACGAGGGCGTTGACGAACGGGTTTGTGAAGTCGCCACGGACGAGATCTCAATTGGAGATTATGTGCTGTCTGGCGGCGAGCCGGCGGCGACGGTGTTAATTGACGCGATTGTGCGGTTATTGCCCGGTGCCCTGGGAAATCAGAACTCTACTATCAACGAGTCGTTTTCCGAAAACTTGTTGGATCATCCGCAGTATACGCGCCCGACGGAATTTTCCGGTTTGAGGGTCCCGGATGTTTTGCTAACGGGTAATCACGCTGAGATTGCGCGCTGGCGGCGCGAAGCCGCTATAAAGAAGACGCAGCGGAATCGCCCGGATCTTTTGAAGTAATTGTGGTCAGAGGTTTCACTGGCGTGACACCTTTGAAGTTGAACTTTTAGAATTAGTGCTGGAGTAAAGCAATGAACAGACTAGATAGTATTGAACAAACCCAACTGCGTACGAATATTCCTGATTTTCAACCTGGCGACACCGTTCGGGTGCACGTTCGCATCAAGGAATCTGAAACCAAGGAGCGTTTGCAGGCGTTTGAAGGCGTTGTCATCGCACGCAAACACGGGGGTTCAAGAGAAACAATTACCGTGCGGAAGACGAGCTTTGGTGTCGGAGTTGAAAGGATCTTTCCGCTGCACGCCACTATCGTCGATCACATTGACGTGATCAAGAGAGGTAGAGTGCGCCGGGCCAAACTCTATTACCTGCGTGCACTGCGCGGGAAGGCTGCGCGCATTCGCGAGCGCGATACTCGCGTGCGTCAGGGGGGCGAGTCGCAAGCCTCTGCCGCGGGAAAGAAATAGGGTTATTGCGTCGTGCTCGGATGACTTCACCGCTTCGAGCCAGGGGAGCCGGCGAATTTGCGAATTGCAATTGACGCCCACTCTGTTGGGACTGAACTTGGCGGGAATGAGAGCTACGCGACAAATCTGATTGAAGCGCTCGCAGAGATTGACTCAGTCAACGATTACACACTGTATGTTACGAGGCGGGCAGCTTTAGAGCGGTTCCTGAACAGGTGGCCAAACTTTACTGTTCGCGCGTCTCTGCCGCACACCCCGCTTATCCGCATCCCGCTCGCCTTGAGCGCTGAGCTACGAAAGAACCCAGTCGATGTATTGCACGTTCAGTTTACTGCTCCGCTAGTTGCACCTTGCCCCGTAGTTGCCTCTATTCACGACCTCTCGTTTGAACACCTGCCTCGTACTTTCAAACGCCGGAGCTCGATGCAGCTCCGCTTGACCGTAAGACATACTGCGAAAAGAGCCGCGCACATTCTTACCCTGTCGGAGTATTCGAAGCGTGACCTGATACAGACTTACGGGATTGCACCGGAACGCATTACCGTTACTCCCGCAGCCGCCGCGGCGTCGTTTGCGCCGGTGACAGACGCCGAAGAGTTGGCCCGCGTCAAGGATCGTTACGGCATTGAAGGCGACTACATGCTTGCTGTTGGCTCCATTCAGCCCCGCAAGAATTTGAGTCGGCTGATCGCGGCTTACTCAAGCTTGCACCGTGCGCAACCAGGCGGTAAGCTCCCTAGTATCGTCCTGGCGGGAAAATGCGCGTGGCTTTATGATGAAACGCTCCGGACCATCAAGGATCTGGGATTGAGTAGCTCTGTAATTTTGACTGGCTACGTTCCGGCGCCAGACCTTCCGACGCTGTACTCAGGGGCGATCTGCTTTGTTTACCCGTCATATTTCGAAGGCTTTGGCTTGCCGCCGCTCGAGGCAATGAAATGCGGGACGCCTGTGATTGTTGGGGACAAAACGAGCCTTCCGGAAGTGGTGGGTGAGGCTGCCTTGATGGTGGATCCATTTAGCGTATCGGCCATCGCTCATGCCATTGAAAAAGTAATCGGGGATTCGGAGTTGCGGGCGCAACTTCGAGCAAAAGGCCTGGAACGGGCCAAACTTTTTGATTGGCGGGAAACTGCTCACAAGACCCTTGCCGTGTATGTGGAAGCTGGGGACGTTGGGAGTAGTAAACGATTCAAGTAACGTACTTGAAGATCGATTTTCAGATTTATGCGGATCGCTATTCTCGGAACGCGCGGCATACCAGCTAGCTACGGAGGTTTCGAAACCTTCGCCGAACATTTATCAACGAGACTTGTCGCTCGTGGCCACGAAGTCACAGTCTATTGCCGGGCCCATTATGTTTCCCCCCGCCAGTTGGAATACCACGGCGTCCGCCTGAAGGTACTTCCCACCATTCGCCACAAGTATTTGGATACCGTGGTTCACGCTTTTCTCTCGGCCATCCACGCCGTTCCGTCTCGATTTGACGCCGCGCTTGTTTGCAATGCGGCCAACGCTCCCTTCGTCCCCATACTCAGGCTTACCGGAACGCCTGTGGCCATCAATGTCGACGGCCTGGAGCACAAGAGAAAGAAGTGGGGTTGGTTAGGCAGGTACTACTATTTACTCGCCGAGCGTTTATCTACAGTTTTTCCAAACGTGACGATCACTGACGCTCAGGTCATTCAGGATTACTACCTTGCTCGCTACAACGCGGAATCAAGGATGATTGCCTACGGTGCCGAAGTTGAGCGCCGCCCAGATCGGGTTTCGGTCCGGAGATGGCGCACTGAACCGAATCGCTATGTTCTTTATGTTTCACGGCTGGAGCCCGAGAATAATGCTCGGCTCGTAATCGAGGCTTTTAAGAAGGTTCGAACGGCGTATCGCCTGCTGATTGTCGGGGATGCACCCTACGCCCGCGACTACATAAACGATTTGAAAGCCCGAGCGCGTGGCGACAAACGAATCATATTCACTGGATTTGTCTTTGGTCAGGATTATCGGGCCCTTCAGCAGAATGCCTATTGTTACGTGCATGCTACGGAGGTTGGTGGAACACACCCTGCCCTTCTGGAGGCAATGGGTTACGGTAATTGTGTTTTGACCCTGGCCACACCGGAAAATCTTGAGGCCGTGGGAGATGCCGGGATAGCGTATAGGGACGAGTCAGATCTTGCCGAGAAATTACAACGCGTTTTGCGCGATGGCTCACTCGTTCAGAGCTATCGTCATCGGGCTCAAGTACGGGTGCAGCGATATTATGATTGGGATCGAATTGTTGACCAGTATGAAAAGCTTTTTACTGAGATGTCGGGCGGTCGATTGAACTCTGATCCGCAACGGAATATGGAGTCATTCCTTCCTGCCAACGAAGTAGCAGTTCTTAAAGAATAGAAGTTACTTTTAAGGCATGAAGAGATGTGCCCCGCCAATCATCGAGATTGGCGGGGCAACTTTTTCCGGCAGGGTCGGGTTAGATCAGGTGGCGGTAGCAAAGGTCTGAGAATCGTCCCTTATGGCCGATTCCGTGAAACCAGGTGGTGCTTTTTTGCGGGTGAGATAAAGCCCACGCGGCTGATAAAGAAAAGTAAGACCGCGTCCCTTGAATTTGCACCACTTGCATCAACAAATCCCGTTACAGTGCGAAATTATACCGACCACCCGTGACGTGTCAAGGATAATGTAAACCATTTCGCAAAAATTCTGTGACACTTACCGGTCGAGGCTCCTCCGAGCTCAAGTTGTCCCAAAATCAAGATGATCTATTCACCCGAACGGACGGCCGAAAGACGCAGTGCTTGACGACGCGCCGCCTCGGAAACGTTTCGATTTTGCGAGAGGTGTTTAAGATCTTTGGTGCGGATCCGAGGAAGAGTGCTGATAACTGTAGGAAGCGGCGTGCGGGGATTACGAACGAGGTTATGAATTATCGTGTACGAACGTGCCCAGCCGCGATTCATGGCGATGAGACGAAGCACTTCGTCAGCTACGGTGCGCATGGCGGCTATATTCTCCACTTCCTGATCCGTAACGCGAGGGTTCTTGATTACGGCGGTGGCCACTACCCTATTCGAATCACGAATCAAGATGCCACGGGCTTCGCGATCACCTTTCATAGCCAGTTTCATACGGTCTTTGGCATTCATGTACATGATGCGCCTAATCATTGATACACGCTCGGCTGGGACCTCGCCCATTTCGATTCGCTCGTATTCAATTACGCGCTTGAAATTGGCGGCGTGTTCTTCGGGTGTCTCCGCAGCCAGTTCCTCATACCGTTCCGACGGTAACCAGGAGGTATCGAGTTCGGCATCCGAAACCTCGATGTGTTTGGCGATTAGCCAAGCGTCTTCGACACTCAAGCCTGCGGTGAGATCGGCGCTTTCAAAAAACTCTGCGGCGGCGCTTTTGCCCCTGGCACGCAGTTCTTGCGCGATCTGTTGGGCGCCACGTTCCTTTTCAAAAAACTCTTCCCTCGTTTCGCGGGCCCGGCGTTCTGCGTCTAGAGAACGGGCCGGATTTCGCAGGATCGCGTCAATAATTTCAGGGAATCGCACCAGCCGTTGCTGATTCACAGCAATTAACTCGAGTAGGGCTGCAACTCCGCTGGACGACGCCAAACTGGCAATAGTTTCATCAGACGTTTGTTTATTAAGAACCAATGCTTCAGCAAGCTGAGGAGTTGCGTTTGAAACAGATGCCAGGTAGTCGAGAACCAGGGTCGGTGTCTCGTCGCTTTTAGCCGCGGCCAGTAGGTCTTCAGAGTCTTGAGAAGTTAGTGTTTCCGCCGCTGCTGTGGCGATTTCAGGATCTTCCCAACTCCGAAGTCCAACCAACACTTCCAGAAGGTCCGCCTGGGGAAGCGGCAACATTCCGCTGGCGGCCGCGAGTCTCGCCTGGTGAGGAGCGGAGCCATCGAGGATGGCCCGAACCGCTGGATTCTTTGAGGTGGTCGAACTCATACAGATCGTCCTGGATAAAACACGAGGGCTCAGCCTCTACTCTAACAACAATACGAAAAATGGCAGGCGGGTTGATCGTGTAGAACTCTGTTAGGGTCCCGAAATCTAGAATATTGTTCTCGGGATATATGGTACAGCGTTGCCCTTCTGAAACTCGTATACAAACGTCACAAACTGCGAAGCTGGCTCGCCATTTCTGATGGCCGGCTGGAACTTGATCTGTTGCGCAGCTGCCATCGCCGACTCCGTCAAACTGCGACCCAAAGACTTGATTGGAAAAATATTTCTAACTGTACCGTCCGAGGCAAGCACCATTCTGAGGCGCACCTCGCCTTTTATCTTATTCGCGCGGGCCTCGTCAGTATATGCTGCTGCAGGCGAATCGATTACGCGGGCGCGTTTTTGCATTTCCCCGTCTCCGAAAACTGTTCTTTGATCAGGGCTGCTGATGGGCCCGGCATAGAGACGCAAAGTCTCCAGACGCTCGCGCCAAAACTCCGAATTCGGCGGATTCAGTTTTAGGATATCTTCCACGGTGGTAGCCGCTTCGGCGAAACTGTTAGCGAGTCGATCCTGCCAGGCGCGAACCACCAGTCGATGGGCAGCAGGGTTCTCGGGCACTGGAGGAGTCCCGATTTCTTTTTCGATCTCGGCATATTGCAACTTCAATTTAGCTTCAAGTTGTTCAAGAGAGGTTTGGGATGCCGCGGTTAGGCTGAGTCCGAAGAAAGCGAAATTGAACAGAAGGAGAGCCATTAATCGGCCAAACGTTAAAGAACCGCTCATTGTTCCGACCCTCCATTAAAAGTGTTTCGCTATACGCTGGTTAACACCTCAAGATATTTGTTGCCCCAGCAGGATAGATTTGTTGATGGCGCAGTGTTCACAAATCTTACCCTCAATACAGATTGAAATTGTATTCAAGCTGCAAAGCCATCGAGACTGGTCGCCCGTCCTTCGTTGCAGGTTCGAACTTGATCTTTCGAGCAGCGTTGATCGATTGCGCTGTCAGCCCAAATGGCAACAGGCTAAGAACGAGAATGTTTTTCACTTTTCCATCTGCGGCAAAAATCGCTCGCAGCACGACAGTGCCTTCCACTTCTGCCTCACGAGCGGCGCCAGTGTAGTTAGGCTCTGGCTTGCTTAGAACGCGTACCTTTGTGGTTACCTCAGCCCCGGTGAAAACTGTTCGATCAATGTCAGCCTTGTCCGCTGGTTCAGCATGAAGCCGCAACGTTTCCAGTTGTTCCCTCCACATTGCGGCGTCGGCCACGCCTGGAACGAGTTGGAGAAACATCTCCAGGTTCGCTGCTGCCTCCTTGAAACGCAGTGCGGACCTTTTCATGTTAAGAATCTTTTCATCTTTTGAGAGCTCTTTAGGGGCGGCTGACGTTCTATAGAGCTTCCCTTCATGAAACCATGGCTTCAGGGAGGTATTGGCAACCTCACATATCAAGGACTGAGACTTCAAAAAATAGGCTCCGGCAAAACCGGGCTGGCCCACTAATGCCGCTTCTGCCTGGGCGAGAGCCTCAGTGCATGACCCTTGCAACAATCTTATCGTACCGAGGACGAAATGAGCCTCAGCGTTCTGCGGGTCGTAAAGCAGGGCTTGGTTAGCCCGCTTTTCCGCATCCCCGATCTTCCTGGTAAAAAGAAGAGTATTAGCCAAAGCCGCGAGTGAGGGGGCAAAGTCCAGGCGTAACGCCACCGCCTTTTCGAAAGCTTTCCGAGCCGCTTTCGTATCATTCTTTCGAAGCAGCAAAAGGCCCATATAGTGCCAGGCAATCGCATCGTCTTTAAACTTGCGGAGACTTATTCGGAGAGCCTTAAGCGCACCGTCAAGATCACCCGCTTTATAAAGCCTAATTGCCTGGTCTCGATCCTCGTACGTTCCTGTCGACAGCTGTTGTGAACTAACGCGTACGCTGGCCGCAGGTATTAGGCCGGCGGCCGAGAGGAGTACGCAGATGAATACTGATGTGAAGCTGCGGAACACGATCATGGAGAACGACCTGAACCTCTAGACCCCGTGGCATTTCTTATATTTCTTGCCTGAGCCACAAGGGCAGGCTTCGTTGCGTCCTACCTTCGGCTGATCGCGAACCACGGTCTTGACCTTTCCAGCTTCTTCTCCAGCTGCCGCTGCGCCTTGATTAGGACCGGTGAACGTCATTGGACTTGGGCGCCGAGGCAAACGGCGTTGACGAAGGGTCTCTGGAGGTTCTTCCGAAACCACCTGAAGGTTGAATAGTGATCGGATCGTGCTGGTGTCGATGCGATCGAGCATCTCCTGAAACATATCAAAGCTTTGCTTCTTATATTCGACCAGCGGATCCTTCTGACCATAGCCGACCAGGCCAATTCCCTGCTTTAGATGATCAAGCGATAGAAGGTGATCTTTCCACTGAGCATCGATGATGTTGAGCATGATAATGCGTTCATACGTTCGCATCGCTTCGGGTCCGATCTGCTGTTCCTTTGCCGCATATTTAACTTTGAGCTTCTCCCAAACCGTGTCCACTACCTCTTCAGAAGTCAGATTCGGGATGTCGATGCGTTCACTATCCAGGTCGAAATCATAGATGGTCTTAATCTGGATCTTATAGTTTTCAATATCCCAATCTTCCGATGCAGCGTTAGGGTTGAGATATTGCTTGGTCAAATCGGAGAGCAGATCGTAAGCAACTCCGGCCGACGGGGGATCGCCCATTAAGTAATCACGCTGATCCGGTTCTTCCATCAACTGGCGGCGCAATCCGTAAATCGTCTCGCGCTGCTTATTCATAACGTCGTCGTATTCCAGCAGGTGTTTGCGCGATTCGAAGTTTCGGCCTTCCACTGATTTCTGCGCAGACTCGATCCGCTTTGAAACCATCTTGGATTCGATGGCCACACCCTTTTCCATTCCCAGGCGCTGCATTAGAGCTTTGACCTTGTCGCCGGCAAAGATGCGCATAAGGTCATCTTCCAGCGAAAGGAAGAAGCGGGACGACCCTGGGTCACCCTGCCGGCCCGCGCGTCCGCGGAGCTGATTGTCGATCCGCCGTGATTCGTGGCGCTCGGTCCCCAAAATGTGGAGTCCGCCAATACCTACTACTTCCCGATGCTCCGCTTCCACGATTCTCTTGGCGCGAGCAAACGCTTCGGACCACTGCTCTTCCGTGGCCTCATCAGGGTCAATCTCGTCCTGCTTGAGAAACTCGCGCGCCATGAAATCCGGATTGCCACCCAACAGAATGTCGGTGCCGCGGCCGGCCATGTTGGTTGCGATCGTGACCGCGCCCTTGCGCCCCGCCTGGGCGACGATCTCTGCTTCGCGCTCGTGAAACTTCGCATTCAAGACGTTGTGGGGTACCGCCTCGCGCACGAGCCGACGGGCGATAAGTTCCGAATTCTCCACTGACACGGTTCCGACCAGCGTCGGCTGGCCCCGGTCGTAACAGTCTTTGATTTCCTCGACGACGGCATCCCACTTTTCAGGCAAGGTGCGATAAATCATGTCTGAAAAATCGCTGCGAACCATGGGCATGTGCGTCGGGATAACCATCACGTCCAGCTTATAGGTTGACTGAAATTCAGCTGCTTCGGTTTCGGCTGTGCCGGTCATGCCGGAAAGCTTCTCGTACAAACGAAAATAATTTTGCAGGGTGATGGTCGCCAGGGTCTGATTCTCCTTCTCAATCTTCACGCCCTCTTTGGCTTCGACCGCCTGGTGCAAGCCGTCTGACCATCGCCGCCCTTTCATTAGTCGGCCCGTAAAATCGTCAACGATGATTACTTCGCCATCCTGGACCACATATTGATGGTCGAGCCGATACAGCGTGTGGGCTTTCAAAGCCTGCTCAACGCAATGCAGCAGTTCCATGTTCGAAGGATCGTAGAGATTGCCAACTGCCAACAGGCGTTCAGCTTTGTCCACACCTTCTTCCGTCAACACCGCGGTGTGCTGTCTTTCGTCAACCACGTATTCGCCGGTTTTCTTGCCATCGATCTCTTCGCCTTTTTTCAACTGCGGAATGATCGCGTCGGCTTTGTAGTATTTGTCAGTCGCCTCATCAGATGGTCCTGAGATGATCAGCGGAGTACGCGCCTCGTCGATCAGAATCGAATCGACTTCGTCGACGACCGCGAAGTAGTGTCCTCGCTGGACACAGGTCGCGAGGTCAAACTTCATGTTGTCACGAAGGTAGTCGAAGCCAAATTCGTTATTCGTGCCGTAGGTAATATCGGAAGCGTAGGCCGTTTGGCGCTCGAAATCGTCCATGTCGTTTTGGATACAACCGACCTCGAGGCCCAGGAAGCGATGAATCTGTCCCATCCATTCGGCGTCGCGAGAGGCAAGGTAATCATTCACGGTAATGACGTGAACGCCCCCGCGCCCGGTTAACGAATTCAAATAAGCAGGCAGGGTGGCGACAAGTGTTTTACCTTCGCCGGTACGCATCTCGGCGATTCTGCCCTGATGCAAAACGATGCCGCCGATCAGCTGAACATCGAAATGCCGCATGCCGGTGGTGCGGACACTCGCCTCTCTGACGATGGCAAAGGCCTCCGGCAAAATCTCGTCGAGAGCCGCTCTCTCCCGGCGTTTGCGATCTTCCTTATCAGTTGTGTCCGCTACCGCGCGTTGCAACTGCTCTTTAAACTCCGCCGTGCGCGTTCGAAGTTGCTCGTCAGACAGTTTCTTTATCGCCGGCTCGAGCGCATTGATCTGATCAACAATCGGCTGAATAGTTTTCAGGTAACGCTGGTTGCTGCTGCCAAATACTTTCGTTAATAATTTATCGACGCCCATACACTTATTAATCCTGTTCTCAAAACCGCCGCTGTTTTACACGGCGATTATTCTTATTGTTAAGTCTGTTCGTAATTTTAGTTGAGCGATTGGGGGTAGGCAAGCGGGCTTATCTTTCTCACAATTCGCGACGGCGGCCTCCGGGAGGAACAGGTGCCGGCCCCTTCTCCGATAACATATCCAGCAACAATGCCAAACCACGGATCACGACGCCAATTGCTTCTTGATCAACTCCACAACTGCCTGCCGCGGCATCGTAAAATTGAAGATAATCTTCTTACCGACGGGCTCCGCGACGGTGTTTCGCAGGAGTATTTCCTCATCTTTGCCCGCCCGTGTCTCTGCGCCAATGACGAGCGCGGCATTGAATCCTTTCGCCAGCACCCGGGCGCTGCTATCCGAGGAGGCTTCGGACTCCACTGTGGCCAGAACGTCACTTTCGCCTTGCTTCACCGTGAACACTATCTTGGACCCAGGGTTGTCCTTGTCGAGGGGCTTCAAATAGATCAGGAATCCGCTATCGTTCAGCGCGGAGACCATTTGACCGAATAGCTCCACCAGATTGGGGTCGCCGGCCTTCTTGGTAAACCGGGCATTTTTCAGTTTACCCGCCTGATCGAGTTCGCCTTCGACCACGATTTCGAACGGTTTGTCGAGATCGAGCTTGCCCTGGAGTTTCATTTCGTTCGCATACGCGGCGAAATCCTTCAGTGCTTTCTTGTTGATTTCGCCTTCCTTTGGCAACTCAATATTATTTTGGGCTGCGGTCTTCTCCAACTCGGCTTGCGCTTCCTCTGGCGTCCGCTTTTGGTTATTCGCTGGCTGCTGGTTCTGAGTTGGACTCGGGCTGGCTTGGGCAACAGTCGATTGCGGAGTGGCAGTCGCTGGCAAAGGCGTTGCCGTTGGCTCGGGGCTGGGCAATGTGGGTGGCGGGGGCGTTGGCTGCGAATTCATGACCGGTGCCGGTGGGACGAAAACCATAGGAGCGGGCGGTGGAACCATACCTGGCTGCGACTCGGAAGCGAAATAGCCGTCGGGATATCGGAATTTATTGCTGGAAAGCTCCACGATTTGCACGTCGTCACCAATTTCCGTCTTCTCATACGCCTTGTCGACGAATGTGGTGTCTGAGAGAAGAGCTGCAATATTGAACGCATCTCTGACGCCCGGAACGTACAGAACGCCTGCAACGACCAGTAAATGAAACGCCAACGAACCCTCCAATAGCCAACAAACAATTGGCCATCGGCGCTCTTTATTAACCTCGAAATTTGTGAAAAGCTCAGCCATATCTCATCAAAAACGTGTCTCAGAAGATTATGTTCCCTGTCTTAGACGCTCGTTACAGGTAAAGTGTTGCGAACTCCTTATCATTAGAACCTATACGTTAACACTTCGCAGGCGGGCGCCTCAAAGATAGAATGAAACTATGCGCAGTTCTGGGGACAAGGTTTTCAAAAAGAAACGTCGTTCTGGCGGCAACAATCGATTTCACAAGTCGAAGCAGGGGCCGAAGACTGCGCCGAAATCGCTCATAGCCGGGGCCCGAGTCCCTGGCGACGTCCCATCTCAATCACGGGAAGTCAAGCGGTTGTTGGAAGGCATTGGCACGCCAGGCGGCGGATCCTTCCAGCCCGATCCATTCCAACTCGAAGCGCTGGCGGCGGTGGAATTTGAAGATGTGCTGGTGACTGCGCCAACTGGCAGCGGTAAGACCTGGATTGCCCGCGAGGAGATTCGGCGACTGTTAGACGCGGGTCGCCGCGCCTGGTACACGACACCGTTAAAAGCGCTGACCAATTCAAAGTACCAGGAGTTCACCGACGAGTTTGGGTCAGACCGGGTGGGAATACTGACAGGTGATCGTAAGGACAATACTGATGCCCAGCTGATTGTCGGAACCACTGAAATATATCGTAACCAACTTTTTGATTCCCTGCGCGGCGGGAGTGACGTAGATGCAGACCTGGTAGTGCTCGATGAAGCGCATTACCTCTCCGACCCGGACCGGGGCCACGTCTGGGAAGAAGCGATTATCCTGACACCCCCGCGGATTCGTTTGCTCATGCTCTCGGCAACCATTGGCAACGCGCCAGAGTTTGCGGCTTGGATTGAGGAAGTGCGGGGCGTTCGGTGCGGCGTGGTTACCCGCCCCGGGGCGAGGCCTGTGCCGCTGCGAGCTGCAATGCTGCTGCCAGACAAGAGGCTTCTGCCACTAGTGAACGAACACGGGAGACTGAATCCGGAGATTGCCCAACTGTTGGAGGAAACCACCAAGACGCCAAGGTCGCCGAGAAGAAGGTGGTAGAGAAGGGGCTGAATGTAAGAAGCGGGGACGATCCGCTAAATCACACCAAATGAACCCGAAAAATGTTTCGTGGGGTTTCTGGTAATTTCGTGGATCGTATCACTACTATGAAACTCCACATGCCGGAGATGCCGCCCGCAACTCTGTTGGCGGCGCTCGGTTCATACAACCTGCTGCCTGGCATCGTGTTTCTGCCAACCCGGCGGCGCTGCGACCAGGCGGCATCGGAGTCCGCCCTGATGCGTCGCGACTCCGACAATCAGCGCCGCGATGCTCGACGCGATCTTATGCGCAGCGTCGTTGAGCAGCACCCTGAAATTCGCAGCCATCGTCACTGGGACACCATCATCAGAGGTGGTGTGGCTTCACATCACGCCGGCCACATACCTGCCTGGAAGCTAGTTATCGAAAAGTTGATGAGCGCCGGTTTGCTTGACGCGATCTTCGCCACCTCCACGGTAGCTGCCGGTGTTGACTTTCCTGCCCGAACAGTGGTCCTGACGGTTGCCGACACGCGTACCGGCAGCGGTTGGCGGCAGTTGAGTGCCTCTGAACTCCAACAGATGACGGGCCGTGCCGGTCGGCGCGGACGCGACAATGTCGGCTTCGTGGTCGTCGCTCCTGGTTTGCATCAGGACCCGAAAAGAATTGCCGAGCTCTTAAAGGCGCAGCCGGACCCGTTGGTTTCTCAGTTTCGCGCCACCTACACCACCCTGCTCAATTTGCTTGATGCCTACGGAAACTTCGCCCAGATCCGCGAGATTGCGGAAAGGAGTTTCGCTCATCGTGAAGCGGCCCTGCAGGTAACCAGACTGCAAAGGGCGAATGAGGAAAGTGAACAGCGAATCCACGAGAAACTGACGGAGGGAGGTTGCGATCTACCGCTGGCTACGGTGTTGGGCTTTGAAAGACTCGTTAGCGCGCGGGCGCGTCTGCACGAGTCGAAGCCCCATTCACGAGCGGAAGTTTTGCATCAGTGGCTGGACCATGTGGTCCAACCCGGTCGCATCGTGGGGATTGGGCGCAGCGGCCGCCGGCTGGTACTGATTACTGAGAAACGCGCCGGAAATGTTCGTGGGCTAAGAGAAGACGGCCGCCAGGCCAGCTTTGCTTTGGAACGAATCGGGCGCGTTTATGAACCCGTTTATCGCTTGAAAGAGGAGCTTTTTGATCAGGCGTTTGACGACATTCGCAAACGCGGCCGGGAACTAGTGATTGCCGAACCTCGCCTGCGCGACGCGCACGCAGAGGGCGGTGAAGCGCTCAACTTTCTCGACGATCGTATAGAGACGATTCTTCCGGCCCATCTCACTGGAGAGCAGAAACTAAGGTGCACCAAGACGCTCTGGAGCGTGTTGGAGGACGCTGACGATCTGCAGCGGGCCACGCGGCGAATCGAACATCTACGTGACGAGGTGTGGGAGCCTTTTCATCAGCGGGCACGCGTGCTGGCAGTATTCGGATATCTCGATTTCGAAGCTGAGACAATTACTGACCGCGGCCGTTGGCTGGCGGATTTACACGTTGATCGTCCGCTGCTGGTAGGAGAGGTGCTCGAAAGCGGATTATTGGGCTCACTCGATTTTTCCCGACTCGCCGGAGTAATGGCAGCACTGACTGCTGACGGAGAACGTGATTACGGGCAGATCGAATTGGATGATGGGCTGGTCCAGGCGCTGGCCCAGTTTGAAGATGTTGGTTTCACGGTTTCAACTGAAGAGTGGAAATTCGGCATTGAGCCTGCGCCCGAGCTTAACTTTTCCGCCGCCGCGGCGGCCTCCAGATGGGCCACCGGTGCGGAGTGGACCACGCTGGTTCATGAAACGCGGGCAGAAGAAGGCGATCTGTTCCGGATGCTGTCCCGGACTGGCGAAGCACTCTTGCAGGTTGCGGGGCTGCGAAAGACTCACGCTGAGGCGGCGCGCACTGCAGCCGTTTCGGCGGATGCTGTACTACGAGAGCCGGTAAGGTAGGGAAACCCTCTCTACTACGAAAACCGAACGTTTCGAGTTCAGAAGAGCTGTAGAGCTCAGAGGCTTATTTTGACTTGGTAGTATTTGCTTCTTGTTCGGTCTGTAGATCGGGCAAGCCTACGTCGTCAAAGGTGTAGGACTCAAAGGTTATGTCTACATCAGTAGCATTCTCAAGAATCTCATCCTTTCGAGTCATTAGTCTCTGTATATAAGACCGCGGGAAATTCCCTACTAACACATATCTTAGGCACGCAGCTCTCTTAGTTAGTTCTTGATATTCCTTAACGCTCGTGATGGCCCGCTTCGCCGAATCAACCACAAAGTGAATGGGGAAAGTTGACTTCCTAGTAGCCTTTATCTCAAAGATCATATCCATATTATCCATCTGCATGACACCGTCGAATTCCGCAGTGTGGTGTTTTCCCACATAACGAACATATCGTTGGATTGGCTTGCGATACTTCTTTTCTAGAAATCCAAATGTGTGCTCTTCTACTAAAACCCCAAATTGAGCAGCGGAGAGATTGTTTCTGTCTATACTCAGGCTAAGAGAGTTCTGAGCTGGGACCTCCGAAATCTCCAAAGCCGCAGTCTCGATTGCCTTTACATCTTTCTCAATTGAATGTTCAACCTCCTTCTGAGACAGGTATTCCTTCTGATAATCAAAATACTCTTTGCTACCGCGGATGATGGCTGCAAGATTTTGTAAGAATTCAAGCTGTGTAACTGCCGTAGCAACAATGAACAAGGCAGCGAAATAAGAATAAGGATTATGCGCAAACAACGCCAGACTACCCAAAAGAAACATTCCTGCCATTCTCAAGCAGTGATCTCGTCCACTCTTAAAAAGCGAAAAAAGTGAGAATAACACGCCGAACAGAAACATGGAGGCCGAGAGCAGTTCGCGAAAACTCTCCGGCGTGAGGTGATCTACTATCATGTATCAGATACTACCTTTAGCGGGCTAGCTTTGCTAGGCTATCAACGCCCCGCGCGCTCTGAGAGGGTCCTGACTCTTCGCCAAAACGCCACTTATGTGTGTTTCAGTGGCACATCAGTGTTGAGTTTGGCTAGAATGCGCGAACTCAAGTTCTACTAGTGCGTAAGAATGTTCTCCCCTCACCGGACCATCCACTCCAGGAGAAGTGAAGTGTGAATTCTAAGAAACAGGGAGCAATAGGAGTTCTAATGCCTCGCACTGAAACTACCCGTCATTCGTACGGTTGGCAACTCAGCCTACTGTTATCAGCAGTCATAGTTGCACTCATCTTCGTCGCGGCAAGCTACAACCTTTCCTGGGTTGCCGCGCAACAAGGAAACGCCAATCTCACCGGCAATTGGAGGGTGCAGACTGACAACACTGACGGTACCTTTCGCCGTTCCTACTTCAACCTAAGACATGATGGCACGCGTATGACCGGCTCCATCCGCGTGACCCAGTTTTATTACCTGGTGAAGGAAAGCATTGGCGGGCCCGAGGGTTTTACTATCGTGGGTACGATGAAGGATGGAAAGAACGAGCGGAGGGTGACCTACGAAGGCAAGTTGGTTGGTGAGGAGTTACATCTGACGACGCGCCGCCGTCCGGAAGACAAACCTACCGAGTTAGTTGCCAGGCGCGCACCGGATGGTGAGGGCGCGATGCCTGCTCGCATTGAGCCGCCAACACGTCATCCTGTCCCCTCCAACGGACTCGCGAAGACGCCGCCTATGGGATGGAACAGCTGGAACAAATTCGCGGGAAGGGTCGATGATGTCACCGTACGCGGCATCGCCGACGCGATGGCCACCAATGGAATGAAGCAGGCGGGATACGTCTACGTTAACATCGACGATACCTGGGAGGGTGAACGTGACGCGCAGGGTAACATTCAAACCAACAAGAAATTTCCCGACATGAAGGCGCTGGCGGACTATGTTCACCGCAAGGGATTGAAGCTGGGCATCTACTCATCGCCTGGTCCCAACACCTGTGCCGGCTATGAAGGTAGTTACGGACATGAAGAGCAGGATGCGCGCACCTACGCCGCCTGGGGCATCGATTATCTGAAATATGATTGGTGTGGAGCGCGCAATCTCTACACTGACGAAGAGATGCCGGCGGTTTACCAGAAAATGGGAGATGCATTGCTCAAAGTAAAACGTCCCATAGTGTATAGCCTTTGCCAGTATGGCCGAGTTGATGTTTGGAAGTGGGGAGCTGAAGTTGGCGGAAACCTGTGGCGGACTACCGGGGACATTCGCGATGCGTGGGATTCAATGACCAGGATTGGATTCAGCCAGAACGAACTGGCCCAATGGGCCAGGCCGGGTCACTGGAACGATCCTGACATGCTCGAGATTGGCAATGGCGCCATGAGTGAAACCGAATACAAGACTCATATGAGCCTTTGGGCCATCCTGGCCGCGCCGCTGTTGGCCGGAAACGATCTCCGGATCATGACCCCAGCGACCCTGGCAATTCTCACCAATCGCGAAGTGATCGCCGTGGATCAGGACAAAGCCGGAAAACAAGGTTCGCAAATTTGGAAGTCCGGCGATCAGGAGATCTGGACGCGCTCGCTTGCCGGCGGCGACACAGCAGTGGCCATATTCAACCGCGCTGCTGAACCGGCGAAAGTCACCAGGTCATGGGCTGAGCTGGGTATAAATCCAAAGTCGAAAGTGCGAGACCTATGGGAACACCGGGCGGTCAGTGTTGATGGAGCTGAGTATTCGGTAATGGTCCCAGGTCATGGCGTGGTCATGATGCGCGTGAGCCGCTAGTCGGAACGGGCTGCATCGTCAGAACCGCCTGCATTGTCAGAACCGTCTGCGTTAGCGGGCGGGATCCACCCGCTAACGCACTGTCCAGGCGAAACTCGCGCGATGGTAAAACCGCCGGTAAGATTTGCGGCTCCGCCGCCTTCCGTGCGGAAAGGCTCGGCCTTTCCGTCGCGGTGGTTAATATTGGAGGCTAAGCCTCCGGTGTTGCTAAACGGAGGCACAGCCTCGTAATGAAGAGGGCGCCCGGGCGGCATAGCCTTTCCGCACGGAAGGCGGCAAAGCCGCATTAGGGGACGTCAGTGCAAACGCAACTTGCCGGCGAACCACGCGCGATTTGTACAACCGGCCGCACCAGGCGACACCAGTGATTAGAACCCGGGACAGCCAAGACATGAGATTGCGAAACCGAGCTACTTGCATTCAAGTCCTCTTGATGGCGGTCACGATCGGCCTCCTGCCGGGGGTCTCTGCGCAGGAGAAGTCTCAGAGTAACCCCGCAGAGAAACAAGCCGTCAAAGAAGAACACGCCGCCATCGGCGTAGAAGCTCCGAAGCCTGCATCCTCACACACGCTGCATCCCGACGCGCAATGGTTCCCGGATGCCGGGTTGGGACTGTTTCTTCATTGGGGCATTTCTTCCGTCGGGGAAATGAATATTTCCTGGCCCATGATACCGGGCCGTCCGCTTGCGACCCGCAAGGTCAGCGCCGAGGAACGGGCTCGCATCATTCGCGAAAGCGATTACAACCTGGATGGTAAGCCGCTCCAGATCACGCCCAACCAGTATTGGGCCATGGCCGCTCATTTCAACCCGAAACGGTATAAGCCCGATTACTGGCTGAAAGCAGCTAAGGCAGCGGGCTTTACCTATGTCGTACTTACCACCCGTCACCACGAAGGCTTCGCACTCTGGCCCAGCGCTTACGGTAACTTCAATACCAAGCTCTTCATGGGCGGCCGTGACCTACTTAAGGATTACGTGGCGGCCTGTCGTCGCAACGGACTGAAAGTCGGGTTTTACTATTCGCCGTCTGACTGGTTTTTCGATCGCGATTACATGAACTTCCTGTATGGTGGCGCTGCCCGGATGAACCCGGAGTTCCCCCGACTCGGACCAGACCTGAAGCCAAGGACTTCAGAAAAACCTGAGGCCGAGCGGATTAAGCATCAGACCGAGTACGCGGCGATGGTCAAGGGGCAGGTGGAGGAACTGCTGACTCGCTACGGAAAGATCGACTTGCTCTGGTTTGATGGAAAGCCGGCGGTACCAAATCCGACCGAAGTGATCACGATCGCGCGGATCCGCGAATTACAGCCTGGTATCGTTATCAATCCTCGACTCCACAATGCGGGTGATTACGTCACCTACGAACGCACGCTCACCACCGACAAAGTCGCTAACGGCTGGGCTGAGTTTTGTAATACCTGGACCAACTCCTGGTCGCATGTGGCCGAGGCAAAGTTCCGCGCCAACGGCTTCATCCTGGGCCAGTTTGTGACGGCACGAAGCTTGGGCATCAATTATCTCCTGGGTGTTGGTCCAATGGCTTCAGGCGAGTTTACTCCTGAGATTTATCAGAACATGTACGTGGTGGGCGAATGGATGAGGGGCAACGGCGTAGCGGTTAAAGGAACAAGACCGCTTTCTGCCAGTGAGTCAGCCTCGGTGCCGGCCACCGCCGCTGGTTCGAAGCGCTACTTGTTTCTATCGCCGCCGTTTAAAACGGGCGGCACGTATGCGGAAGATTTGCTGGTGCCGGATGATGTGACGGTGACGCTAAAAGGCGTTAGCCGGCCAAATGCTGTCAGGTTGCTGGATCAGGAATCCGCTGACGCTAGCCTGAAGTTTGACTACTCCGGCGGTGTGGTAACCATTCAAGTGCCGGCCACGAAACGGAGCACGCTGGTTGATGTGGTGGAGATTGAGCTGTCACCTGGTCGCTAATCCAGAAAGACCTTGACGATTTGCGGCACAGCCGCCCGATGTGAGGAAGGGCTGTGCCCTTCCGTAAGGCCGATTTGGATTCGGGGCTATGCCCCAAGTCGGAGGGCGGAGCCCTATTGAATCATCATGGGCCCCCGGGCGGTGGGGCAGAGCCGCCACCGACCATCGGGCGGCACAGCCGCGACGCGCTTCATCGATTGACGTTTCACATTTAAGACTCAATGCGCCGTTGCATCGGTGCTTTTGAAATGAGGTGACGGTATGAAAACCTTTAAGAAACCAGCAGGTCGATGGGTGACTCGGCGCCGAACCGTATCTTTGCTTTGCGTCGTTGCGCTGTGGGCGACTGCCAGTGCTTTTCCGCTTAGGTCTGCTCTCGCGGGTGGTTCCCGTGAGGAAGCAACTCAGCAAAAGAGCGCTACGAAACGGCCACTGAACCATCAGGACTACGACTCCTGGCGCTCAATCCAGGCCCCGCAAATTTCACGCGATGGCAAGTTTGTGGCCTATGCTTTCCTGCCTCAGGATGACGATGGCGAAATTATCGTGCGCAACGTGGCGAGCGGAATTGAATGGCGCGCACCGCGCGGGTATCGCCCGCCGGTTCCGCCGCCTGACGACCCGAGCGTGAATCTCGGTGAGGTTTTAGCCGGTCAGGCCCGTCTGGTTCGTCCCTTGTTCACCGCTGACAGCCGCTTCGTCGTTTTTAGTATTGAGCCGACAAAGGCCGAAGTAAACAAAGCGAAGAAAGAGAAGAAGAAACCCGAGGACATGCCGAAAAATGCTCTCGGACTCATGAATGTTTCTAACGGGACGGTGAAGCGGATTGAGAAGGTGAAAAGCTTCCAGGTTCCCGAAGACGGTTCCGGATTCATAGCCTACCTCCTTGAGCCTAAGCCCGAAGAGAAGAAGACTGACGACAAGGCCGGCAGCCCGGCGGTTAAGGAGCCTGCGATGGTCCCCACTGAGGGCCAACCGATTCCATCGCCGCAATCACCTGCGTCGCCAGTGGCGTCTCCCGCCTCGGGCGTTTCTTCATCTGCCGCGCCGTCCAGTGCCCAATCGAGTGAGACCCCAAAGACCCCAGCCCGGGCTGCGAAAAAAAAGGAGTACGGCAGCGATCTGGTTTTGCGAAATACGGCGGACGCTAACGAACGAAAGTTTAGCGACGTGCTCGATTACACGTTGAGTAAAGATGCGAAGACGCTGGTCTATGCCGTTTCGGCGAGGAAGGAAGAAGGAAACGGGGTCTATGCCGTGACCGCATCAGGCGATGGCGCGCCGCAAATCCTGGCAACTGGTAAAGGCAAGTATCAAAAACTTACCTGGGACGAAGACCAAACCCAGTTGGCGTTTATCAGCGACAAGGACGACGCCAATGCGAAGCAGCCGAAATTCAAGGTCTACCACTGGACCCGCGGCAAAGAGCCGGCTGGCGAGGTCGTCTCGCCTTCATCCGGAGACTTTCGAAAAGATCTGGTGGTGAGCGAAAGGGCAAACCTTAACTTCTCATTCGATGGCAGCCGTCTTTTTCTCGGGACCGCGCCTCCCGCCGAACCTGAAAAGAATCCCGACGAGGAAATCCCTGCCGATGAAAAGGTGATGGTCGATCTTTGGCATTGGAAGGACGACTACGTTCAACCGATTCAAAGAGTTCGCGCGGAACAGGAACGCAATAGATCGTATCGCGCCGTCTATCACCTCAAAGATAAGAAGTTTGTCCAGCTGGCAGATGAGACGATGGAAAACGTCGCCCCTTCAAACGACGGGCGATATGCCATTGGATCAGATAACCGGCCATACCGAACCATGTCTGACTATAATCCGGGGTTGACGAACTACTACCTCGTCAATACTGCTACCGGCGCCCGTAAGCCCATAACTACCAAACAACGCTTTAATGTTTCGCTTTCGCCCAATGCCAGGTATGCGATCTACTTCGACGGCAAGGACTGGTCCTCGTATTCAGTCGCTGACGGCAAGGTCGTAAACCTCACGCAAAGCCTGGGGACGCGCTTCTTCAACGAAGACAACGACACGCCTTCAACTCCAGGACCGTATGGAACCGCAGGTTGGACCAAAGACGACCATGAGGTGCTCTTGTACGACCGTTACGATATTTGGCAGGTGTCGCCAGATGGTAGAGGAGCGAAGAATCTGACCGATGGCGTGGGGAGAAAACTGGCAACTGAGTTTCGCTACCTACGGGTGGATCCGAAAGAACGTTGGATTGATCCGGCGAAGCCGATGCTGCTGCGAGCGGAAAACGAAGAGACGCGAGACTCCGGGTTCTATCGCGATCGCGTTGATGGGGGCTTGCCCGAAAAGTTGGCAATGGCCGCCAGGGATTTCGGTAATCCAATCAAGGCCAGAGACGCCGAGACGATGGTGCTCAGCGCTTCGCGTTTCGATGAGTTTCCCGATCTATGGGTCACCGGCGGTAATTTCCAAAACCTGAAGAGAGTGAGCGATGGTGACGCGCAACGCTCTCGGTTCAACTGGGGCACCGCGGAAATGGTTAGTTTCAAAAACGTGGATGGTGTTCCACTCAAGGGGATTCTCCTAAAACCTGAGGGCTTTGATCCGCAGCGCAAGTATCCGATGATTGTCTATATCTACGAGCGCCTCTCCCAGGGGTTGCACAACTTCCGCAATCCCACTCCGGGTACTTCAATCAATCCTACTTTCTACGTCAGCAACGGCTACCTGGTGTTCATGCCCGATATCGTTTACACGATCGGCTATCCGGGACAGAGCGCCGTCAAATGTGTGTTGCCTGGGATTCAGGCGGTGGTAGATAAGGGTTTTGTGGACGAGAAAGCGATTGGCATCCAGGGACACAGTTGGGGCGGTTATCAAATCGCCTACATGGTCACACAGACAAATCGCTTCCGGGCGGCAGCGCCGGGTGCGCTGGTTTCAAATATGACCAGCGCCTATAGCGGCATTCGCTGGGGCACCGGCTTGCCCCGCCAGTTTCAATACGAGCAATCACAGTCGCGGATTGGCGGCAGCCTCTGGGATTATCCGCTGCGCTATCTGGAAAACTCACCGGTCTTCCAGGCTGACCGGGTTGAGACTCCCTTACTGATGATTCACAACGACGAAGACGACGCGGTGCCGTGGTACCAGGGGATTGAGTACTACCTGGCGCTGCGACGTTTGGGTAAAGAGGTTTACATGTTCACCTACAATAGCGAGAAACATGGCTTGCGGAAACGAATCAATCAGAAAGACTACACCCGGCGTTTGCAGGAGTTTTTCGACCACTTTCTGAAGGGCGCCCAGACGTCGGCGTGGATGGAGAAGGGGATTCCTTACCTGCAACGCGAGAAAGAGAAAGAACAATATCGGTTGGCGGATAAAGAGTCAGCACCGATGCCGTAGCAGTAGTGCGGTTGAGGTTTGGGTTTTCTGTACAGTTCTGGAATCGCGAAGTCAAAAAGAGAACTCCTCCGTTGGGACCGCGGGCGCCCCCGCCCGCAATGCCTCGGATGCGGACGAGGGCGTCCGCACTCCCAGGTTCATCGGCAGCGCGGCGAGAACCCAACCGGGCCAACTTCCGCCAGGAGAATCGCCGCCGCGCTCGCGGTTGTTTCAGCAGCACGCGCTCGC
>JANNJZ010000460.1:0-5772 GCA_031396065.1 Pyrinomonadaceae bacterium | reverse complement strand
GCACTCCGTGGCCACCCCCTCTCAACGCGCCGCAACTTTTGGAGGATATCGCAACCTCAACGAGGGGTGGCCACGGAGTGCCACCCCTACAATTGTTTCCACCCAGCCTCGGTAGCGGGTGGGCCAGACCGGCAGTTGCCCCTCGTGCCACGGTCTCAGTTAGTAGTCAATGTCTTTCAATCTAATCGATGTCCTCCTCATCCTGCTCGTGCTCTTGAGCGTACTCAACGGCTGGCGACGCGGCTTCATTCTCGGCATCCTCGACCTGCTGGGTTGGGCGCTGGTCCTGATCGCTGGGCTGCGTTTCTATCAGCCGGTGGCCCGATGGCTGGGAGCACACAATGGGCTCTGGTCTGAAATTTGGAACCGCCCGATTGCGTTCATAGTGATTGCAGTCGTAACCGGTGTCCTGGTCCAACTCGCGGGCCACTTGCTGCTCCGGTGCCTCTCGAAAGATGTTCACAAACGAACCACGAACAGATTGCTCGGCATCATTCCGGGCCTCGCCAACGGCTTGATCACAGCGGCGCTGGTGGCCGCATTGCTGCTTACGATCCCGTTCGGTGATGGCCTTCGCGAACGCGCCCGCGAGAGCCGGTTGGGAAACCATCTCGCTGTCTACGCCGAAAGATTTGAAGCTGCGCTTCATCGAGTCTTCGCTGAAGCGGTCGCTGAATCGCTCAACCTCCTCACGATTCAACCCGACTCACACGAACGCGTCACCCTACCTTACAAGGTCGCGAATCCGCGCCCGCGTCCTGATCTGGAAGCCCGGATGTTGGAACTCGTAAACCAGGAGCGTATGGCAGCCGGCCTGAAGTCGCTGGCTCCCGATCCGGAACTCACGGAAGTTGCGCGGCGACACTCGACCGATATGTTTGCGCGGAGTTACTTCGCTCATGACACGCCGGAAGGTCGTGACCCATTCGATCGCATGCGTGAGGCGAGTGTTCGTTTTCTAACGGCGGGAGAAAACCTCGCGCTGGCGCCGACTGTGGTTGTCGCGCACCGAGGCTTGATGAACTCACCGGGCCATCGCGCCAACATTCTGCATAAAGACTTCGGGCGCGTCGGCATCGGTATCATGGACGGCGGCATCCGTGGCTTGATGATCTCGCAGGAGTTTCGAAACTGACGTTTTGGAGTGCGGCGACCTGTCGGCGCTTTGGTATTCTGCGACCTGTCGCAGCCGTTAAGGTGATAGCAAGGCTGGCGGAATGTAAGTGAAGGACGACAGCGACAGGTCGCCGATGACCAAAGCGCTGACAGGTCACCGCACTCCAAAATGATTTCACCGTCGCCTTGCCGGCGGCCGCGGCAGCACAGTCGAATCCCATCGCTTAAACTCGTCGCGGAGTTGGGCGAACATCGTTGGATTCCGCTCACGGAAGTTGGCCTGTTCTCTCTCATCAACTGAAAGATCAAACAGATACTCCTGCTCGCCATCCTTCAGATATTTCCAACGCCCTTTAAGCGCGGCGTCCTGCACCGAAGTCCGCCAGAAAAGCGGGCGATCGTAAATCGGTTGGGCACCTCTGATCACCGGCAACAGATCATTGCCGTCGAGCGGGTAGCCGGCGTCAGCTTTAGCATTCCCGGCCGCCAGCATCGTGCGGGTCCAGTCCATCGTGATTGCTGTCTGCTGCGTTACCTTTCCGACAGGGGCCACACCCGGCCAACGCACGATCGCCGGCACCCGAATGCCGCCTTCCCAGAGCGAAAACTTCTGCCCTCGAAACGGCCAGTTATAGGAAAAGCGTTCACCGCCGTTGTCACTCGTGAAAATGACCAGCGTGTTACGAGCCAGACCAGCCCGATCAACCGCTCGCAAGACCTCACCAATACCATCGTCCAAACTCTTCATCATGGCGGCGTAGGTTTTCAACGAACCGCCCGAGGTGAACCCCTCATATCCACGTCCGAGCCCGCGGGCTACTTCCTGATCACGCGGACCTTCCCAGGGCCAGTGTGGCGCCGTGTAGTGCAAACTCATATAGAACGGGTTCGTAGGGCTGCGACGATTGGAAATAAATTCAACCGCCCGCTGCGTCAACATGTCGGTCATATAGCCGATTCGTTCAACGGAAACTTTGCCCTCATAAAGGTCGCCATCTCCCCTCATGTCTTTGTGAGTAAAAAAGTCGGCCGCCCCGCTCATGATTCCGAAAAACTCGTCGAAGCCACTTTGCAGTGGTCCAAAATTGGGTAGATAACCCAGATGCCATTTCCCGATCAGGGCCGTTTGATAGCCGCTCTGTTTTAGCAACGAGGCGATGGTTGGATGATCGGCTGGCAGTCCGAGAGTGTTGGCTCGCTCACCCAGATCGCCCCTTTCGGTCAAAGGTTCTTCCAGGCCAATCTGGGTTCGCGCCGGGTAGCGTCCAGTGACAAAAGCGCATCGCGTTGGTGTGCACAGAGGCGCAGCCGAATAGGCGTTGACGAAACGAACACCCTGAGTGGCCAGTCGGTCCAGGTGTGGGGTTTGATAATCAGGGCGACCGTAACAACTCAAATCACCGTAGCCAAGATCATCGGCGAGAATGAAGAGAATGTTTGGACGATTGTTTTGTGCTGCGGCCAGATTCGGTACGCCGGCAGCAATAGCGGCGCCCGTTAATGCAGTGCCGACAAACTCGCGGCGAGTGACTTTGGGTGACATGCGGCGAATGTTAATTGTCTGGAAGAGTAAGGACAATGGTTCGATCGGCTATGGGAGATTTCGTTGTGGGAGATTTCATTGGGACGCTCGCTTTGGGAAACCGATTATTGGTATTTGGAGTGCGGTGACCTGTCACCGCTTTGGACTTCGGCGACCTGTCGCCGTTGTCCTTCGCCCGATCCCTTGCGCGTTGTTTCGAACTTGCAACGCCACGTCAACAGCTGCGACAGGTCGCAGAATACCAAAGCGGTGCCAGGTCACCGCACTCCAAAATCATCACGGTAGCAGTTGCTCTGCCTGCGACACCTGAAACAGCCATGACGTGCGTAGCTGAAACGCGACCGCCATCACGACTAGCGCCACTTCAAACATCAACAGCACTACGATCGGTCCCCACTTCGGTTTGGAAAGTGAACGTACCGGCCAAACCGAGATGGCCAAGAGCAGCAAGAGTATGAAAGGCGCCGCAATCATGATTGACGGTAGCAATAGCGCCACCATGTTTGCTACAGCGACTATGCCGCCGCTGTCAGGATAGAACACGCCGATAACCAACGACTCGGCCCACCAGAACAGACCTGCCGGAATCAGCCCCAGGATGCCCGTGACCATAACGAACCAGACAGGCGGTGACGCTTTGGTAGTGTTCACGAACATGCGAATGATGAGGACCAGCAGACCTGCCGCACCCGATACGATCGCCAAATAGAGTGCTATGAGCAACGGTACATTTGCCTCCGCCAAGCCGCGCGTTACGGCGCCGATGCCCGCCGTTTCGGCATTGGTCATTGCAAGGAAAGCCTGCCTGACAAGAAAAGCGCTAATCCCCGCGCCGGCGACTGCGAGTCCATAACTGAAGGCTGGAACCAGCCGGGGAACGACAGCCACCCGCAGTGGACCTGCTTTCGCGACCGGGGCCGGTATTGGGATTCTGATTTTCATGGTTCTTCAACCGCGGAAAAAACGTCGCTCGCAAATCCAACTCAAGGGAGACCCGAGATTCTACTCTTGACGTAAGCGCAACTCACAGCGATGTCAACTCCTTGGAGTGCGGTGACCTGTCACCGCTTTGGTCATCGGCGACCTGTCGCCGTCGTCCTTTGCGACTCGTAACTGGCACTGCTACTCCACTCCAAAGAGTTGTCGCAGTCGTAGTATGGAAAAGAAGGGAACAATCCACGAAATTACACGAATGGGGACAAAGAGTTGTTCGTGTAGATTTGTGGATCGTTCTTATCCCGGCTGTGAGCCCTCCTAACGGTCGGGTTACTCCCCCGTTCGCGCTTCGCGCACCCATTGGGGTGAGACCTATTCGCTCGCAGCGTTGAGACTGCGCGTGGGTTTTCGCGCGTCGCGCTCATTGCAGGCAAGATGCCTGCGCTCCCGGCTTTGCGCTCCCATCGCATCGTTGCGGGCAGATGGCTACGGTACAAAGGGTCACTCCCTCGGGAGCGGCATCTGCTTGAACGACTTGCTGAACTCCAACAACTGCATTCTTCCTCAGCGCGGGGGATTATGAAACGGCGAACAAACTAGCTGAGTGGCTCAACCCATCACTCCAATTTGCTCGCCTACGTTACCAGGCCTGAGTGGCGAAAGCTGTCGCAGTTTATCAACGACCTTCGGCAATACTTCCAGAACGTAATCTACGTTCGCCTCGGTATTGTCTTTACCGAAACTGAATCGGATTGAGCCGCGGGCGAGTTCATCATTGCGTCCCAACGCGCGAATTACTGGCGACGGTTCAAGCGTGCCTGACGAGCAGGCTGAGCCGGTAGAGACCGCAATGGATTGCAGGTCGAGGCTAATCAGCAACCCTTCTCCTTCGATGAAGCGGAACGAGATATTCGACAGGTGCGGAAGCCGGCGAATGCGATCGCCATTGAAAACGATATCCGCAATTGTCGCTGATACGCCGGCTTCAAACGCATCGCGAAGCTGGCGGTCATGTTCGGACCTTTGGCCCATCTCCTCGCGCGCCAGTTTAGCGGCCGTACCGAAAGCCACAATGCCGGGCACGCCTTCAGTACCAGCTCGTCGCTCGCGTTCCTGATGTCCGCCAACGTTCTGATTGACCAGCCGAACTCCGCGTCTGACGTAAAGTGCTCCACACCCCTTGGGCGCATAGAGTTTATGACTCGATAGCGTCAGCAGGTCGCAGCCCAGCGCCTCCACGTCCAACGGAATTCTGCCCGCTGCCTGGACCGCATCAGTGTGCAGCCAAAGATTGCCACGTCCACCCGGCCGTTGTTCGCGCACCAACGCGCCGATTTCTTCAATTGGTTGAATTGTGCCGATCTCGTTATTCGCCAGCATCACTGAAATCAGCGCGGTATCGGGTCTCAAGGCTGCGCGAACGTCCTCGATTCGCACAATCCCTTCCTCATAAGCCGGCAGCCGCGTGATTTCCCATCCCTGCTGCTCCATGGTTTCGCAGATTCCACGGACAGAAGAATGCTCAATGCTGGAGGTGATAATGTGGCCTTTCGTGGGCGCAGCGGGGCCAGACCTGGCGCTGAGTAGGCCGCGAATCGCGAGGTTGTTGGCTTCGGTCCCTCCCGAGACAAACACTATTTCATTGGCCCGCGCCTGGATTAGGGCCGCCACTTCGCGTCGCGCCCGATCCACTGCCGCGCGGGCCTCCTGACCAAAGGAATGCACGCTCGAGGCATTGCCAAACCTCTCCATCAGGTAAGGCAACATTGCTTCTACGACCCGAGGATCAGCCGGTGTCGTCGCACTATGATCCAGATAGACTCGGTGCATGTCGCTCATATTTCATCTTATCCAGTTTGGAGAGCGCACCAGTGTGCTGCCCATTACCATGATTGATTTATTCCTGCACCGGGCGCGTAAGTGCGCTTTCTAAACAATCATGGTTAGTTCAATTGACCAAGGCTTTTGCGCTCTCTCGCCAACCACTCCGCCAATTCAGGCATCTGAGGGGCGAGTTTCTTGTACTCGATGACGCAGTGGGGCCTCGCACTCTCCAAATTTCTAGTTGCCTTTGGCCTTACTGGCGAGCATAGGGCGGACCACAGAGACGGTCAAGCAATTGCCCCCGGAAAGCATATTGTTGGCTTACTGTTTGAGTGTTAGCATCCTAAGGTAAG
>JANNJZ010000445.1:0-27437 GCA_031396065.1 Pyrinomonadaceae bacterium | reverse complement strand
GTGTCGCTGGCACGCCGGGGTTGTCACCTCGCGTTGGCTGACGTAGACGAGGCGGGGATGGCCGGTACCGAGGAACTCGTGCGACCCCTCGGAGTCCGCGTAACTCGGCACCGCATCGACGTCGCCGACCGCGCCGACGTTGCTGGCTTCCCGGCACGCGTCGCCGCCGAACACCCAGGCGTTGACCTGCTCATCAACAACGCGGGCGTCGCCGTCGGCGGCACGTTCGAGCAGGTCTCCGAGGAGGATTTCGAGTGGCTGTTTGAGATCAACTTTTGGGGCGTGGTGCGCATGACGCGCGCTTTCCTACCCGTCTTGCGTGCGAGCGGAGACTCGCGCGTGGTGAACCTCTCGAGCGTGTTTGGTCTGGTCGCTCCACCGGGGCAGGCAGCGTACGCGGCGAGCAAGTTTGCGGTGCGCGGATTCTCGGAGGCGCTGCGCCATGAGTTGCAGGGCTCGAGCGTAGGCGTCACCGTAGTCCATCCCGGTGGCGTCGCCACTTCGATCTCAGAGAACGCCCGCGTCTCGGCAGGCGTGAGCGCCGAGGAAGTGGAGCAAGGCCGCGAACAGTTCCGGAAGTTCCTGACGCTGCCTCCGGAGGTCGCCGCCGAGACGATAGTGCGCGGTGTCGAACGTCGAAAGCCGCGAGTTCTCGTTGGCTCCGACGCCACGGTCCTGTCTGTGCTCGCTCGCGTACTGCCTGTTTCTTACTGGAAGGTGCTCGTGCTGAGGGCAGGTAAGTGATGCTCCAACTCGCCGCCCTCATCGGGCTAATTGCCATCGTGGCCCTCGGTGCTTTCGCCGCGTTCGTCCTCTTCACCGCTAACACGGCGCGCCGCGTTGACGCGGCCCTTCCGCCACTGGGGCGCTTTGTTGAAGTCGGCGGTGCGCGCATCCACTACCTGGACCAGGGTAGCGGCCCCACCCTACTGCTCATTCACGGGCTGGGCGGTAACATGCGCAACTTCACGCATTCGGTGGTCGACCGCTTATCGGGCGAGTACCGGGTCGTCGTGATGGACCGCCCCGGGTCGGGTGAATCCACCCGCGACCCGGGCACCTGCGCGCGTCTCGGCTCGCAGGCGGCGACCGTCTCGGCCTTCATCCGGGCCCTGGAACTTGATCGCCCCGTGCTCGTGGGCCATTCACTGGGCGGCGCGGTCGCCTTGGCCGTCGCGCTCGATTATCCGAGCCAGGTCCGAGGGCTGGCCCTCATCGCACCGCTCGCTAACGTGCAGGAGACGGTGCCTACGGTCTTCGCGAGACTGTCAATCAATTCGCGTATGCTCCGAAAGCTCGCGGCATGGACCGTCGCCACGCCGGCTTCCATCCTCCGGCGCGCGCAGGTGCTCGAGACGCTTTTCGGGCCAGACCCAGTGCCGTCGGATTTCGCAACCACTGGCGGGGGTCTCCTCGGTCTACGGCCGAAGAGTTTTTGCGCGGCGTCCGAGGATCTGGTGGCCCTCAAGGACCAGCTACCTGCATTGGTGGAGCGCTTCCCGGGGCTGCGACTCCCCGTCGGCATCCTCTACGGCAAGGGGGATCGCGTCATGGACCACCGGCTCCACGGAATCGCGGCCGCATCGAAAATTAACGGCGCCGAGCTTGAGCTTATCGAGGGTGGCCACATGCTGCCACTCACCGCGCCGGATCGAGTCGCGGGGTTAATCCGGAGGGTGGAAAAGCAGTCTCAAATGGCAGTAGGTGTAGGGTAACGTACTCCGAAAACCAGGTATGCCCCGCGAGCTGCGGTTGGACCACACGAACCCTGGGGCCCAGATCGTCAGCGTCGGACAGGACCGCCTCGATCTCAGCGCCGATGTGCCATTGGCTATCTCCGCAGTACCAAGCGGCCAGGCTCCGCCGATCTCTTAGCGTGGTTCGACGGCAGAGCCGCAAAGGCTATCACCTCACCACACCTCGGCTAACTCTCTGTTACTGCCGACCCAAAAACTTGACTCATTCATATCAAGTTCTACCCGACCAGTAATCTAGTGCGGCACAGCGAAATTTACCCCACTCCGCCGGGTAGGTTCGGCGCCAAGTGCGATACGAAGCAATGGTGATTTAGTACCCGTTTGCGTTCGGGCGTGGATCTCGATTGAACCACAGGGCAGATTTCGCAGAATGTAGGCGCCACCCTTCCCGGTCGTGACCTCGATTTTTCCGGTGACGACGCGCGCTCCTTCAACGGGTTGATCTTTCTCCGGAGTGAATTTCCCATCACCGTCCTGATCAATGAATACAACTCCGGATACCGCGCGCTGGGCTAAAATGGGAATATCCAGGTAGAGGTTTTGTAGCGGCTGGACTATCACCGGCCAGGATGATTGCTGCAACATGCGAAAATCTGCGGGCAAGCTAGCCGGATCGAGTTCCAAAATGTAGCTGCCCGGAGGAATGCTGCGGAATTGATAGGCTCCACTGCCGTCGGTGTTTACGCTTGCGCCTGGACCTTTCGCATTCACCGGACGCAAGGTCAGGCGTACAAACGGGACGCCCGGCGAGCTTCCAGTCGCCGGTTCTCCTGTTTGCGAAACGTCGTTGAAGATGCGGCCGGCCACGACGCCGTAGTCGGTAATGCCAAAACTAATATTTACAGTTTGCCGCGGCGCCAGGAAACCGTGTTGCTCGGTCATCGTGCTCGCACGCCAGCGTTCGCCCAACTCTTCGGAGATCAGGCTAATCTGATAACCACCAGAATTGACATCAAACTGAAAGCGGCCGCCCGCATCGGTCACAGCGCTCCGGTCTCCACCCATTTGAACTTTCATCCCGGCAACGCCGGGCTCATTTGTGTCGTCGTGACCGTTGCCGTTTTGATCAAAGAATACGCGCCCTTGTATCTTCCCGCGCTCCAAACCAAATAGTCGCGAAAACTGCAAGCCACCGCCGCTGCCGGCGCCAAAGCGATGCACGTAAGACACCGTTAGAGCTGAATGGCCTCCAGTTCTGTGAGACCCAAAAGACCGCGAGCCCATCACCTGGATAGAGTTTGCCGCATCCAGCTGCACGTTCACGTTGGCTGAGGTGATGATGTTGCGTTGCTCACGCGATAGAATTTCGCCCGTGCGGTAACGGGCCTCACCCGCCAGGTTGATGCGCGAGAAAGCTGCCTGAAGACGGACGCCTGCTTCCAGGCCGCGCGTTTGCGGCAGGTCAACCCCAGGGAGCAGAAGACCAAGTGCGTCGCGATTCGTTTGCAGGAATCTTACTGGGTCGGCGGCAAATGCGGCTTGCAGGGTTGGCGGCAGCAGCGTTGGATTGCGCACGAGCAGACCGGCGAGCGACGAGTTTTGCCGAGTGTAGTTAACGAAACCGGTGGCCGAGCCTCGCCTAAAGGAATAGCGCAACTGTTCGTTAAGAATGAAGCCGCCTTCAGTCGCGGTGTCGGCGCGCGTTTCACGGCTTGAGTTCACCTGGGCCTGAAAGTTGTTGGTCCAACTTTGGCTGAGACGAATGTCGTGGCCGATCGTTACCGTGCGCGTTTCGAGCTGAAAGCGAGAGCCACCCCCCGGCGCTCCGATTTCGATCTCCTGCTGCGCAAAGCGGAACTCAAGCCGCGACTTGTCATTAATCCTGTAGCTCGTGTTTGCGAACAAGCTGGTCCGGTTGAGGTAAGCGCGCCCGGCAGTTGCCGGCGGCGCTATCGCCGTGTGATTAAAGCTGAACGAAGCACTGAGGTGCGAGTTAGCGCGCCACTGGACAGCGAATGCCTCCGTCTCGCGACCGCCTTCTTGCGCGCCGACACTGACGAGTGGTGACTTTCGGTCGGGCCGCAGAATCTCGCCGTATGCGGTTACTGGTCCACGGATTAAGTCGAGCCGCGCGCGCCACGAAAGTCCGCTATTGGCGTAGGCGACTTCGCCTTCAGCGGTGACGTTTTTGTTTGGGGCAAAGCGACCGTCGAGGTGCCAGACTGTGCCACCGCTCGCCAACCTGTTGCCTTGGCCCGGCGAGACCACGAACATACCGGCTCGGACGCGGCCGTAGTCGCCCTCGGCAATGGGGATTACCGCTCCCATGATCCGGCCCTGCCCCATATCAAGAAAGGAATGTGAAGGACGCGCCTGACCGGCGAAGAATTCCAAGCCACGCAGCCGTGAGCCACGTGTTGAAACGATGTGAACGCCACGCATGATGGAACCGCTGAAGCTGAGTGGCGAGATATTGAGACTGCTATCCAGGATGTCTATTGAGCCCTCTGGCCCGTCGATGCCCAGCGACATCCGGTTAACTCCAAGGCCGAAAGCAGTTGCGCTGGAGCGGTACTGATCGCCATGGCCCATGAATTTGAACATGTCACTTGAGAAGCGGAAAGTACGCCCACCGCTCAGTTTCTTGTGCAGGTCGAAGCTCTGGCGTAAGAGTGTGGGAGCCCCAGCGAAAGGAGCCGTATAGGTAATTGCATAAGAACCTGATAGTGCCCCAAGGGTAAGGGCGGCGATCTCCGGCGGCGGCAAGTCTTGATGAGTGTTGGCATAGGTTCGCCCAACCACCTCAACCAGGAACGTTAACCGTCGGGTTCCCGCAAGACCGATCAGAATCGTCTCGCCAACCTTTAGCCCAGTGATCGTCACGCCTTGGTTATTCAACGCAACTGCCGCGATTTCCGGAGAGACCACAACGATTGAACTCAATTGCACCTCAAGAGACACAGCGCGCGTTTCCAACATGAGAACACTGAGTCGCAAAACCTGGGTGCGTTCAGGAGGTGGCGCAGCCGCCGGATCTTGCGGTGCGATTGTGTGCTGGTAGATAGACTGCAGCGCTTGAGTAATCAATTCGCCGACAGCCTCTGAGCCCGCCTGCGTAACCGGCACGGGAGCTACTACCGCAAGCATTACGATCAGAACGCACAAAGACCTCAGTAGTCGATGGACAACTGAGGACCGTCTGCTTAAGGAGAGTTTTGTGCTGAAGGGCATGTCTCGCATTGTCAGGAGCAAACAACGGATTGCGGGGTCGATTGAAAGCGTCTGAGTTCGTCAGGTTCAATCCCACCTGGCGCTAGCGAATGGGTTCTTTTGCCCTTCAGTGGCGAAACGCCTTGGCCTGAGAGTTAATGAACGACTAATGGCAGCTCATAAAGCAGCGTGGCAGATTCCATGCCGACGCGGTCATAACTCAGGGTGACGATCGCAATGTATTTGCCGGGCGCCAGCTCCCCGGCCCATCCAGTAGTTAACAACTTTCGCTGCTGGGGCAGGTATCGCTGCGCCTTGATGGATCCGCGCCCGGCCAGGATTCCGGCGGAGTTGACGATGGCAAAGGAGCCCCGCGCTCGAACCTGCGCATTGCTGCGATTGCGTACGTCAAGCTGCATGGCCAGCTCGGCTGACTCGCTGGGCGGCGTAATCTTTCCGCCCATAATCTCGACGTTGTATTCGGCTGTGTCGAGTGTGGTTAACACCATTAGCCCATTAAAGCGAAGGCTGAGAGTGGCGCTGGCGGTGCTGATATTTGCCGGCGGGGCATCCGGCAGCGCGGGATCCGCGGGTGAAGCCTCGAAGACCGGAACGCTGTAGTAGCTGCCCGCTGCCGTTGAAGGAATGGTAACCAAGACGTCCACCGTGCCTGTGGTGTGGGGTTCGACAATGATTTCATTGGGTGAGAATTGCACCCACAACGATGCCGAGCGCTCATGTGTCCCGGCCCGCCCTGACACGCGGTTGTTATTTTCGTCATACCACATATCAGATACTGAACACTTAAAGCGCACTCTCGTTCCCGTACCGTTAACCAGATTGAATGTCTTGGTATAGCTGGCGCCGCGCTTTACTTCGGCCTCGATAGTGCCAGGTGATATCGCGATCGAGATCTTCTGAGCTGAAGCTATGCTGCAGCAAGAGAGCAGACTGATGGCGGCGAGCAAGGTAAGACGTTTTGGCTGAATCATGTGTTCCTCAGTAAATGAGTTTGCCCGCTTGTCGACTTGTGCCATTCTGTCTTCAGTTCCCCGAAGACTAGAGTTGGGGCGCAATCCGTAAGCGGGCGAGTACTCAATCGAACTGTCTCGCAGAGCGGAGCCTTATGGCATGGTGATCGTGTAGAGCAACATTGCCGTCTTGGCACCGGTGGTTTCCATTTTGGAAATCTTGAACCCGACGTGGCGCTCGTTGGCTACGTCACTCAATGAGCCGGTGACTACTGATCGCGCCGCTGCTAAGGTTGCGGTCGCATTGCTGTCGCCTTCGACTGCGATAGCGTCATTGGTGCCGCCGCCTATGGTGAGGGCGATGGTCGCATTTCCGGCATAGCCACTGAATACTGGAGTTAGAATGATCGGTGTAGTGTAAATCGCGTAGCCTAGGGCGCCTACGCCGGGGGTGAATGACTTAGTAACACCGGGCAATGGTGTACCAACACCCTGGCCGTTGACGTTGCCGAGGGCGACGACGAAGTCGGTGACGCCTCCGGTGCCTACCACCCCGCCGGCGGCGCTTGAAATATCAAGTCGCAGAACCGACTCGTTAGTTGCGTTCATCGTCACACGGGGAACGGTGGCCGATTGAGCGGCAGCTGTTTCGGCCAAAGCAAAGACTGCCAAAAGTGCAAATGAGTAAGTGAAATTTCTGATTTTCATTTTTAAGATGTTCCCTTAGGTTGCTGATCATTGAGGGGAATCTACTTCGCCTTAGCGCACAGGGCTGACATCAACGCCTGTTCGCTAAGACAGTAGCTTGTAAGATAGCCAGCGTAGAAGGTAAAGTTACACGCTTTATCTGCCTACGATATTACGCGTGGCAACTATCAGTCCGTTCCCGAGCCACTCGCTCAGATAACTGTCATTTCCAACATCAACGTTTGTTTACCTCGCGATCAAATCAAGTAGCCTTCGGTGCTTTTAGTTGCAGTTGGTTAGCAACGCGGGTGCAAAAAGCCGCAAGTCTGAGTCAGAACACCTCAGAACACCGAGGGTATTCATCAAACTGCAGACGGGAGCCGAGTCAGGACACTAGCGCTCCGCAGGTGAGGGAGTTCGCCAAGAGCGGCAAGTTATTACTTGAAGTGGATCTGTAACTTTGGTTGGTCCATCGTCTACCTGGGAGGCGAGAGTAAAGCCTTGTGCAGGGCTCGAACAGGGTGCAAGCTGGAGGAACATTGAATCATATCGATTACCAGTCGGTGAGTAAGGCTTTCCGGCATCGCAGCCAATGGGAGGATGGTCAACCGCTCTTTAATTAGTATCGAAGCTTTGGATCTTGGAGTCCCGCCCACTCGAACTCCCCTGAGTTAATGGGCGGTTGTTAATTCCGGGCCGATCTTAAGACTCGGAAGGAATAATTGGCCACCATCTGGTAATCGCCCGTCGACGCTCGCCCGCGAAGAATCAGCAGGTAATCGTCTGATCCGAGTAATGCGACCGGCACCCTGATCGTGAAAGTTCCACCGTCGCCTTTACGGGAGGGCTGAGGTCGCCAGCGCGAGAGGATCCCACCTTCGGCAGTCTGCAACTCGGCGTGATACTCACGATACTGAGTCAGTTCACTCAAGTTCAGCCGCAAGTCGACCGAGGTTACGCCAGGTTGGATGACCAGCTTAGGCATCTCTCCGCTGCCACGTAGTGCCTGCGGTGTCAGGACAAAAGAGAGTACTGTCTGAAGGTTTCCCGGGGACGGCTGCCGGCTCGATTTGGCTACTTCGCTTTCCATCCGCTCCCTCTCCACGCGCTCGCGCTCAAGGTCGCGGGCCAGTTGGGCTGAGCGGTCACGCTCGCTCGCGACTTGCGCCTGCTCTTGCTGCTGCTGTGCAATCCGCTGTTCATTCGCCTGACGTTCGCGGATTCTGGCCAGCTCAGTCCGGGCGCGCAATGATCCCAGCAGCAGCCAACCACCAGCCAGAACCAACAAAGCCATTGCCGACATAGCGGCGATGCGCCATATCGAGGTTCCAGGCCAAACGAGTTCCTTGAACGATTGCCACCATGACGGCATGGTCGCGGCTGGTTGGGTAAGCGCTCGTGTCGGAAGCGTACTGCCGGCGTATTCAGCGATTACTCCCGCTAGGCGAGCGCGGTCGCGCATCCAGGGCGAGATCAATGACTGGCGTTCGAAGCCTTCACTCTCCTCGGGCGGAAGTCGCCGCGTAACGTAGGCATCCAGCAAATCGTCCTGAGTCGCGCATAATTGCTGGAATTTCTCGTCATCAGCGAAGAACTCCTCCTCAAGACGGATCTGCTCGGCCTCGGACATTTCTCCCAAAAGATAAGAAGTCAACTTCTTGTCCATCATTCCTCAAACCTTAGTGCGCGAATGGCTAATACATATCGCTGTGGCGCCTTTTGTCAAGAAACCGGTTAGCTTGCGGACGACCCTGAATACCATTCCCGCCGCCGCAAACCTGGGTCCCGGGCGGGGCGCCCCGCATCGGTCGCCTCAAAGTTTGCGATTCACTCGTCTCAATTTCGCTGAATCGGTGCAGCGCATTGAAGCGTGCAGGCCTCAATCTTCTTGCGCAACCGCGTGAGACGGTTGCGCAAAGCGGTTATGTCGATGCCCAAGCGCTCGGCCAATGAGGAGCGGCGGTCGATTTTGGCCCTGCCGGCGTCATGCTGGTATTCGAGAAATAGCAAACGGCTTTCGTCGGGAAGCGACTGCAAGCAACCTTCAAGACATTCGAGTAATCGCTCACGCTCAAGGCGCTCCCGCTGGCGCGAGGCATCCTCCCCGGGCTGGATCGTGGGAATGTTTCTCGGAGGTAGATCATCGAGCGACGTCGCCGACTTCTCGTGGTCCCGCCACTGTTCGAGCATCAGATTGCGGGCGATGCCGCGGCAATATGAATAGGGGTTGTCACTAAAAACCTTGACACCTTCAGCCAACTTGCAGGCCGCGCGCTGTAACGTTTCATCCGCACCCTCCTCAGCAAACCGGCTCCCGAACCGCTCGAAGAAACGGGTAAGCTTTACGCGGAGTTCCTCGTATTTGACACCCGCCTGTTCACGGTCGGGATGCAACCACCGCAGCAACGACTCGAAGGCGGTCACCTCGTCTACTGGCGTCATCGCCAATCCCCCTGCAAGACGAAGGGAGCCCAGTAGAAGGGAGCCCGCCAGGGCTTCTGTTTAAGCGTGGCAATCTGTGCAGCGCGCAGGGCTTCCGCGGGTCGCTGTCCTTTCCGCAAGATGCCGCGATAGAAGTCGGCCATCAATTGAGACGTTGCATCGTCCTGCACCATCCAAAGACTTGCCATCACTCGCGGCGCACCGGCATACATGAAGCCGCGTGTCAAACCAACAATGCCTTCCCCATTGATTTGCTTTCCCAGGGCGGTTTGACAAGCGGAAAGCACAACCAGATCGGCCGAGAGTTTAAGATTGTAAATCTCCTGCAACTTAATGAACCCACTTTGCGGCTGGCCCTGTTCGTCAATCAACGAAAGCACGATGCCGGAGAGTTCCGGATGGACCTGGTTGAGCAACCCATGCGTAGCAAAATGCAGGTAGCGATACTGACCCAGCTCGGGGCCAGTGGCGGTTGTAAGGTTGGCCGCAAAGTCCACAGCGGTTAATCGCACGCGAGGATCATCGACTAGCGCGCTAATCGCATTTGCCTCTCGGCGCGTATGAAGCAAGCGTGATAATGGCGCTCCGGGTGATCCGCTCACATCGCGAAACGCAGTTAGCAAGGTGCTTCGGCCGCGCGTAGCGGGCGAGATTTGGGCGACCTGCGGGACCTGGTTAGGCCGTGCCTTTCGACTCTCTTTTGCTGCTCGCTTAACCCTCGGGTCATCCATCTCGAACACCGGATCAGCGAACACACCCAGGATCTTTTTTGCGAATGGGCGACCGGCAAACAACTGACGCTGCTCGGCAAGGACCGAGGCTGAAGGCAAACTGACGATTTCGTGATCCTCGATCAGGTACCTGGTCACCGCCGGCTCCTGGTTTTGGACCGGGAGCTTGGACCCTCGTGACCCAGGCGAAGGAAGCGCTGCAAACGAAAGAAACTGCAAGGCACCTGAGGCGACGATGGCGAGGCGCTTGCTGCCGAGCTGTGACACTACCGGGCCAAGCAATGTCTGGCTGAGCGCGCCGGCTTCAGTCAAATACTCGGCGTCAGCTTTGGTCACGCGTTGCTGCCGTTGTGGCTCCGATTCGGATGACCCACGTTGCCGCGCCGTCAACAACTCGTAGACACGGCGGGCCGCCGTTTCGATCTCGGCGCGTTTAGGCAGTTCGTATACATTGAGCGATGACTTTGTAACCGCCCACAGATAGCTGCGTTCCTCACCCAGTGCGTACTCCAGCAACAAAGTGTCCGGGTCGAGCACTTGTTCCTGAAGCTCCATGACACTCAGCGGACGCGGTTGCGTCAGCGCTGCATAGCGTGGACTGGTCGCCCGGATCTGCGCCTGGACCTGTTGATACTCAAGCGTCAGCAAGTCAATCGCTTTCTTCAAATGGTCTGCCCGCTCGGCAGTGTGGGATCCGCTCAAGAGCCGAATCTGCTCATCCGTTCTGGCGTTGAGCGCCTGCTCCAATGACCGTTCGCGATCGAGCAGCCTGGCGTCCACTCCTTCGCGAATATCAGCGCTGGTTTCCTTGAGCAACTCCAGCAATCCCCGGGCGCGGGCGCGTTCGCTCGCTTGCAGCGCAGCGGCAGCAAACCTATCCGCAGGGTTGCTTCGATGCAGTTGCATGAGCAGGTCGATGTAGAACTCGTAATGCCCGCTGGTCGAGGCGAGATAGGACGCGCGCAACGTCTGGCCTGGGATCTTCGTGCGCAGCGATTCGATGATAGCGAGTGACGCTTCAATCCGTGCCCGAGCTTCTGCCGGGTGATTGCTCTGGCTCTCCAACCGCGCCAGGCCCAGGAGGGCCACCGCTTCGCCCTGCCGGTCGCCGATTCTTTGGCTGAGCGCGAGGGCCTGGGTGTAGTAATCGCGCGCCTTTTCCCGGTCACCGGCGGTCGCATAGGCACTGCCGAGTTTGTTGAGCGTGGTGATCTCGAAAGGATATTCAATGGCCGCGCGCAGCTGGGTCAGCCCGTCATTGAGATAGGCGATTGCTTTTGCCCGGTCGCCGAGCGCGTCATAGGCAAAGCCCATGCGGGCGAGCGTCACAGCCTCGCCTTCACGGTCACGCAAGGCGCGATGTCGCTCGAGCGCCTGTCCATAAAGTTCGAGCGCTTGCCGTTGGTTACCGAGTTCTGAATGCACCGCGCCGCTGCCGGTCAGGGCGTGTGGACCAGCGCTATAGAGGCCTGGCGCGTTCTCGCGGCAGACGGCAATGGTTTGATTGAAGTATTCGAGCGCGCTCTGAGAGTCGCCTAACTGGTAATTGAAGTAGCCCAGCCCCACTAATGAACGGCACTTCGACTCTGACAAGTACGCCGGGGTGGCTTGCAGCGCCTGGCTGAAATAATCGATCGCCAGATGTTTTTCTCCCAAACGGTCGTGCAGTTCACCAAGGGTGGTCAGGGCGAGGATTTCCCCGGTTATCTCGTGATTGGCCCGATAGCTTGCAAGTGCAAGTTCCAGGGATTCGAGAGCCTGCCGGTATTCACCGAGCGCGCTATGGGTGCTGCTGAGGTAAGTGAGGGCAAAGGCTTCAAATCCCGGGGCCACGCCTGAGCGAGCCAGTTCAATCACCTGATTGAAGCTACTCAACGCTTCCTTGAATTCTCGCGCCCCATACTTAATCAGGCCAATTTGGATCAGCGCACTCGACTCGCCGTAGCGATCGCCAATCGCGCGGAAGAGCGAGGCAGTCTGCTGATAGGAGTCGAGCGCCTGCTGTGGCTGGCCCGAATTACCATAAGTCGTGGCCATGGAGCCGAGTGTCTCTGCCTCTCCTCTCTGATCCCCGATCGACCGCCAGAGGGGTAGAGCCGTTTGATACTTTTCCATCGACTTCTGCCGGGCTTCCGGCGTCGGGCGGTACACCTGGACTGGATCGGCTTCGATCAAAGCCTGCCGGGCAGCGGTGCGGACGCGATCCTTCTCCGTCGCGGTTCGCACTTCGTTTAGCTTGATCTCATAGGGTCTGGGTGGCCAATCCTTCGTCATCTCTTTTACCCACCCGGTAGTGACGCGCCGCGCTTCCAGGCGGTAGGTGCCGGGCTCAACGGCGACGATCAAGAACTCGCTGGCCTTCCGCCAACGCGAGCTCGCGGAACCATCAATCAACTGTTTTCCTTTAGGATCGAAGATCGCAATCCGCAAGTACCTCTCCAATGTCTCAACCGAAATACTGATGTACTGATCGGAGGCGAGATTGATGAGATAAGGGTGAAATTGGTCCTGCGCGATCTCGCGCTTGACTGGCTGGCCCAACTCGAGCGGCTTGATCTCCTGGAAACCGGGTGCCGGGTTGGGCTGAGCAGCTTGGGAGAAGACCGGCGGTCCCGAGTTGGCGATGAGTAACGACCAGAGGACACAAGCTCTAAGTAGCTCGATGGCGAGGGGAGTCTGACTGTTCGAGGGCTGGATCATTGGGGGAATCCGCTCAGGAATAGGCAAGCTGTCAGAGCTTCTGATCTGTTACTTCCCCGAACTGGGGAATGTCGCACTTAACGCGGGCGGATTATCGCACAGAAGCATGGGGATGCCCTACAAGTTGCCGGTCGATCTTTACTCACGCGATACGTTTTCAAACCCACGTCACTACATGGTGGTAATTACGAGCACCTTGTTAGCCTGCGGGCCACCCGCCGCGGCAGCGGAAGAGGACGCACTTATACGATCACATCACCGCGACTGACAGGTAATACGTCGAGCCGGAGCGTCACCGTTGAGAGTGCCGCACGACCAGGGGACACCAGGCCAGCACAAACCAACAAATAGACAAGATTCATTCGCTACGAGGCGGCCGGGGACAGCACGCTAACTGTTAGGACGTCCGTCTGAAGCACCGCCAATGCTGACAGCTGCGCGATATCAGTGTGTCTCAAAGCCCGACTTCGATCCTTTCTCGGCGATACGTTTTTAAGGCAACGTCACTAGGGAATGAAACCGAAGTCAACGAGTGAGGAGCATAGCTGAAGCCATGAAAACCTTAGCGCAAAGCATGGTGAACCTGCAGGCGGAGTTTGAAAGCTCCGGCGGGAGTCAAGGCCCGCAATTTCCTAAGTGGAAAGAGCGAAGACAAATGATTGAGACGTTCATACAGATGCCGCAAATGGACGCCACGGGTCTCTCTGAGAACTGGCTGTTCAAACACTGCGGCGAGCAACACTGGAAACATTTGTTTGCGATGTTGGGAGTCAGTGGGCTCACTTCGGAGCTGATGCGTGACGATGCCGGCAATCAGATCTATCCGACCTTCGTTGCTATCCGTGCCCGATATGAGCAACCGCTCAACGCAGTAGGCATGGACGATCGTTTTCGCACTGCGGTTGACATCGTGCGTTGCGGGCGGAGGTTCTTTCACAGCACGGTTAGTTTTGGCAATCGCGCATTCTGTTTCCGGCTGGAGATGCTGACCACCTTTGTAACGCGCAACCAGCATGGACGAAACGAATTGCGCCAATTGTCGACGGCATCCGACCTCACCTCTGAAGCTCCAACCCAACAGTCGTCACCCCCCTTGCTCAAACTCAGCCAGGCGATTCGGCATCGCGATATAGCTGAATACAATTTCCTGGGCCATCGCCTGCCGCTGCAAGGATCTGACCTGGACAAAAGCATCGCCTACCAACCGTCGCCATATACCGACTATAACGGCGCCGGTCTGCTGTACTTTGCGTCCTACCCAACCATTGCCGACACCCTCGAACGCCAGCTTGTGAAAAGAGAAGGATTGGTCGCCGATGAGCTCGACTGGTCCCGGCTAACATCGACCGTTGCCCGCGACGTTTTCTACTACCGCAATCTTGATCTGGGCCAGGGACTCACCGCCAAACTCAAGCGATTTGATCGGGTGGGAGGGAACTTCGTCCTCCATACACTACTGGAATCAGAAGCTGGCGCACCGCTGGCCGACGTCATTACCGCAAAGAAGATAATGACTTAATGTCTTGTCAGAACTACCTGCCGTGAGCGGGTGGGCCTTTGATCAATCAAGCTTGACGTTAAGTTCCACCCGCTAACGCAGGTGGTTCTGACAAGACGATACGTTTTCCAGCCGGCGTCACTAGGGAATGAACCAGGTTATTCACCAATCGGAGACACGATGAAGAACTTTTTCCACAAACTCGGACAACGCTTCTGGCCTTATGCACTCTCCGGTGTGCTGATGGGGCTCTCTTGGCCCTCTTATCCATATGTTCGACTCGAGGTGTTCACGTGGATCTGGATGGTGCCCATGCTGCTGGCGCTCAAATCGGTTAAGACTTTCTGGCGCTACCTGCTGAATGTTGTCGTAGCCCTTTTCATCTTTAGTGTCTTTGGAGAGTACTGGTTAATCACTTCGACGAAGTTGGGAGCCTTACTGCTGTTCTTCGTGTGCACAGTCGTTTACTCAGTTCCGCTAATCGCTTTGTTCTTCATTCGCCGGGCGCTGGGGTGGCGACTTGCGCTCTGGTTGCTGCCTGTGGTTTGGACCGCCTGGGACTGGTTGTATCACCGATCAGACGGCTCGTTCGGCTGGCTGGCGATGGGCGTGACGCAATCAAACCTCTATTGGCTGGTGCAATACGTAGACATTACCGGTGTTTGGGGCATCACCTTCTGGCTCGTGCTTTTCAACGTGCTCATCGTCAGGGCGCTGGATGAATTTCGGATTGCGAATTTCGGACTGCGGATTGACTGTACGACGCCGCACGAAGAATCCCAGTATCTAAGGACATCTGGTATTCAGCGCTCAACTATTCGCAATCGTTTGATTCGAAGGCTCGCAGTTTCCGCGGCAGCCATGCTTTTGCCGCCGCTCGCGTATTCGGCTTTCATCTTCATTAATGCCGCACGTACCACTGCGACCGATCGCGAAATTTCAGTCCTGCTAATCCAGCCCAACATCGACCCCTGGCAAAAATTTGATACGAAGAGCGGGCCCGCGGTTCTGGGTAAGACTTTGGCGCTCACGGACTCGGCCCTCGCGAATCAGAAACCGGATCTCATCGTGTGGCCCGAATCTGCCGTTCCTTATTTCTTTGATGAAAACCGGCCAGTGCAGGAAGTAGTCAAACGTGCCGTGGCCCGATGGGACACGCCGCTTCTCACTGGAGTAATGGACCGGCGGATCAAAAACGATTCGCAAACTCAGACGCCACGAGGCGACAACACTGAATTATTCAACGCGGCGCTGATGCTGACGCCGGGGGCAACGAAACCAGCCGAGTCGTTGGTCCGAAAAAGTTCCGGGACTGGACCACAGGTAACCGGCAACGACCCGCGCGCTAGGCACTGGTCAGACGTAAAGACTTCTGACTTGTATCGCAAGCGCATCCTGATGCCTTTCGTTGAACGGGTTCCGCTGGTCGAGCAGTTTCCCGCCTTGTCGCGGCTGGCGATCAACGTCGGCGGCAGCGGTGGATTCACGCGTGGCCAGGAGCCGACAGTTTTTTCATTTCGAGATCGTCAGGGAGAGAACGTCACGGTCGGCACGGCGATCTGCTACGACCAGGAGTATCCAGCGGAAATGGCGGAGTCGGTTCGCAATGGCGCCGAGATGTTGGCGGTGATCACCAACGAAGGCTACTGGTCAAAGACGCAAGGTGCTTATGAAATGGCGGCCTTCACCCGGCTGCGCGCCATCGAGATGCGACGCTCGATTGCGCGCGCTGCCAACACCGGCATCAGTGGCTTAATCGATCCACTGGGCCGCATGTACGGAGAGGTTCCGTGGTGGTCTGAACAGTCTGTCAGCGGAAAACTAAAGCTCTCACGACAAATGACTTTGTACGTGCGCTACACCGATTTTTTCCCGAAGGCGTGCTTGTGGTTGCTACTGGGATTGGCTGCCGCGATCTGCCTGCAAAGACTGCGGCGGCTGATGTCCTGGCGTCAGCCTCGATCAATTTCCGACACGCGAGTCACTACTTGAACTACGAGCACCGAACACCTGTCACCTGCTAAATGAACTGACGGATTGACCTTAAGAAATGGAGATTCCCCCAGTGAAAAACAAAACATTTTCGTTACTGATGCTCTCGCTCTTTATGCTTACGATAGGCTACTCGGCCCTGGTCATGATGCCTGTTCAGCAGGCTGAAGCAGTTCTGGTAAATCCATGCTCCGACCCGAAGTATTGTAACGATCATCCGGAAGTCTGCAGGTACAATACCCTCCGATATACACCCGGAAAGAATGAGCTCAGCAGACGCGAAAAGCTGGAACGACAGCAATTGGTCGCAGCTTACGCTGGTGCTCGAAATCAGGGCCTCCCTCAGGGCCCGCTCACTCAAGCACAGGGCGAAACCAAGCTGCGTCGCGCGGCGTCGATCGGTCTTTCTTTGCTCATGCTCTTTGGAGGACTGATGGCTGTGGCAACACTGGTCCGGGCGCTGATAGCATCTTTGATCGGCGCTCACAAGCCACGACGCAAATCCGCCAACGGTCTACTCGCGTTGGGGCACGCCCTCTCGATGCGTATGGGTATGGTGGCGACGCTCTCGATAGGTCTCGCCGTGGTCCTGGCGATGCTTACATCGGTGGAAAAGCCGGATATGACAATTACAGCTCGCGCCGCTATGAAATCATCGTTCACCTCCGCGGTGGCCAGTCAATTTCAGTCGACCATCACATTTGGAGGTACCGGAACGACGCAAATCGGTGGCACCGCCATCGATCCGGCTGGCAACCTCTACGTGACGGGCGGCTTCACGGGTAACATTGTGTTCAATACTCAGCCGCAGACGACTCTCACCAGCACCGATGATCATGATCTCTTCGTGGCGAAATTTGATTCCAGCGGTAACCCTCTGTGGGCGCGCGCGGCCAATGGTGTTGACGCTGGTGCAGTAGATCCATTACCGCCAGGGTTGTCGCTTGATGGCGGGTTGTCGCTGGCCGTAGATGCGCTCGGCAATGCTTATGTCGGCGGCGGGTTTGTCACCACCCTGGTATTCAAAGACGCCGGCAACGCGACCGTGGCAACCCTCGGAGATACCAACGACGATATTAATTTTGAACTGTTTGTGGCGAAGTATGACTCGAACGGCAATCTGATTTGGGCGCGTGGCGGCAACAGTGGCGCCGGTGACGACCCGGAAGCGGGTGAAGATCTAGACGCCGGCTCCAATGGCATTACTGAGATCGTCGTGGATGGCGCCGGCAATCCCTATGTGGCGGGAACCGTTGGTGGGACTAGTTTCCTCGGCGAACCGGTTCCGGGCGTCGGCAAGAGTGACCTCGTTTTGTCCAGGCTCGATCCTGCCACGGGCGACCCCGTCTGGGTCTATGCGGACGGCAGCGTGGACAACGATGGGATCCTGGGGTTGAGTCGTGACAATGCCTCGAATCTGTATGTGATTGGAGTGATCGATGATGAAGTGACCTTTGACACATTGTCTGGCCCAGTCACGATTGCCAACCCGGGGGGCCTCGATTCGTTTGTCGCCAAGTTTAATCAGAATGGGCAAATAATTTGGGTAAATCCAATTGGTGGTGATTTTTTTATCCTCGGAGCGCACCTTGCGGCGGACGGTGACGGGAACAGCTACCTGACCGGTTCGTTCCAGGGCATTGCGACGTTCGGTTCAATTTCAGTGACCGAGCCGTCAGGCGACAGTAACGGCTTTCTGGTGAAGTATGACCCGGCCGGTAATGTCATATGGGTGCGCACCTTCGGTGACCCTGATTTTGCCGAGGGCAATCGAGTGGCACTCGATGGCGCGGGTAATCCATATGTCACCGGCACTCTTGGCTCACAGTCGACGTTTGGCGCAGAGACACCTTCCCCTCAAACCATCACGAGCCAGGAAGGTCAAGATCAGTTTGTTGCCAAGTACGCAGCGTCGGGCAACTTTCAATTCGCCAAGGCCATCCCCGCCACTGGGAGCGCCAGCGAGTTTTCCGCCAGTGAGGCCGTTCCAGTGGAAATCAATCCGATGAGGTTGATTTATGATGGCGTTACTGAATCAATGAGGCTCTCTGGTGATTTCAGCGGCACCCTCACGCTGGACGACATTACTCTGAACTCGGGTTCGGACCGCGATGGTTTCGTCGCGCGACTGGCGGCAGAAATTAACGACGCGCCGGCAGTGGTGAACGATCCGCTGGGGAGCGTAGCCGAAGATTCAGGACAGCGAACGATTCCCTTCGCCACCTTGCTTGTCAATGATTCGAAAGGCCCGCCCAACGAAAGCAGCCAGACTTTGACAGTCAAGACAGTCAACAATCCTGTCGGCGGCACAGTCAGCATTCTCGGTAACAACGTGCTGTTTACGCCAACGGCTGATCACAGTGGGCCGGCCGGCTTCGATTACACAGTCGAAGACAACGGCACCACCGGCGGTTCGCCTGATCCGAAGACCAGCGCGCCCGGCACCGCCAGCTTCACCATTACAGAGATCAACGACACGCCGGTACCGGTCAATGACACGTTGGGGAATGTTGTTGAGGATTCAGGACAGCGAACGATTCCCTTCGCTACCTTGATTGGCAATGATTCGAAAGGCCCGGCTAACGAAGGCAGCCAGACTTTGACAGTCAAGACAGTCAGCAATCCTGTCGGCGGCACAGTCAGCATTCTCGGTAACAACGTGCTGTTTACGCCAACGGCTGATCACAGTGGGCCGGCCGGCTTCGATTACACAGTCGAAGACAACGGTACCACCGGCGGTTCGCCTGATCCGAAGACCAGCGCACCCGGCACCGCCAGTTTCACCATTACAGAGATCAACGACACGCCGGTACCGGTCAATGACACGCTGTCGAATGTTGGTGAGGATTCAGGAACGCGGTCGATTCCGTTTGCTACTCTGACCGGCAACGATTCGAAGGGCCCGGCCAATGAAAACGGCCAGACCCTGACGGTAATCACAACGAGCTCGGTTGTAGGCGGGACAGTCTTTCTAGTCCCAGGCTTCGTAGTGTTCACGCCAACTGACAACTACAGCGGACCAGCGAGCTTCAATTACGTAGTCCAGGACAACGGCACTACCAACGGAGTTGCTGATCCTAAGACCAGCGGATCTGGAGCTGTACAATTCAACATCACCGAAGTCAACGATGCACCGACGGCGGTCAATGACTCGCTCCCGAAAGTGGCCGAGGATTCAGGCGAGCGGACGATTGCCTTTGCTGACCTGACCGGTAACGATTTGAAAGGCCCGGCGAATGAAAGTGGCCAGACCCTGATAGTCACAACAGTCAACAATCCTATCGGCGTGACGGTCAGCATTGTGGCGGGCACGGTGCGAATAACCCCGTTGCCTGATTACAACGGAACCGCCAGCTTCCAGTACTCGATCCGGGACAATGGAACTACCAGCGGGTTTGGTGATGAAAAGACCGGTGGGCCCGCAATGGCACAATTCAACATCACTGAAGTGAACGATGCTCCCACGGCGAACAACGAGACCTTAGCTAACGCGGCAGAGGACTCCGGGGAGCGGACGATTCCTTTCACAACATTGACGACCAACGATTCAAAAGGCTCGGCCAACGAAAGCGGCCAGACCCTGATCGTTAAAACAGTCAGCAATGGTGTCGGTGGTACGGTGAACATCCTTGGCGGCGATGTGATATTCACGCCGGCGGCTGATTTCAACGGACCTGCCAGCTTCGCTTACACGGTTGAGGACAACGGCACCAGCAACGGTGCGGCTGATCCGAAGACCAGCGCGGCAGCCACTGCCAGCTTCAACATCAGCGCGGTGGCCGACACACCGTCGGTTACCAGTGCCACCACCAATGCGAACACGCAAACCACTTCCGGGCTGGTGATCTCGCGTAACCCGGCAGACGGAGGTGAGGTAACCCACTTCAAGATCACCGGGATTACCGGTGGTGCGCTATTCAAGAACAACGGCGCCACGACAATCAACAACGGCGACTTCATCACCGTTGCTGAAGGGAATGCAGGATTGAAGTTTACTCCGGGCGCGACCAACGGCAGCTTCACAGTGCAGTCATCGCTAAGTGGAACGGATGCCGGCTTAGGTGGAGGAACTGCCACGGCCGCAATTACAGTTAACCCAGCGGGCGGCGTGATTCGGTTTAGCACTGACAACTACAGTGTGGCGGAGGGTGCCGGCTCGCGGACAATTACAGTGGAGCGCACAGGCGACACCTCGCAGGCGGTAACCGTGGATTATGCCAGCAGCGATCACAGCAACCCGGCGGACAGCATTCCCTGCACGGCCCCTGGGGCCGGGTTCGCCTCATCGCGCTGCGACTTTACAACAGCCATCGGTACGCTACGGTTTGCCGCAGGCGAAACGTCGAAGAGCTTCAACGTACTGATTAGCCAGGACAACTACGTGGAAGGAACGGAGATTATCGAGCTGAACCTTTCGAATCCGACGGGAGGAGCGGTGTTTGGGGTACCCTCGACGGCCTTTCTGGGCATCACCGACGATGCGACGGAACCGGCGACCAATCCAATTGATACTTCGAGCGAGTTCGTTCGTTCCCAGTATCACGACTTTCTGAATCGGGAGCCCGACGCGCTAGGTCTATCCTTCTGGACCGACAACATCGAGAAGTGCACGGACCCGGCCAGACGACCTGCGGGGCTAACAGTGGAACAGTGTGTCGATAAACAACGGGAGTCGACGGCAGTAGCTTTCTTCTCATCACCTGAGTTTCAGATGACGGGAGGGTTTGTCTACCGGCTATACAAGGGCAGCCTGACCGGGGCGCCAAATTACGACGGCGGATTACCTGGATCATCAGCAGGCCGGTTCCCGACCTCGCTTGAATTCATGCGCGACGTTAGTCAGGTGTCGGAAGGCATCCTAGTAAACAACCAGATCTCAGGAGCTGTGGTTGAAGCCAATCGCAATCGGCTGGCTGCGGAGTTTGTGCAGCGTCCTGAATTCGTGGCGAAGTATGGCGGACTCAACAACACGCTCTACGTTTTGGAGTTGTTCAATACGACGGGCATCGTAGCCACGACCGGCGAGAAACAGACGCTGATTGATGGGTTGACCAATGGCATCGAGACGCGAGCCAGTGTCTTGAGGCGAGTGGTCGACGGAACCGTGGTGCTCGCTGAGGGCAATGTGCAGTTTACGACTACGTATGGACAGGCCTTCTACAATCAGGAATTCCGGCGCGTGTTTGTGTTCATGGAATACGTCGGCTACATGAGACGCAATCCGGACACGGCGGGCTACGTCTTCTGGTTGGGCAAGTTAAACTTCTACGGTGGCGATCCGTTCCAGGCCGAGATGGTGCGGTCGTTCATCCTGTCGCCGGAATATCGCAATCGCTTCGGCCAACCGTAAGGCGAATTAACAGGCGTTCAGAGCCCAACTAGGTTGCCGCTCGCGCAGCCACCTAGTTGGGTTTTACCATAACCGCCGTCCTAAAGAAGTTGGCTGAGTGGTCGCCAGGCCGGCAACCTTAAGGTTGTACTCTATACGCCTGTAATCATCGGTGACCGTCGCGGCATGACTACTGCGGTGCATCCGAAACCTGTTACCGCTTTGGGAACTCGCTAAAACGTCTGCTAGAACTCAGTTGTCTGCGATGTACTTGCAGATGAAGCAGGACGATCCACAGTCGGCAGCCCCGGATCGTGCACTTCGCATCTTGCGGAGCAGCAATTGAGACTAGACCAGTTTGGACATTGTCAATTTAATTCAAGAACAGATGCCTGCTGCTGCTGCTGCTGCTGCTGCCTTCCCGTAACTCATTAAATGTGTGGCTGGGAGGCAGGGATTCGAACCCCGATAGGCGGATTCAGAGTCCTTTCAGCTCTCCTCCTGTCAGTTTCTCGCCGTGCTGTTCGGTTGCTTACAGTTCGAAAAACAAGGCTTTATATGTCTTGTTGGTCGGCCCAGAGAGCCCTGATATTGCGGGGTTCGGCTGAGTTGGCGCACTCCCGGCACACAAGCAGCAAGCACTCTTCTCGATTAGCTCAAGGTCATCGTCAATTCTTTTTGACAGACGCAGTGGGTAGCCAGGGCGGGGGCATGATCGAGGATCGCCGGCTTGGGCCTTGCCCTAAAAGTCGAGAGGGTGCAAGCTGGAGGAACATTGAATCATATCGATTACCAGTCGGTGAGTAAGGCTTTCCGGCATCGCAGCCAATGGGAGGATAGCCAACCTCTCTCCATAAGCGACTTCGACTTAGATATTTATTATCTGCAGTTCTCGTCTGCTAACGCGCGCCACCTGCTTGGAGAAGCGATCTACCACTGCGAGGAACACGGACTCGAATTCGCTGCGGAGATTGAGGACGCCGAGACTGGAGACAGCCGCATCCGGGAGAACATAGATTTCAGGTATCCGCTGCTCCGCGAGTCGACCCCAGCGGGTGAGTTAAGACGGCACGACCGTGTCACCATTCTCCTGCACGGCCTCAACGAACGTAGTTTTACGAAGTACCTGCCTTGGGCTTATCAGCTCTTGCGACAGACTTCCGCCCCGGTCGTGCTGTTCCCAATCACATTCCATGTCAATCGCGTCTCACCCCTGTGGGCGCGGCAGCAGCAGGAAATCTACGATCGCAGGTCGGCCGATCCCGCCAGCGATACGACCCGGTTTAATGCTGCAATCAGCGACCGACTGGAGAAACGACCGGAGCGCTTCTTCTGGGGGATGGTCCAGTCTTACCTGGACCTGATCGACCTGGTCAGGACCATCAGGGCGAACAAACACCCGCATTTGACGGAAAACGCGCGGGTCGATTTTCTCGGTTACTCAGCGGGCGGCTATCTGAGCATGCTTTTGTTGCTTGAGGACGAAGACGGTCTGTTCACCGAGAGCCGGGCGGTCGTTTTCGGGTCGGGCGTGGCCATGCGCGACCTGAACCTGGCGTCGCCGCTAATTCTGGACTCCGCGGCGGAGGACGCGATGATGAGGACCTACGTCAAAGACATCGAGAGGTTCGCCGACTCTCGTATGGCCCACTGGTTCGAGGCGCATGGGGTGGGCCGCTGGTTCCGCGCGTTCTCCGGCATGCGTCCGGACATCCCAACCGTCGAAAAGAGGATGCGCGAGGTCGCCCCGCGCCTGTTGGGTATCTGTAACGTCAACGACATGGTTATGCCGTTGGGGGCGGCCCTCAACACTCTGCAGGGAGTGAGAAGGGATAACGGGGTGAGGGTCGTGGAGCTGGAACTCGGAGCCCATGAGAGCCCCTTCGTCTGTCCCTCGCTGGATAATTCCTTGCGCCGGTCGATCACGGAGTTCATTGATGTGGAAGCTTACGGCGCGCCGTTCGAAAAATTTGTTTTGGAAGTCGCCCGGCACTTTAGACACTGAGGCGATTCCCGGCCAGTAGTCATTTGGAGTGCGGTAACCTGTTACCGCTTTGGTAATCGGCGACCTGTCGCCGCCGTCCCGCCACATCGTTGGCCTCTACCGGTTTATAGATCACCGACGGCTGCGACAGGTCGCAGATTACCAAAGCGCTGACAAGGCAGCGCACTCCAAAGAGTTGCGTCCATCGACAAGAGCGCCCTGCGAGAGGACGGCACTCAACCGCTCGTCTGAGTAGTTGACTTTACCGAGGGTAAGGTTAACTCTGCCCAACCTCAGAGATATATTGAGCGATGGTTCATTAAGGGGCATAGCCCCGGAATCTGATTTAGCATGCAGAACGTCAAAAGACCTTCCGCACATCAGGTGGCGAAGCCACGGATGATCCGGCTGCTGCTGCGGCGGCGGCGGCTTCGACATTTTGGAAGTGTTTGGCTGGGAGGCAGGGATTCGAACCCCGATAGGCGGATTCAGAGTCCGCAGTCCTACCGTTAGACGACCTCCCAGCAAGAGGAATTTCACTGTAAGTGCATAGGCTTTTCTTTGTCAACCGGACTAAAAATGGTGAATGGTAAATAGTGAATGGTAAATGGTAAGAACGAGTGAGATGAAACTCGCCCATGACGTCTCGAGTTCCAGGTTCAGACGATGAGGTTAGCCCTACCTGGTACGTCTGCCATTCTCGAGATGCAGAGTTTTCATCAAAGCACTGCGCCTTCGCCCACCCGACTATTCACCATTTACCATTCACTGTTTACTATTTACCGGTTGTCGAGCACAATACGCTCACTTGTACGTTACCCGCTGAAAGCCGCCAACGGCAGAAAGCTCCCACAAGGTTTTGGAATTCTAAATTCGGAAGCTGGGAGTATCATGACTGAACAGAATAGCGCGCCCGCAACCGGCAATTCACGACCAGATAATTCAGACGAAAAGACACGCGCTCTCGTAGCGGAATATGAGGCGAGGCTGGATGAAGTTGCGGAACTCATAGCTCGGGTGCGGCACGAGATTAACAATCCGCTGGCGGGAGTATTGGGGCAGGCGCAGTTGCTGTTGCGGGAAGATCTGAGCGACAGAGTGCGAAAGCGCGCGCAAACTATCGAGGAGCTGGCCCTCCGTCTCCGCGACATCGTCGCGCAGTTGCGTCATATTCAGAAGCCCCTCAAGACTGCAGAAGGTGACGAGGCCCACTCAGGCTGAGCGCGCAGGATAATCAGAGCCCAGCGCTCGAGGTCAGAGCCAACACCTGAAGTTCAAACTCTAAACGAACTTAAGTACGGGCTACCTGCCAAAGCTTTAGTTCTTTGGAGCGGCCGATACGCTCGCTTCGTTACGCACGACCACCACATAGCGCTTTCCTTCCGGCAGCACGGCATTCTCGCCTCGCCTGAACCCATGCATCAGGGCCAGTGGCGCCAATGGCGGAAAGAGGGCAGCAGCGATTATCGTCTTCGTTGTCACTTCGCCCCCGTGGCTGGTTCCTTTTACACTGCCCTGGCCCACCTGAGTGCCCGTCCTGGGATCGTCGGCTTTGTGCTCCAGATCCCATAATGCTTCATTGCGCGAGCGCGTGCCTGGATCCAACAGGACCCGCGTGTTGTCTGCCGCGATAACGTCTTCCATGGCCCAAATAAGCTTTCCTGCCTTGCCCCAATGCCCGCCGCGTTTTGACAGGGTTACGCGCGCGGTGACCAGCGCATTTCTTTCGATAGCGATGACGCCATCGATCATTACCGGAATGAGCACTCGAAAACTTAATAATTCACCGGGTCGCATATCCAGTGAGCTGACGGTGTAGGCGACTTCGACTTCGATCGGAGTACCGGCTGGGATTTTGACCGGTACGGTTCCTCGCGACTGAGATCTGAGGTTAACTGTTTCGGCGTCTAGTGCGACCGAGTCTTCTGTCTTGGTCGGCAACGTCGCAGCGTTTGCGGATTGCGACTGTTGGATCGTTTCGGTTGCTGGTGGCACCGGCGCAGGAGTTTGCGCAGTCAGCCTCGTCTCAGACACGAATAGCGTTAAGAAAAGGAAAAGAAGCTTTTTCATTGATGCACTCCCGACTTTGGTGATTGGTTCCAGGGAGGCTGTTGGCAACTAGAATGCCGCGGAGCTGTCCTGCAAGAAGGCTGGTAGACTTTCGATTGGTACTGCTCGCGTGGGGCCATGGCTGATGCCGTGTAGGAGTGGTAGACTTTTGCCCATGGCAGCTCGAACTCGAAAACCCTTGCCCAGGAATAATCACCTTGAAGAAGCAATGGCGCTGCTGATTCGAAACCAGGCGGCGTTTGTGGAGCAGATTGCCAGGAATGATCAGGAGCGGCAGGCGCTTAAGGATTGGCAACACAAAACCGAGATATGGCAGAGCAAGACCGAAGACTGGCAACGCAAAACCGAAGACTGGCAGCATAATGCTGAGAAACGATTTGACAAGATTGAAGGACGGCTTGCGGGTATCGAGACAACTCTCGCTGAGCTTCCGAAGACTCTTCTTCAAACCATTCTCGATCAGATTCCAAAGATCCGGAAAGAGATCGGATTCAAGTCCCGCACTTAAGGTATCGCCGAACAGTGGCCCCAAAAGCAAAAATGCGTGCACCACTGCCACGCACTCTTGCCTTAAAGACTTTCCTTGAAACGCGCCTTAGACCCTTATTGGCGCCTTCTTCTCTTCGCCTGAGCCGAAGACTTTCTTTTCCTCATCGGTGAATACCTTAATTGGCGTGCCGGGTTTGATAATCGCGTTCTTACCCTTTTTCAGAAAACCCAGCGGACCAAACAAGACTACCAGGGCTACAGTCGTCCCGGTTTTGTTGTCACCTTCTTTGCCTTTGGCAGAACGCAGTTTCAGTCTTTGACCGTCAACCGTGCTAGTTGTTTCTATTCTTATTCCCAGGCTGCCGCCTCTTCCGAGCATGCCGGATTTTTTTGCGGCGGCGACGATGCCTTTAACCAGCGTGTCTTTCGCAATAACAACCTGACCGTTGATTTTTACATCCTCCTGAACCTTGAGATTGATCGGATCATCCTCATGCGCTGTCTTGCTCGATATTTCGTCGGTGGTAACCACTGTGAATTCAGTCCCATCCGGAATTACCACCTCAGCCCCTTGATAGGCCACTTCCTTGCCAGGTGATGCGGCAGTTACCGGAAGCATTGTGAGCTGAGCTATGAAAGATGTAACGATCGCGAATACGATCGCCTGCAAGATGATGGGCGGAGTTCGAAAAGATAATCTGTACATCAAAATTTCTCCTAGTGAGTTGTGATCAACGGGGGTTTGACTTCGCACACGGTCGTAGGCTGGGGGAGAGCCAGGCCCCGGGTAGGAATGGTCAAATACCCGACGTGGCAAGACAGCGGCCGAACCAGTACTAAACGCTTACCGACTCTTCTTCGTGTTCCTGGACCAGGTACGGCGACACCACCATCGGCTTCACATCCTGATCCTCGGCCAGCACCGCCTGGATGATCGGCAGGCTGAGCGAATGTCGCTTGGAAATCCCGGGCACATTGTGTCCGGCGGCATAGACTGCATGCCGTTCGTTTTCCTGATACCAGTCAGCGAGGTTCGCGGTCTTGTGCATGTTCTCGATGATTTGCCGCCAACCCACGCCGGTGTTGTAGGCACAGAAAGAAATTTCGCCTTCCTGAGTGCCGTAAGGAATTACGCACATTTCAGTGCGGCGGAAATCGTAGTTGAAGAGGTCCTGAAACCACATGCCTTCGACGCAGAGCACCCGCCAGATGTCGTTCGGATCTTCGGCCTTCTCCGCTTTCATGCGATCGTTTCGATCTGAGCTCGAGTTGGTCGACGATGGTTTGAAGAGATTCAAAATCTGAGAGATTGGGAAACCCTTGGGGGCCTGCTCGGCGTTGAAGTTTCGCAGGATTGCCATGCCGAGCTGCGCGTAAGAAAGCTTTTTCCCTCGCGCCGTGTCGGTAATGGTGGCGACGTCTTTCATGAATTGCTCGTAGTCGAAGAATTCAAACAGCGACTTAAACTCACCGGTCTGACGATTTACCACCATCAAGGTGAAGATGCCGCAGTTTGGATGGCAATTGCACGACGACCAACCCCAGGGCGCATCAGCACCTTGCAGCATGTCCATTACGCTGGTGAACGCCGAGTAGGACGAAAGCGGAAACCAGTCGCGCAATGGTTGCAGTTGTCC
>JANNJZ010000395.1:0-3075 GCA_031396065.1 Pyrinomonadaceae bacterium | reverse complement strand
GTCTAATAGAGTGGCGATTCGGTTGTGATAGAGTCTGTGATGACCATCCACATAAAAAGCATCGGCAGTTCTTTTGAGCCTCAGGGACCACTGAGGTGGCTGGTCGAAGTTTATGCCCTTTGACCGCATTCGCATCTGAAGGAAAGGCTTGTAACAGAATACGTGCAGGAAAGTGAAATAGGAATTCAGGACGATATTCGCTGGGAAGAACCCGAACCTCTTGATGATCTTGCTCCGTAAATTTAAGAGGTTGCTGTCGGTGTATGTGATCAGCAGGAATCGTCTCTCGAGATCGAGGGCAGAGACAATGCGCGTGGTCTTACCAGACCCCGCGACAGCGAAGATCACTCTCTTATCCACGCGATGGCATCTTGAATGTAGGTTGGGGCTACGAGCGTGGCGCCCTTTTTGTCCAATAGTTCGAATGCGGCGTCCGCCTTGTTGTCCAGCATATAGTCCTGGACGGAGAGCTTCACTCGGCCTGGCTTGAAGAGATCGTCACACGCCTCCGTGTTGTCCTGGTAAAAGCACGCCTCGAACGTCCACCTCGCAGGGTTCTTGTCTGAAAAAACGCGCATATTCGCGGCCACATAGTTGGCATAATTGTCGACACAGTTCTTTTGATAGTCGCCATCGTTGTCGCGCACAACCGCCGTCTTGATACCCAACAGCTTCGCTAAGTCCAGATAGCGCTTGAAGCTGGTCCCACCAACCGATATCACATGCACGCCATCATTTTCCAAGGTGGAGTTCCCGGAGTGCTTCTTGTAGAGTGCGTCAAACAAAATGAACTCGGCGTCCCCCTCTACCAAGATCACCTTACAGGACAGCACACACTCAAGAACATTGTTGTCAGGCGCCTTGATGAAAAACTTCGCCGTGTCCTCAGGCAAGTCTTTCAAGCCGAAGGGGCTAGCACCGGCGCTGTTCAGAAGGATTGCCTTTCGCAAATCCAGGCGCGTGCAAATAAGACTACTGTGGGTTGCAATGAAGAGTTGCTTGTTCTCGGAATCCGAGATTCGCTGGATGAGCCTCTTCATGTTGGTATGGCTCAGATGATTCTCGGGCTCTTCGAGAAGCAGAACATCCAGACTGTGCTCGTCTTCGTTCTTGCGGAGGGCGAACTCAGTTTTGATGAAACACTGGCGGCCCTTGCCCTTGCTTTCGATTGGTATGTCGTTCTCGGTGATGACGAGGTCCGTCTCGAGATTCGCCTTGGGGTTGGTCCTAACCGAAAATTTGTAAGAGTCGAGTTTCTTGTTGAGATCGCCGAGGGCGGCGTTTCTGAATACTGTTTTGCTTTTTCGGTAGAGGTTCTCGTTCCTGTTTCGCTCGAGGACAGTCGAATTGGCGCCGTAGATGGATCTCGTGTATTCCCTCGTCGCGTAATCGTTGTTGATCAGCGAGCTGTCGATGACCAGATGCTTGAGATGTTTTTTGAACCCCGAATATGGCTCCCCTGCGAACGTCGTGAACTTGATCGCGTAATACTCGAAAGGGAAATTGGGATCCCCGTCCTTGAGAACTTCGCCGATCTCCTTGCTATACTCGTCAATGGGTTCGCAGACGAACCGCAAGCCATCGCAGACGATAGACTTGGAGTTGTTTTTTCCGTTCAGCTCTGCTTTTCCCTGATCGGAAAGGTATATCTCCACAAACAAATTGGGAAGGTCGTCGAACTTTTTCGTGCCGGCAAGAAAGGCGGATACGGTTTCGCTGTTGAACAACGTCTCCAAGCCCATCGTCTCGATCTTGCTCCTGCTTCCGCTGAGGGCGAGGTCGAGCGCCAACAACACAGAACTCTTCCCGGCTTCGTTGTCGCCGATGAAAATATTTAATTTGTCGTCTAGTTCAACTTCGAAGCTCTTGAATCGCTTGAAGTTCGACAGGACGATTCTCTTTATGGTCTTCATAGTGTTTTCTGGCTCCCGACCAGATACAGACAGGCATGGTTTTTGTTCGTCGGAAATCCGTTCTAAAGCGTATAGCGGCCTTCCTGTTCAATCTGTTTGGCTGTCACACTCCAACTCGAGTAAATTGTAATGTAGAGTGATAATAAGCGAAGTGCAATGTAGCAGATGTTTTTAACCTTCATAATTACGTTTTCGCCCTACACGGGCCAACAACCTGCATGAACGCTATGTTTATAGGCTTGGCCCCTAGGTTACCGCAGCCCGATGTATCCATACCCCCCCGTGTTACTTGAATGGGGTAATGAAAAACTGAACTGCCGACGCACCGAATCAGCTGAGAGAAAACAATGAGTCTGATAAGAATTAAAGAGAACACTTCAATAGAGGACGTTAATAGCTGGCTTGATGTTGTCGACAAAGATATCACGTATGAGATTCTCTATAAGTCGTCGTTTCAGCTATTTACCGAGGGTGTTGCTTTAGGTGCTCTAAGGACTCTCATTGTTAACAAGAAAGTAGTAAATATTCAATTTTACAAAAATCCGGATGTAACCGAAGGCTTTAATTTAGATAACGTTCACCCTATCTTTAAAAGCATATTTGGTCTCGAATTATTGCGGTTATCAAAGACCATATCCGACCATCAGGGCAATGCGCTTGAGGTACGTTCAATCTTGGGCCACAAAGTATGGAGTCAAGCGCTTGGGCAAGGAGGCTATTTGGGGGATGGAAAAAATGCCTATCTACTGTCACGCCATGATTATGCAATACCGAGGTGTTTACGCCAAAACGAAACATTGGATGAATTTCCACGTTTTGATTACTTTCAATCTAGAGTAGCAACTTTTCTATTAGCGCTAAGGGGCTATGCAAACTCAATTAGTTTATCCGAGAGAAAGTTGATCGAATGGTTGCATCACATAGCGGAAAATACATACGAGCACGGTTCATTCTCGTATCAGGACAATGAATTTATTGATGGATTTAAAGGCATTGTTTTGGGTAAACTTTTCTTCAAAGGTATAAATGAGGTAGAGCACCGTAACGATTACCCGGATTTCGTAAAACAGTACATTAAAAAACTTATCAACTCAGGAAAATGCCCTACAACTAATTTTACTTTCAACTATTCGACGGTGATGGACTTAGGTGACGGAATACA
>JANNJZ010000360.1:0-2667 GCA_031396065.1 Pyrinomonadaceae bacterium | reverse complement strand
AAGCGGAAGCGCACCCGACTTGGCACTCTTACGGTAAGCGTTGGCGGTTTGCGCTGGGCACCCTCGGGTGGCAAGCCGAGGTGGCGCAACTGGGACAACGTGCACGACTGGTTTCTCAATGGTCGCTAGACATGCTGCATAACACGGCGGTGTTGCCAAACGCGGCGGAAACTGCATCGCGTTACTCGTGGCCTGGCTCGCAGCGCCGCAAACCTCTACGTTAGGCATCGCCACAGGATTGCAGTGCACACCTTCGCGTCTTCCTACAAGTATCGTTGGCCTTGGCAACTTAAGGCAACTGTAGCTCTTGTAGTTGTTCTGTCGCTTCCCCCACTTCTTCTCTACGGTATTGGCCTCTTTAGTAAGTCCGCTGGAACCCTCGGCGACCTGGGCACACAAGGCGATTTCTTTGGCGGGCATGTCGCGGCAGTAACAAGCTCACTCACACTTGTGATAGTCATCGCTAGCAGCTACATGCAGCATGCATTCGATCGCACCTTTCGGCTGCGCGAACACTTTTTGGCAGGATTGAACGTCATAGGCCAATACGATATCGCTCACTCTGGAAGTGAGCAGGCGCTGCGCCTTCTTGATCACTATTCAGCACTGGCTCTTGAGCTCAATGACAGTGAATTGCTCCTGTTGCTGAACACAGTGATGACGAAAGACATCCGGATTCGGCTTGAGGAGTTGGATTCCGGTAAGAAGAACGAGATATACATCTATGCCCGAACAGCAAAGAAGCGAATTGCGGAGTTGCTTAAGGAACATCACATGAACCGTAAGGGCTTGCGAATCGATGCCTAGCCCCTCGTACCAGTGGACCATCGCCGTGGCCGCTGAACTAGAGCGCTAGGCCTCAAGAATGGCCGTTGCGCCTCTACCACTCAAAGCGACCCCGTTCTCCACCGCGAAGGAGAGAACGAAGATTCCTGCCTTGATTCTTGAGCATTCGATCGAATCGGCGAATGCACTCTGGTTAGCTTACGACTTGGCTCGAGTCAATCGAGGAAAGCCTAGAGGCATCACGACGGACCAGGAGCAAGATCTCCTTAGAGCGATGGTCATTGCGGCTGCCTCAGGGTTGGATGCCTGCCTCAAACGCTTGCTTCGGGATTGCGTTCCGATGCTAATCCATAGTTCTGACAAAGTTCACGAGGCTTTCGAGAAGTTTGTTCTACGGCACTTGCAGTCTGGCGAAGGAACAATTTCCGCCAAGATTCTCGCGCGCACGCTCGCTGCGCCACATGTGCAGGGGCAGTTGATTGATGAGTATGTTTTTGACCTCACAGGGGACAGTCTTCAGTCGGCGGAGCAGGTGATGAGAGCCTGTGCAGCCCTTGGTGCCGACGAAAAGACGTGTATGGGCGATTTCACAAAGCTGAAGGCTATCTTTTCAGCCAGAAACCAGATGATTCACGAGTTGGACATGAACTTTGATCATCCAATTCGCAAGCGCCGAGTAAGAACCCAAGCTGACATGAAAGGATTTGCGGAGCGCCTGCTGGCAGTTTCCTTCGCAATCGTCAGGGACGTGGATGGGCGCATTGGGGCCTAACGGCGTGTTGTTGACCGACGCGCCTGGCTCGCTGCTCGCCGCGCGTGCCGCGTGGCAAAGCTCGAACATTGAGCGTTTCTGACCATGGCAGAAGGCTCGACTGAGGTAGTGCTAACTCGCATAAGTGCAAGCTTCGATCGGTTCCAAGAGGCTCATTGGTGGGTTCATGCCTTGGAACTCCACTATCACGATGCAGACCTATTCCGGTGGCATCTCAATGCGTTTCTTAAGGCCATCAAAGAGGCTCCACTCCTGCTTCAACAGGAGTTACAGAATCACCCCGGCTTTCCGACATGGTATAGGCCGCAGCGCGAAAAGCTGCAGAGCGATCCACTGTTGAAGTATCTTTCCAAGCAGAGGGACTACGTCGTGCACCGCGGAATGCTCAAGCCAGGCAGCCGCGGGACGATCGGAATTACAGAGGGACGGGGAATAAAGCTCGGATTCTCAATGCCGATCAATCCGCTTGAGGATAGCGAACTGGCGATGATGCGATATCTGCATGCGGCAGCTGAGAAAAAGGGCGGAGACTTTCTTGGAATATTGATACCCGATGAGGATTCACTACCTTGTGTTCAGCGCGAGTGGCGGCTAACTCCAATCGAAGGAGAGATCATTGGATTGGCCGCCAAAGCTTGGCTGACTGTCGGGGAGGTGGTAACCGCTACCGTACGTTGGTTAGGGGCCGAAGTCCCTGACTTATCGTTAGCGTGTCGCCATAGCAATCAGCAAGTGCAGTTCAAGCTGTTCGATCGAAAGAAGTTAAAAAAACAGCTACAAGAAATTCGCAAGGTGAAGCGTGCGCCGACACGGACAAGCGTCAAACCGCACGTTTAGGGGTGAAAGGCGAAAGGACACCCATGCCCGAACGCAGACATTAGGCGGCACCATGGAAGCAGCCAACATCAACGATCTGGCATATGAGTTCTTTTGCGAATTTGCTCGCTGCGAGTACTGCTTGAAAGCCGTCCGCCTTCGTGAGAACACCCGTGATGCCAAGGCAAATTGGGGTGCTTTTGCGAATGAGGTTCGAAAAGTGCTAGAAGCGCCGAACTCAGAAGCCCTGAAGTCGGCGGTCGCTTACTACCTCGCCATGCCTCCGAAGAAGC
>JANNJZ010000344.1:0-32625 GCA_031396065.1 Pyrinomonadaceae bacterium | reverse complement strand
CCAATTCCACTCGTTGCTAAAGTTGACGCAAAGATCCGGCGCTACCGCGCTCGGTTCTGTATGGGCACGTGACCCGAGCGGGTGTTAAAAACGGAATCCCACGCCGGCAGTAAATTGGAAATTATGTCGAGTCTCGGGTGGGCGCCGGATGATTGACTGAGAAAGGAAAAAGCCTGGCGCCAGGTACTCCCCATACTTGATGATTGTGTCGCCAAAGTCCATGCGCGTCATTATTCGTCGTGAGACATAAAGCTCAAGCACGCCTCCGGCATCCATCGAGAAGTCTTCTCTCCGGCCAATGCTAAAGTCACCCACATTAAACTGAGTGGACCCCACTGTGACGATGTGAGTCCCGGTCAGCTTAAACGTTCGGGTAAAGCCGACGAAGCCTGGCCGAAATTTTGCGAAAATTCCAAAAGTCTCAAAACGTTTCCCGGCTTTGACTCCAAACTGCCCCTGATAAATATGGCTCCAGCCTCCTGGTCCGTGATCGCCACTGAAGAAGTTGAGTTCAGCTTCCACCGCAACGTTGGGGTGGAGATTGTAGGTGAATCTTGAACCCAGTCCTGCCTCGGTCACAGGGGGTGAGTCATCTGGACCGAAACAAGGCGCCCAGCAGAGGGGCGTCGGCCGATTCATAGACATCGAGGTAAAGTGAACGCCCACCTCGAACCTGGGTATATCATCGCTACTAACCGCCGAGGGAGGCGGGTTGGGGTCAGCCGGAGAGCCAATACGAAATCCGACGCCCGCAGTGATCTGAAGATTGTGCTTCAGCCTGGAAGGAAGCTTGACCATCTTCTGGTAAATGTTTGGATCAGGCTCGTAATGCGGCCCGAACCTAACGATCGTGTCGCCGGCGTCAAAACGGACCATAGTTTTCGGCGATGGATATAACTCCAATACCCCGCCCAGGTCAGTAGTGAAATGAGTTTCCCGGCCAATCCTCGTCACAAAACCCGGAAAGCCGGAGCTGCTGACAAGGGGTCCCGGCCGGTAAGAAAAAACGTCCCCAACCGTGAGAAAGCCGGGACGAGCTTTGGCAAACACTCCAAAGTGTTTGTATCTCTTGCCGGCTTTCACCCCAAACTGTGCCTGCGCCGCACGTCCCTCTCCGAGGTATCCGAATACATTTCTAATAGGGAAAAAATTAGCTTCTCCCTCCAGTGCGATATTGTCATTTAGGTTGTAAGTGACGCGTCCGCCAAAACCGGGCTCGGTGTAGTGGTTATAATCATCCGGAGGGACCGGAAGGGTGAAGGAAGTAAATTGGGCGCCCACTTCAACTTTGCTTGCCGTCTGAGAGCGTACTTCCGCTGTGGCAAACAACAGGACCAGAGTCACGGCACTATAGAAAAACTTGTTCATGGTGTCCATCTACACCTTGACTGATTGGGAGACGGCGACGGTAGCGGAAGTTGGGGATCCAGACACTCTCAGCTGGCTTGGTTCTTGATGGCGCCCCGAATATTAAGAAAAGCAAGACATAGTTGCAGGAAGATCAGCGCGTAGGCTCGGTCGTGCCAACCCCAAACAACCCACAGCACGTTGCTCAAAAGGAACAACCAGAAGGCCCAGTTCCTCTTGAACTTCCTTTGCGAAGCTATGAACCAGGCAGCCACGACCGTTATTACCATCGCGGGCCATTGAACGGCGTCGATCCAATCCATGTGTCGTTAGTGTAACACCGGCCGCGGATAGGCTTGGCAAGCAGCATTGTAGGGGTGGCATTCCGTGGCCACCCCTTCGTTGCGTTCAAGATACCTTCGAAGAGTTGAGAGCGGTGGCGAGGGGCGGCCACGGAGTGCCTCCCCTACAACTATGCCGACGATCGAATTGGCGCTACTTGAAACCCTAATTGGGGTTTGTTGTCAAAACCTCACAGCGTAGTGTCCGCAAGATTCGATTTGTACTTCGTATTTGTTTGTCGGTCGTTGAGTTCAATGTAGATATAGCTTGGAGGAATGACGTCCGGTTCGAGAGCAAACCAGATAGTGTTAAGGTCAGAAGGTTTGCTGAACGCGCAAAATCCCTGGAGTCTTTTTCCGGTGGAATTGTACAAATCTACCCAGGTGCGGGCGGCTTTGGTGTTTTGGCCACACGGCGGGAGGTTTGGCGCCGCGGCGAAAAGCTCCGCCGGAAAGTCGGCAGAGTTTGCGACAAAATAGTTGTAACGAATAAATTGTTTGCCGCTTGCGGTGAACGGTTCCTGGCCCAGTAAGACGAGGACCGGATTCGGAATGACTACCGGGGCGGTAGAACTTTTCGCAGTTGCGCCCGCGATCAAAATCAAACTACCTATGAGCGTCGTGATTTTTCTTAGATTCATGAGGGGCTTCCTTTCGCGAGATAGGGGAATAGCTGCTATGGAGCTTGTTCGAGGATTGTTTGCCAAGGCGCTTCATATGCCATACAGAAGCTGAATGTCAATGGTTATTTCTTCGCCAGGTGTATTTGTGCAGGCACTGTCGGCGCAGTTTGTGAGGTGGAATCTATCCAGCGCCACGCAGGTCTTGGGTGAATGACGCAGGTGACTGGTATCACCTTACAAGCTTATCTCTCGCTGATGCATCCGAGTATCGTCCTCTGGAGCAGTCTGCGGGTTGGAGGTTTCAAACCTACACGTCCTCGTACTATCTTGTTAATTCTGTCAGTCCTCTCTAAATGTTTTTGTCGGAGGTTTCATTGAAAGTTGACGACCTCACACAGAACATCATCGGTTGTGGCTGCACGGTCCACGGAGACCTGTTTCCTGGTGGAGTCTCCCCGGTGCTGCAAGTCTCGCTCGCTCTTGCATTCTGAGCTTGTCTCTAAGCTTGGTTCTGCGGCTTGCCGCCTTCCGTGCGGTGATGTTCCGCCAGACCGGCACCTCTATTTATTTTGAGGCTATGCCTCCGTGCGCGACATCAGAGGCGCAGCCTCGAAGAATGAAACCGCTATCGGAACGGCTGCGCCTTTCCGCACGGAAGGCGGCAGAGCCTCAAAGGCTATCACCGCACCGCACCTCGGCTAACTCTCTGTTTGCGGCAATTAACGTACGCCGTTTCGTTCGCGCTTGAGTGTAAGCCTGGCGGGAACACCTTCGATCCCAGCCGGTTGGACCTGTTGGAAGATCAATGTGGGACCGTTGAGCGTTAGAGTGGCCCTACTTGGCTTGCGGCCATCACTGGGCGCTGCATAAGTTACTTTCTCCTGGTAACCGGGCACAGTAGCAGACGGGTCAAATTCGATCTCAATGGTCGAACCCTTCACCTGGCCCGAAAATGGAGTCTGGTTCCCGTCCTCTCCCTGCCACTGACCATTGATGAACTCGTCCACGCTGTAGACGCCACTTACGTTACTTCCTTTATGGTTGATCACGATGGTGAACTGTGTTTGAGGCTTGTTCTTCCGCGCGACTTGCTTCCACACCCATCGGCCGCTAATGGCCGAAGCTTTTTGAGGGTAAATCGTCGCTGACGAAACGAAGAGTAGTGCGGTAATAAGGAATAGACGATAGAACAGACTCCTGGTTTTGACCTGCTGCATAGTTTCCCCTTCAGTATGATGAAATGTTCTTGAAGTCCCGGTCCAAGTCGCGCCTTCAAGCCGTAAAGATGAGAAAGCCTATCACATGAACTGCAAAGGCATTAAGGCGCGTCATGGAAGCCCCCCAAGCTCTTCCATTTTCGCGCCATTGGCGCAGGGGAGAGAACACAAAAATAGCGGCCTTGAGAAAACTCATGACCGCTATCGATGCGTACTGCCTTGAGGGCACGACTTATTCGGTCTTGGCCGTGGCCTTACCATCTTTATAGTTCAGCGTGATCCTGGAGATCTCAAGCAGGTTAAGATTCTCCCATTCAATGCTGTTGGCTTTGCTGTCCTCAATTCTCAAATCCCACAAAGGCGCTTTCTCGGCGCGTTGAAACTTGATTTCTACTGCCTCGCCGCTAGGTAAAGTGTCCGTGCCGAGAACGTCTTCTTCCCAGTCGTCTGAATCATGCGGTGAGATATAAACCTTATCAATCACGACACCGGTCTCATTCGCCAGTGTAAAGTCCTGATCCGCCGAGGTCGCGGCCGTGCTTGTGGCTGGGGAGGCAACACTGGCAGGAGTAGTCGATACGACTGCTGTGGGTGCCGCTTTAGTGGGCGGAGGGGTTGATGAGCAGGCAACTGTGGTTAACAGGCTAGCTCCTAAACAAAAAACTAGTGCTTTGTTATTCATCGATTGTTTCTTGATTCCTTTAGCTTTCAAAGTTATAGCCCACCATCGGCAAGGCCGACAGGTGGGCTGCGATTCCAACAATTTCAGTATGGCGCGTGAGCGTCGGGTGTGATTAGAACACGGAAACGCTTATTTGTCTGTGAGCGACGCCACAGCAAACGGCGCATGTAATAAATTAAGGCGTCAGCGCGGACTCAATTTTCGGAAAGCCACGTAAAGGTCTGACAACTTATCCGCGGCAGCAGGGTCGCTCCGCGCCAGCAAGGTGATGATTTCATCGCGGCGCGCGAACAGCGGCTTCATGCCATCCCGTTGGGCAGCTGTGAAATTCGAAGCCTCGCCCTTGTCGACTTCGGTTCCCAACGAGGTAAAGAACTGACTCGCCGCCTGGCGGGCGGGCTCATAGTCGCCTCGCCGACTCTCAATTACTGCTGATCCCAGGGCGTTCTGGATCTGCGCCAGGTTCAGTTGGTGCTCGGCAGTCGCCAGGCTACTGCCAGCCGCGCGAGCCTTGAGCCACATTGGAACAAAGCCGAGCAGGAAAACCACGATCAGCACTGCGCCATAGATCCCAACTCGCCGGAGGAAGGAATTCTGTTTGACCGGTTCGGGTTGCACTTCTTCATCCATAAGGCCTCCTCATCACGTGTAGAGGCGGTTGCGCAGCAAACGATCATCACAAACTCATGAACTGCTCATCGCCGTGTGGATAGCAGGGTGCAGTTTGCCGGAAGATCAAGTAGATGAGCAACCTAAATCCCCTGCGACCGCAGGCGGCTCGCCTGCCCATGAGCGTTCCGCGCTTCATTTTTACTCTGTTTAGAGAGCGCACTTGTGCGCCTGCCTCGCGCACGCAAAACCGATGATATGGGCCGTTTCTGCAGGGGGCACACAAGTGTGCTCTCTAAACGATCATGTTATTGATCTGGGTGTCACCTTCGCGCAATTAGGCCAGCATAAAGCTCGAACCGAACGGCCGGGGGGAAGCTGTGTTCCGGGGATCGTCGCACGTTGCGGTGCTCAGTAAGATCTGGATCTTAGTTTCTCTCTTTGAGCAGTCGTTCAACTTCCGCTTTGATTCGCGCGTCGCTGGTGTGGCTAAGAATCCGAGACAGGAGTGATTCTGTGAAACGCCCGTATCTATTGATTTCTTTCAGAGCTGTTTGCCTGGCGCCCGGCGAGGTATCGCTGAGAGTTTTCAAATGCTCAGTTACCGTCTTTTCCATCTCTGGTGTGAGCAACTCCGTTCGGCCAACGAGCACTCTGACCAGACCCTCCGGCTGCGGATTGATGGTGATGGGGAGAATTGCGTCAGTAGTTTTGCGCGGCAAGAGATAGAACACGCGCAGTCCTTCCTCAAACCACGAATTGCGCCAGGTGTTGAGCATCGCCTCTGCTTCCTTGTCATAGAGGCCGTCTGAGATCAGCATGGCTTTCAGCTCACGCCACAATTCAGTCAGGTTACCGCGAAGCTCCGGCCGATTCAGCTTCAATTCAGTCGACGAGAGATCGAGGGGCAAGTTGATGATCTGATAACCAATCTTTGCGCCTCTGTTTTCGAAGATAACGGCCTTACGAACGGCGTCTGTGCCGGCATTCCTGATTACCACCTGATCTCCTGCGAGTTTTACCGAGAGGGGTAAGTCAAAGTCTCCGACGCCTCGATAGAAGAGAAACTTTTCCTGCTCCGTACCCTGGCCGCGTGGTACCTGAACTGCTGCGGCATCGGTCTCGCGAGCCGGATAGTAATGGTTCTCGCTAAAGTCGTTTGGCAGATAGACCTGGGCCCCCGGCATCACCCTCAGCTCGCCCCAATCAATGGTGCCATTACTCAACTTTGCTGTCGGATACCACTCAGTGATTCTCCCGCTGGGAAACGCAACTTTGACTGCGACCGTCGTTTCCTGTTTGGCATAAAAATAGAGGACCGGCGTTTCCATCCGAACGCGAATCGCCAGTCCACTTTTTGATGGGTAGCGAAGTCCTCTCCAGGTGCTGCCTTTATCAACGCTGTAAACAAAGGAGGGTAGGTCGCTCTCGACGGTGAGCGGGCGCCAGATGAGAGCGTCGCCATCCTGCCCAGCCACAGATGTGAATGTTCCCCACTCGTGGACTATCAGTTCAGGTTTGTCCGCAACGGTGTTGGCGGATGAGAAACTTGATAGGCCCGTTCCGGCAGCGATGACGAGGACCAGCAATCCGAGGCCGATAACAAGAATGCGTGCAGGAGGCCGGTTAGACATACTTACCTTCCTATGCAAATCAGACAAATCTCAAGAGTACGGGCAGAAGAACGCAAAAATGAGTCCGTGTTCAAGTATTAGACGTTCTCACCGCGAGCGTTCTTCCCAGATACCAGAATGTTTTTTAGATAGCCGATATGGGTGAATACAGGCGTATAGAGTACAACCTTCAGGTTGCTGCTCCCGCCGGCACGCAAGCTAAAGCTTGTACTCTATACGCCTGTCAATCCGCCTTCATAGTTCACGGTCAGGTGGCTGACTCAGCAGGCAGGGGATGCCTGCACTCCCGGCTTACTCGTATCCAATAGCCTCTACCACTCGGAGTCGCAAGGCGCGTTGCGCAGTCCACCACGCGGCCAGGAGTGCCACTACCAGCACGACCGGCAGGGTGACCAGCACCACGGTCATTGGAAACTGAAACCGAAGACTGAACCCGGCTATTATTCTGGCGGCGGTCCGGACTAGAAAGTAAGCATTAAACAGACCCGCAATAACGCCGGTGCCAAATCCCACCAGCGAGATGGTAGCGGCTTCCAACAGCACGATCTTGCGCACCTGGCTACGCAACCCGCCCAAGGCGCGTAAAATACCAAGTTCCCGATGACGGTCTGAGACAGAAACAACCAGCATGTTTACCAGTCCCATGGTTGCCACGAAGATGGCGATCAGCATTTCCAGGTAGGTCAGGGTGAAAAACTGATCAGTCAGACGCGAGCTCCACTGTTTGTATTCCTCATTCGTGTAGATGAAGGCTCGCTGCTCGCCGGCCATGGCGCGGTTTATCTCGGCCTTAAACGAAGTCCGATCAACCTCAGGCCGCAAATAAAGCAGTATGAGATCAACCGAATTGTCTCCCCAATACTGCTTAAAGAGTTTCCGGTCCATGAAGACCGTGCCTTTTTCGACATAGTAGAACTCAACAATCCCCACGACCGGACGGGTGAGAGGTCCACCAGGTGTTTCCAAATGGAGTTGGTCCCCGATGCCCACGCCACTTCGTAACGACTGATTCTGCGAGATCACAAAGCCATCGCCCCGCATCGACTTTTCGTGCGCGGTTCGCGTATCGCCTTCCTCCAGCAGTCCCGGTGAATGCGAAAACCAAACATCCATATCCCGAGCCATCACCATTAGCTCGTCATTCCCGTACTTCACCGCGGTGACGCGCATTCCGTCGTTGGCAGTGACACCGGGAAGCGCGCTAACGCGCTTTTCCTGGTCTTCACTGAAATGATAAGTCCGTGACCGCAGCTGATCTGAGGTCGCGATCATGAGGTCTGCGTTAACGCAACGATCAACCATGCGACTGAGTGCGGCTTTATGGCTGTGAATGAAGGCACCGACGGAGAAGACGAACGATAACCCCAGCATCAATGACCCCACGGTGGCCGACGTCCGCCTGGGCATTCTCACCACTGCGTCCACCGCCATCAACCCCTCCGCGCCGAACATTTGGCCCATCAGCGGACGAAGGATGCGCGAACCCCAAAGAACAAATTTCGGCAACAGCAGAATCATGCCAAACTGCACCATCAGTGAGTAGGCAAAGTGGACCAGCAGGCCGACGCCGGGCGGGGAAACAAACGTTAGCGTCAGTCCGAGGACAATGAACAGCAACCCCGCGGTGAAGCGCTCCCAACCGACCATTCCTTCGGCGCGTTGAACCTCAATATTGTGCAGGGCCTGAATGGGGTTCAGGCGCGAAGCCGCCCGCGCCGGCATCCACGCGGCCAACAGAGAACAAGCCACGCCAATCGCGAAGGCGGTGATGGCATAGTCCCAGCGAAAGCTAAATGGTTCGGGGGTGGAAACCAGACCGTACATGGAGGCCGAAACGCCGCTCATGATTCGAGTTGCCCCCTCGGCGAGGACGAAACCCAACCCGACGCCCAGGGCAGAACCAACCAGGCCCATCACGATGGCCTCGACCAGAAACATCTTCTGAATCTGGCCGGCCTCGACTCCGATTGAGCGCAAAATTCCTATTTCTTTCGAGCGCTGATTCACACTAACGCTCATTGAATTGAAAATGATAAAGACGCCGACGGTTACCGCCAGCAGGCTCATGATCACGAGACTCAAATGCATTGCCGAGACAGCGTTTTCGAGACCTTCGCCGCGACGATCAGGCTTGGACACTTCCAGAGCCGCGGGCAGACGCCCGCGCAGTGCTTGTTGCACCGCATCAACGTTGGCTGTCGGCGCCGTCATGATATCTATGCGGTCAAACTTGCCGACCCGATCAAATGCCACTTGCGCGGCGTGAATGTCCATCAGGCCAATGTTGCCCCCAAATACCACACTGGCTCCGGTGGTCTTGAAGAAGCCGCGCACAGTGAAGTTCTGTTGTCCCCGTTGGGTGTAAACCGGGACATGATCGCCGTCCTTGAGGCCATAACGATCCGCGAAAGGTCGGGACACCGCGATTGAGTCGGGCCGCTCACTAAACGCCAGCGGGTTGCTGATTTCAAGCCCTGCTTCGTCAAACTCACCCGCGTACAACTTCAAATCGCTGCCCGTGTCCATGCCCATCACCAGTAGGCTGGTCGCATCGGGTAACGCCGTCTGCACGATCTTTTCGATAACTGGTTCGGCCAGCAGGACGTCCGGAGTTTGGCGGATGGTCGTAAGTACTTCCTGGGGAATACCAGCTTCACCGGCGGAAACCTGGAGCGTCGCGCGACCCGCCAACTTCTCGACGGTGGTGGCCAGAGAATTGACCAGCGTATTGTTAGCCGTGCGGACTGCGAAAAAGACGGCGACGCCCAGCGCGATGCCCATCAGCGTCAAGGCCAGCCGCAGCCGGTTTAATGACCATTGTCTGACCGTGACGAAGGCGAGCGCTCCTCCCATTATAAAGCCTCCGTCAAAAGACTATTGTTCGATGGGGAGAGGGTGCTGTCCTCAGCCACGCGCCCGTCACGCAGGATCAACATTCGTTCACAGCTCTGAGCGGTATGTGCGTCGTGTGTCACCAGCAGAACGGTGGTGTTAAGTTCGCGGTGCAGTTCTTCCAGAAGTAGCAAGACTCCAGCTCCACTGGCTGAGTCGAGGTTGCCCGTGGGCTCGTCGGCCAGGAGCACCGGCGGATCAAAAATCAATGCGCGAGCGATGGCCGTGCGCTGGCACTCCCCGCCTGACATCTCATCAGGGCGGTGCGTAGCCTGCCGATGTAAACCGACTCGTTCGAGCAATGCTTGCGCCCGCTTTTCGGCCTCGCGCCTCGATTGCCCTCGCAGCCGCAACGGGAGCGAAACGTTTTCCATGGCGGTTAATGTTGGCAGCAGGTTGAACGATTGAAAAATCATGCCCACCTTTTCGCGGCGCAGCCTGGTTCGTTGGTCATCGCTCAGTTGGGACAAGTCAGTTCCTTCAACGCAGACGCGACCCGCAGTCGGCACGTCCAGTCCGCAAATAAGATTCAGCATCGTTGACTTGCCTGAGCCGGAAGGCCCCATGATCGCTACGCGCTCTCCGCGCTTAACTTCGAGGTCGACGCCGTTAAGGGCATAAAACAGTTGCCCCTCACCGTAGGCCTTGGAGACTTTTTCCAACCATACCACGCTGTCTGATTGAGTCATTTGTTTTTATTCCATTGACCTGTGAGTCTGTCTTTCGGCCTAGGTGCGCCGCTGCGATAGTTGTTTCAAGCGATCGCGGGTAAACATTGCATCGTCCATCTTTTCCGGCCATTCGAGGCGTAGCGACTCAATAGTAATCTTCGTGGGACGCACATGATTTTCAATTTCCGTGACCCAGACGGCCTCGCGTCCACCAATGTTGCGGAATTGCTTCACCTTAAAGGTCCGCAATTCCTTGCCCTCCGAATTGAACAGATGCATTTCAACGGGCAAGTAGGTGTCAGCGCGGAAGAGGGTTCGGGTTCGCGAGAGAGTGGAGTCTGCTGCTGGCTTGAGCACGCCTTCGACTTCGTAAACTTTTACGCCCTCCAAATTCTTCTCCTCCACCATGGTGTAATCATACTTGTCCCATTCGCCGAGGAGTTCCTGAGCGGTCAAGCCACCAAAGAACATCTTGTTCGTGCCCGTTTCCCGAAACTGATCCATGGACGAGACGTAGGTGACATTGATCGTAGGCACACCTTTCCGTTCGATGCTCAACGCAGCCAGGTCGCTTTCGTCGGCAGGTAGAACGACGTGTGTCAAGGTAAGCGTCTCGGCGTCAGTTTGCTTACGCGAGATCTCCAGCTCGTAAACCTTTGACGGTTCAGACTCTGAAGCGATACTCAAACGGACGCGGTTTTTGCGATAGGGCGCCGCATCGCGCTTGAGGTATTCCGCTACGATCTGTGCGCCTCGTTCGCGACGCATGGCTGTGTCGTCGCGTCCGGCAGGTGTTTCGCGCTGACACCCATTCAAGCCGCACAGGCCAAGAATGAGCAGCAATGACCAGAAAGCGAGTGGTGGAACCGACCTGTTAATAGGGGGCACTCTTGTGTCCTTTTTCATGTATTGCAGGGCATCGGCAACAAAGCAAAGCCTGAGGTAGCTGAACTGACCTTCCGGCGAGTCGCATTTCCTCATTTGCAAGTTCACCCGGATAGATTGAACAACGAAAGCAGTAGATCCAAGAGGTCGATTAGTGATTCGCGGCGCGGCGTTATTGCGGCGTGCAAGAACCTTCTTGCCTTGTCGCGAAGCATTTCTTATGAGTCGTACCCCAGAGCGCAACTAATGGGAGGCCAAAAGGTATCATCTATCACGAATTCGGTAAATTGGGATTATATCAATAGCGGGAGGCGAACAGCACGCCTTGGCGTTTTTTGCGGCCCTGGTTCCCAGTGAAAAGCCTCTCCTGGTCGACGAAGCGAAGGCCGTTTCCCAAGTGTCATAAACATAGAAGGAACGCTCGCCCCAGGAGTTTAGAGTCCAACCTTTAGGTTGCCGCTGCCCCAGCACGCAAGCTAAAGCTTGTACTCTAAACGCCTGAATACGCCGATTACTCTAAGCCTTAAGGAATCAGGAATGCTGTTGCTCAACTCAACTGTCAACAACTGAATCTGCGCAATTTGCTGATTCTCTTGGTACCTACCAGGCCACCGCGTAGCGTCCACGACGCGGATCGGCGCCGGCGGCCGAGACTCCGGTTTGCGGGTTGTAAATTATTACCGTTGGGGCAGAGAGAGTGCCCCAGTCGGATTGGACCTTGACCTTGTGGCCTAGATGCTTTAACTCGTCCACTGTCTTGTCGGGGAAGCGGGATTCGATATTCAAAGAACCCGGCAGAAACTCGTGATCGTCAAACGAACTGACGTAGTGTTGCGTGTCAAAGCGGGGGGCCTCCACAGCGGTCTGCGGATCCATTCCAAATTCAATAATGTTGAGGAAGACCTGAAGCAGCGCCTGATCCTGGTTGTCGCCACCGGGTGTACTGAGAACCATGAATGGCTGACCGTCCCTCAAAACTAGTGTCGGTGTTAGGGTGATCCGCGGCCGTTTGCCGGGAGCGACAACATTGGGACTATTCTGATCGGTTAAAGCTGACTGCAGCCGTTGCCCCATCAAAACTCCGGTATCGCCGGCCACAACTGCAGGCAGCCACGCCCCGCTCGGGGTGGCGCTGAAAAGATTTCCTTCGTTATCGATCACGTTGACGCAGGTGGTGTCGTTGGCACGTTCAACCTCTGGAACGGATGAGGCGCGTCCGACGGTTTGGGCGATGGCCAGAACCGCGCGCATGTTCATGGGATCACCAGGCTGCTGGGCCAGGGAGGCGCGTTCCTTGTCGATCAGCGGCCGGCGCAAGGCAGCGTAACTCTTTGAAAGCAATTGAGTGTCGGGAATCTTCACAAAGTCGGGATCGCCGTAATAGCGATCACGGTCAGCCAGCGCGAGCTTGAGCGATTCAGCGAGTGTGTGAACATAACCCGCGGAGTTGTGGCCCATTGCTTTGAGGTCGTAGGCTTCGAGGAGGTTCAAGGTCTCTACCATTGCCGGACCCTGCGTCCAGAATCCCGCCTTATAGACCTCGTAACCGCGATAGTCAGCCTTTACTGGTGCTCCGACCCTGGCCCTGAACCGAGCCATATCCTCGGCAGCGAGGAGACCCCCGTTCTTCTGCATGTAGTTGCCAATGCGTTGGGCCAACGGCCCTTTGTAGAAGTAGTCGCGAGCGGCCATCAAGCCGCGGTGACGTCCATTCCTGTTCGGTTTAGCAGCGCGCTTTTCTGCCGCGACGATTGCGCGGAGAGTGCGCGCAAGATCGGCCTGCACAAAGATGTCACCCACCTTGGGGACTTCGCCGTTTGGCATGAACACTCTCTTGGCGTCGGCCCATGCCGCGAAGACAGGTCCGCGGGTCTTGATGTATTGCACTCGAAGTTCATCGATGGGAAAGCCGTCGGCCAACTCGATAGCCGGCAGCATGACTTCCGCCAGTGATTTTGTCCCAAACTCATCGAGCGCGGTAACACAGGCATCGAGCACCGCAGGCACTGTCGCCGCGAGTGGACCCGTGGAGGGAATGGGACCGGATTTTGCGCCAGCCATGGTTGGCCTGTCGGAGCCCTCTTTGCCCTGGCGACTCACGAAAAACTCACGCGTGGCCTTCATTGGCGCCTGGCCCATGCCTTCAACCACCGCGACGTCTTTGCCCTTTAGCTTGATCAGGATCGGAACTTCGCCCCCAAACGAGAAGTGAGAAAACTCTATTACTGAAGCCGCCAGGATTGTCGCCACCCCGGCATCGACTGCATTACCACCTGCTTGCAGAATGCGCAGGCCGGCTTCAACTGAGAGGGGATGCCCGCCCGCCACGACTCCACGTTTGCCGCGTACCACGGGCCTGAAGGTCTGGGCCTGGGCGGTTTTCAGAGGGATAGCCCACGAAGCGATCGAAAGCAGCAGGATGAAAGCGATGCGTTTTTGGGGGAACATGACAAGCCCGCCTCTCATGGATTCGGCGAATTGTTATACCGTTTTGGTTGAGAGTCAACGGCAATTGGCCACTCGCCTGGGTATCTCTCGTTCGTTTAGAGGTGGGCATCGCCCACCGGTACACGTGGAGGAGACGATTCTGCTGAGCAACATACGTTAATTATTTAGCTCGCTCGTTTCGTCCAGGTCGCACCGGTGGGCGGTGCCCACCTCTAAACGAACGATTGACTGATTATTACGATCATTCGAGGCTCTCCTCATTTTTAATAGCATGACCTTCTAATTTAACAAGATCATTCACGGTATGGCAGAACTGAAATGGAGCCTGAGTCGAGTAGCTCGGATGAGTAGGCATGACTAAAAAGACTCAAGGCGCCGACCTCCCCCAAGACCGGCGCCCTTTGCCTTTATCCCAGTTCTCCCATGGAGAATTAACGATGCCGCATACTAGCCCCTCCCCATGATGAGAAGGTTGCAGTAATCTTGCAAAGCCTTCACGGCAGCGTAACAAAATCTTCGCAAACCTTTTGCCATAAAGCTGAAGTAGGATGTGTTTCTTCGCTGAGACGAGTAAAGCGGCAGCGCGCAGATGGAATATCCACGACTGGAGAACTATCGATGTCCGAGCCCAAGGTCGCGCCGTATGGCACGTGGCGGTCGCCCATAACCAGTGATCTAATTGTCGGTGGTTCCGTTGGTCTAAGCCAGCCCCAGATTGATGGGGGGAGTGTCTACTGGATTGAAATGCGCCCTACTGAGGGTGGACGCAATGTGATCGTTAGGCGAGACCCTAATTTGGTCATAAGCGATGTAACGCCTCCGGGCTTCAATGCTCGAACGCGAGTTCACGAGTATGGCGGCGGCGATTATGCAGTTCGAGACGGGGCAGTTTACTTCTCAAATTTTGCGGACCAGCGATTATACGTTGTACGCGAAGGAGCCGCGGCTGCAGCGATTACTCCGGTGGGTGACGTTCGTTACGCCGAGCCAGTTATCGATACGCCGCGAGGCCGGTTGATTTGTGTACGTGAAGACCACACAACCGAAAGCACCGAAGCGGTAAATGCCCTGGCGACTCTCAAACTTGAAGGGAATGACGACTATGGCACCGTGCTGGTGGAAGGCGCTGACTTTTATTCGTCGCCTCGCCTCAGCCCGGACGGTACTCGCATCGCCTGGTTAACCTGGAATCACCCGAACATGCCCTGGGATCGGAGCGAGCTTTGGGTTGGCACATTCGGGGACGACGGACTGTTAGCCACGAGCCAGCGGGTGGCAGGTGGAGCGGATGAATCGATATTCCAGCCCGAATGGTCTCCGGATGGCGTGTTGTACTTTGTTTCAGATCGCAGCGGTTGGTGGAACCTCTACCGATTGAACGAGGCCGGTTCAGCTGAGCCGGTTTGTGAGATGCACGCTGAGTTTGCCATGCCACAGTGGGTATTTGGCATGTCGAGTTATGCATTTGAATCGGCAGAAACAATTGTCTGCACTTACATCGAGAACGGCCTGTCGAAACTCGGGCTTATCGATACGGGAACGAAAAAGTACGAACCAATCGACTGCCCCTATACCGACATCAGATACCTGCGGGCGGCCCCTGGATTCGCCGTCATTCGTGCCGCATCGCCAACCACGCCGTCCGCGATTGTCAGACTTGATTTGGAGACCATGACTTTCGAAGTCCTGCGAAGGTCGAACAATTTGGAACTTGACGATGGAGATATTTCGACGCCGCGTGTGGTTGAGTTTCCCACCGAAGGCGGGCTGACAGCTTTCGGTTTCTTTTACGCGCCAAAGAATCGTAATTTCCGCGCACCTGATGATGAGCGGGCGCCGTTGTTGGTTGTAAGCCACGGTGGACCAACGTCTGCGGCGACCAGCGCTTTGAGTCTGATCATTCAATACTGGAGCAGCCGCGGAATCGCAGTGCTGGATGTGAACTACGGCGGCAGCACCGGTTTTGGTCGAGCGTATCGGGAGCGATTAAATGGCAAGTGGGGAATCGTGGATGTGGACGACTGCATTAACGGGGCGCGTTTTCTGGTCGAGAAAGGCAAAGTAGATGGTGACCGGTTGATGATCACCGGAGGGAGTGCGGGGGGATACACCACGCTTTGCGCGCTTACTTTCCGCGACGTGTTTCACGCCGGCGCCAGCCATTATGGTATTAGCGACGCAGAGGCACTCGAAAAAGACACGCACAAGTTTGAATCGAAATACTCCAATGGACTCATTGGACCATATCCGGAGCGCCGCGACATCTATTACGAACGCTCGCCGATTAACTTTACCGAGCGTTTGTCTTGTCCGGTAATTTTCTTCCAGGGACTCGAAGACAAAGTGGTGCCGCCAAATCAAGCCGAGATGATGGTTGAGGCGTTGCGCAAGAAGGGAATTCCCGTGGCCTACCTTCCGTTTGAAGGCGAACAGCATGGATTTCGGCAGGCAAAGAATATTAAGCGGGCTTTGGATGGAGAACTGTATTTTTATTCGCGGGTGTTTGGGTTTGAGCTTGCGGAACCGGTCGAACCTGTTGAGATTGAGAACCTGTAATGCAGATCCTCTTCCCTTTAGCCGTCAAGCAATCGATTTTCCATTTGTCAGTTTTCATTTCTCATTTGCCATCGCCGGGAATTGTCATTCAGAAATCATGGTTATGGCCGGATCGCAATGGCTTTGTGACGTTTTAGAGAGGACTCGTCCGCCTCGCGCAGTGGGAGCCCAAGTGCTCTTTCTAAACGAGGGGAGAAGAGAGAGAGAGAGAGAGAGAGAGAGAGCGCGCGCGAGCGCAACCTTCTGCCAGACCCAGTGACAAATGAGAAATGGAAAATGAGAAATGGAAAATCTCTTGAGAGAGGCCAGTCTGAATAGACTCAAGTTCCGCTAATCGATCGGCTTATCAGCGAGCGTCGCCGCTCCACCGGCATGATCACCGCCCCGCAGCATTCCGCTTTCATCAATGAAGTAAGACAAGCGTCCGGTCGTTCCATACTCGAGCGGGATAGCGACCGCCTCAAACCTGTTTGACGAAACAGTGACATCGATCTTGTAGCCGTATTTTTCGAGCATCTCCTTGCTCACCAGGCCTTCCGAGATTAGTTCGTCAAGCGTTCCATAACGCCCATCGCCCTTTCCCAAACTAAACGACGCTTCAGCGCCGGCGATTGTTTGTAGCAAGCTCTTCGCAATGGATTCGTTCGTGACCATGGGCGACGCACCGGCATCGCTGGCGATCCCTGCGGTCAACAACACCAGCAAGCTTTTGGGAATGTGAAGTTCGTGGAAGGGGCCCATGCCGTCATTGGACAGAGCATAGGTAACTGGCTCAATTACCGGGTTCAACTGAGACAGGAAGTCTCGCATCTTCTCATTGACGGGGGCACCAGAGAAGCCGGTTATGGGGTTATAGCGTTCAACCAGATCAGGCCCAATGTAAACCTGGCCCTGCACTTGTCGAGGTTGCCACCGGGTCGAATTTCGAAAATGGCTGTTGGAGGAAAGGGTCTGATGCTCCAGATAGGCATCTGCGACGTGGCGTGCAGCGTTGGGATCTGTCGAGATCACTAAGAAATCGCCAATGAAGGCGTAGGAGAAGATCCCGGCGTAAGAAATGATTTCAGTATCCCCGCGCTTTTCTGTTTGGGCAAACAAGCTTGCGCCCTTCGCTCCTAACGATTCGATAAGCTTGGGGAGTAGCCGCTTTACGCCTTCCTTGTCTTTTACCGAAATGGCGATGATCGGGCCTGGCTCAGGCGAGACGACTTTTTCCTGCGCTGGATCCTCGGCCTTGTCTGGCTCAGCCGGACTTGGTTGATTCGCCGTAGGTGTCTTCTTGGGCATTGCCAGGGCAATCTCGTTTCCGAGAAGTGGCAGGATGTCGTCCTTTATCTTAAGACCCAGACTCTTCTCCAGGACGGTGAACGGTGTTTCAAGCGGACGGTCCGCGTTAGGTGCGGGACCGCTCACTCGGGTCGCGTTGAATTTTCGTGAAACTTCCTCCGCGTCGGCAAACGACTTCAACATTCCCTGGTAGATTTGTTCGTAGTCGAGCGAGACTGCGACCATGAGATCGATATCGCCGGGAAAAATACTGGGGGAAGCGGGCACCAGTGGTGGACCGGTCACGAATTGAGGAACAAAAGGAATGGCATTGTTCTTAGCCTCTTCACCATTGACTAGCAACGTCCGTAGTACGTAACCGTCGCCCTCGAAGGCGATGGCCGCGCCCACCGCTTCCGGCCATTTGGGCTGACCCCCAAACAAAAGACCGGAGAGCGACATGAAGGCGAAGTCGAGCGGGTTAGGTTGAACCGCCTTGAGAGTAGCCCCATTCGATACCTGTTCGTCTGTTCTTCCCGCAAGCTGTGGCGAGCCTGATGGATCCGGCTGAGTCGCTGGCGGAATAGGAACTTCTTTGGGCAACTCCGTGACAGTGAAAACATCTTCGGGAACTGCGGTGACCGCGGTCTCGTCAGGTTTCGGTGGGTTGGCGAGTTCGCTCTCCGCACTGAGTCGTGCTTCCTCTTCTCTTTTCTGGCGACTCTCCCGGTCCTCTTTTTCAATCGACTTCACATCGACATAGAGGAAGACTGGCTCAGCAGCGAAGCGATTCCGCGCCATGGTGAAATTCTGGTCCTCTAACATCGATTTGCTGCCGCGGGGTACCAAATCTCGCAATGCAAATGGCTGGTCACTTAACAAAATGAGCGAGCCGGCTTGCTTCATTTGATAGGGCGGTGGAGCCTCGACTTCCTGCTTCGGCGGAACGGCCGAAGCCCCAGTGTTTGGCTTTGCTTGATCGGCAGTAGTCGCCGGCGCAGGAGTTGGGCTAGGAAACAAAGTAGGGATAAACCCGCGCAACTCAGGTTCAAGTTTCTGAGCCTCTTCGGCAGAGGCGAACTCGATTGCGATCAGAGTGGTCGGTAGCTTGGGTCGGGCCGGCCAGGCCGCGACCAGCATTCTCGATCCGGCGAGTATCTCGGCGTGAGCATTGAGCCATTTCAACGCCGTCTTGAACTCTTTTGGTGGCCCGCCTAACTTCATCATGGGATCCAACAGATCCTTAATGGCGGGCGAGCGGATTAACGAGCCGACGCCTCTAACTTCAACGTAAACGCGATAGCTGTCAGCCGCGAAGAGATTGTCGAAAGTGGGAACGGGTTGAGGTGCTGGCCTCGTGACCTGCTTTCTTGGCGGCGCGCTCCGGCGTTGTTGAGCGATTGTTGGAGATGCCAGGAGTGTGAGCGCGCAACCGAGGATAACTAAAAGCGACGTTCGAGGTTGGTTCATCTTGGGTTTCCCTAAATCAAAGAAGCCATGGCAAGCGGATTCAAGGTCAATTATCTCGAGGTCAGGAAGGCGGGCTTGCCCCCGCTCTCAAAAACAAACCGCCGCGTGGGTTGTTTGTAGGGGCGGCACTCCGTGGCCGCCCCTCGTTACGCCGAAGGTTGCCGTATCACTGTGTGACTTGGTTCGCCACCGAGGGGCGGCCACGGAGTGCCGCCCCTACAATCAAATTCACGACTCGTTTACCGGGCCACGCGCCGCCAGATGTTCGTCTCGCCGTCACTATTAATCATACGCTTCACTTCGTCGTACGCCGCAGCGTAGGCCACCCGCATCTCATTTGCCGACTTAGCGTTGTTCAGTTGCTTTTCAATCTCCTCGGTTGTAATGCGCTGTCGGGGTGCGTATCGCGCCACCATTCGCCCTTCACCTGCCAGATGGATCGCCAGGCCTTCAGCGAGCCATCGAGCGGTGCGGCCGCGACCAAGTCTATCCACCAATACATGTACGAGTTCGTGACGCAGAGTTGTTTCGAGTATTCGACGACGCCTCAACGTTGCCAACGGCTGAATCTCGATGCGATTGCCTTTGGTGGCCGCGGCGGCCCAGGGAGGTTGCCCAGTTCGTCCAACAAAATCTCCGGTAGTTTCGTTAATAAAAACTTCGAGAGAAGGGAATTGACCGCTGACGCCGGCACTGGCAACACGTGCGACTAGCGAACTACGACTCGCTTGCAGGAACCGTAACAATACGTCGATCTCGCGCTGGTTAAGGCTGGCAGGGTAGTTGATGCGGAAGTCTTCGCTGCTCAGCGTGAGACGCCGGGTCTCCACCAGTCCGGGCGGGTTGACCAATAAGACCTGTTCATCGCCCCATACCAGATCGGCGAAGATTCGAGGTTGACTGAGGAGATCCGGAGCTATGTCGAAGTGTGGTAACAAAACCTCAGAGCTCATCGTCGACTCCGCTGCCCGCTCTCCGATAGTCGTACCCGGAAAATACTTGCCAAGAATTTGCCGATAGCTTGCCCCGCGCATCGCCATCACGTGGGCGCCTTCCTGGCAGAGCCCCAGGCCGTGGCCGAATCCGCTGCCGCGAAACACAAAATTGGAGCCCGAGTGTGAAATCTGAAAGCGCGAACTCTTGAGCAGGTTCCAGCCAAGCGAACGACCGACAATGATCTTGAAGTCCCATCCTTTTACGGTAACGCGGCGCTCCCCTTCAAGAGCGACTAACTCCGCCCGACCAGTCGCGTCCTGCCGCAGGACGCGAACGTCATCGATCCGGTTTCCAACATTCGTGCGCGGATCGCTTTGGGTTGCCTTCAGCAGTTGCTGTTCTGAAATGACATCGGTCCAGTCGTGGTGTCGATCGCTCCGGCAGTATTCATCCTTCATGCCTCTCAAATAAGGCGGTGCCTTTGCGCCCCAGAGCGATGTCATATTCGCGGTTGCCCCACCGCATGAAGCGCTGAAGTAAGAATCGGCGACCTGGTTTCCGGCATCCAGCAAAACTTCCCCCCTGGTGGTCTGCACAGCCTCGAGCGCCGCTCCGGAAACGAGAGTTGGCGATTCGAAATCCACGGCGCGATACCTCTGGCAGTGGGTAGTGGTACAGAAATCGTAGCCATCCGGTGCGTGGCGATCGATGTTTTTCAACGCATAAGTGCGACTGGCAATCGCGAGCGCTTTTAGAGCCTCAGGCTCGCGCTCAGTGCTGCCTTCAGCGGCGACAACGCCGAGCACGTAGTCTTCGAGAGAAATTGTTCGAGTTATGTTTTCGCGAACCAGGTGAACGCGAACCTGAGCTGCCGAGGTTGAGCGAAGCGGAGACGCGGCGCCTGCCCTCCCTGGCTCAGTACTGTTCCTGGTTTCGCTGCGGCTCCCGGTAACGGAGGTTCCCTGTTTCTCGGTGGCGGCCTGCGCATACTCTTCGAAGATGGGACGCGCGACTTGTGCTGCGTCGGAGCCATGGGCCCTGGTTAGGAAAACAAGGACGGCCAGCTTTACGCTTTCGGGTGCTGACTCTCGGTTAGCGTCCGAGTTGTTTGGTAACGATGAGGCAGGTGCAGCTAGTGACGCGAAGCCTACAAACCAACCCTGCGAACGAAAGCCATCAATTTGTGTTGCGGTGCCGGTCTTGCCAAAGATGTAGACCGGAAGCGAGTAAAGACCGGCCGTCTCAGCGGTGCCATAACGAACTGCCCCACGCATTCCCTTAACAATCAGGGTTCGATGCTCGTCCTTAATGGCGACCGTAGCCCGCAGCGCCGGAACGTAACCTCGAGCTGGAGCAACTCGTGGGGTATAAAGATGACCACCATTAACCAGGGCCGAATACGCATCAAGAACCTGGATAGGTGTTGCCTGAAGGTCAACGCACTCACCGATCGCATTCTCGGAATGCCAGCCGTTTCGTGGCAGTCTGCCCTGGGCTTCGACGCTCGCGTTAATCCCGCTGCCTCTGCCAAAACCAAATTCGGTCAGCGTAGAATCAAAGGTTGATTCGTTTAGCCGCTCGCCCATTTTGCCGAAATAGTAATTACAGGAATAGGCAATCGCTTCGGTGGGATTAAGCGGCGCCAGATCGCGAGGGTGCGAACACACCGTTTGAAATCCTTCGTGTGAATACTTCTCCCGACAGCTGGTTTGCGAGTCTTCATCGATCAGCCCCGACTTCAGCGCGGCCAGGGCGGTGAATGGTTTAATCGTTGAGCCCGGCGGCAGGTTTTCTTCGAAGGCGATCTGAGGATTGACCACTACCCTGACTCGACCGGTTTGCGGATCCATCACGATGACGGTGCCCCGGCGGTCGCCCAGCGCGGCTGTTGCTGCCTGCGCGAGCCGCTGATCAAGCTTGTCTTCGTTCGCCGCCTCTGCCACCGAAGCGGAAAAAGGAGCATATCCGTTTGATCTCAGCGTGATCGTTCCGAGCGACGCTACTACGCAGATTGTTCCGAGGCTCAAGAGAAGCAACCGCGTGGAGTTGCCCCAACTACGCTTGCGAATAACATTGCTGCCCTCACCACGGCAAGGTTCTCGGGAGGGCAACCCGGTTGATAGGCCAGGCGTTTTAGCCCCTGCTTGATCCGCTGGACCTGGTACGAATGAATCATGCGCGAGCATCAAACCGCCTCGGCAGCAGGATCGGGCTGATCAGGAGGTAGAGGGTTCGACGATAAATGAGAAATTGCCTTAACCGTCATCACCCAGCCGAACAGAGTCAGGGCAAAGACTATTGCCAAACGCGCGACCAGAATCGAGATGTCCAGCCAGGCGTGTTTGATAGAGACGGGTTTGAAGAGCAGGAAGTAGGGAATCACCGCGAAAACCAGAAAGCCCACGACATAAACAAGGATTGACTGAGGAGCGAAGGTCCGAGCCAGCAGCGTCTTCAGTTTCTTAAGCGCCGCACCCAGTCCTTCCTGAGCAGTAGCTAGCCAGAGATGAATGGCTGCCAGCGGTAAGAAGAGTCCGAAGGTCAGGTAGCGAACAGTGGAAAGCAAGGCAGCTCGCCAATCGATTGGACGAGCAGCTTCACGGGCATTCCCGAGCGCCGAAACCCGACGAGGTAGGGCGGCGGCAGCGTCGCGAACGTTTGCATCAAAGCGCACCTGGGCCTTTCCCAGGAGATAGATAATCAGGACTGCCAACGCGATCAGCGGCAAGGTGACTAAAACCAACTTCCAAAAACTGGTAAGTGATCTTTTGAGCAGGGAACCGGCGGAGATTTCACCGGCCTCATTTGCAATCATTGCCTGGAGCACAAAGAACAGCAATGGCGCCACGATCGCCGATGCAAAAGTGAGACTCACCTGCACAAATGTCGCTTCCCGGATGGCCACGAAGAAATAGAGAACCGCGAGCAAAGCTGCGTAAACAATCGCGATCAGCAGCGTTGACTTCCAGTTCTTAAAGACAGTGCGCGCTGCGGTAGCAATTGATTGGAATGTTTCGTTCAGCATTATCGATTCACCTCAGTGGACTACGTCTCGCCCGAATGCCCCAACGGGGCTGCGTCCTCCAGCCCAACGTTGCCGCTTCGGCTACGTTGGGAAACCGTGGAGAGATGTATTTTCAACCGCAAAGCGGTTGCGGCATCGGAGAAACCTACAATCAGCCGTAACCGCGTTGCGGTTCAAGGATCAATCGTTCTGTTTCCCCAGGGTAGCCGCCTGAGCGGCAACCCTGGGCTACGAGTCTCAGCCCCGTTGGGGCAAGGAGGTACCTATTTCCGCTCCAGGAAACTCATCTTGCCTGACGCGCTGTTTGATTGAATGCTCGGCCGGTACATCAACTCCGCCCGCGCCGGCGCCACCTTAAACTGTCCCGGCACCTGAACCCGCATCGCATATTGGAGCGTCATGCTACCGTCAAAGTAGTCAATGAAAAATACGGTCCGGTTATCGCGAAACTCCCGGGAGCTATACCAGTCTGACCAGTTCTGACCGGCTGAATAATCGAGATCGAGACTGCCCACACTCGCCACCTGTTCGACGCCGGCAGGAATCGGATCCTCGATCATCATATGGCGACCGGTGGCGCCGCTCAGTTTCAACCTGGCAACGATAACGTCCCCTGAGTGGATTTCCCCCTTCAACGGTTCGGCAACCCACTTTAGTTCGTCGCCATCAGCGGTAATCTTGAGCCGCAGATACTCGCGAGTGATATTCAGGTCGGCGGAACCCCGAGCCGGCACATCTTCTTCACCGGTGTAATAATCGAGTGAACTGGAGAAGTAGATCATCCCCTTCCCGCGTTTGACGATGCGTATTTGACTCGATCCGGCCACCTGATCCGCCTTGCGATTAACGGAGAAGGTTTGCGAAGTCGCCGCTGCTGAGACATGTTGCGTCAGCACATTTTCGCCGTTTAGATACACCTCGACGTCGTAATCCGGCGAGAGCTCCTTGCTCACCTTCAGATAATCTATGAGCCCGAAGATTGCGAAGGCAGTGTCTTTAGTCGAATTCCAGTAGTAACTACTTCGTCGATTAGAGACCAGCCAGCGGGCGACTTTAGGCAGCAGGGCACTGTCGGGCTTTATTCGTGCCAGCGCCCTTAGTGAAAGTGCTGTGGCTTCGGTGTCGTTTGATTCGGCGAAATCCAGCATTGGTTTTCGACGAGAGTCCCAGCTGGCGGCAAAAGTGTCGACCGTGGCCGTTCGCTCGATTTCGGCCGCGACCTCGCGAGCTCGCTTGTCGTCTTTGCGTTGTTTCAAAGCTAACGCCAGGAGTGCACGACCATAAGGCTGTAAGTTGCCTCGTGCAGCAAAAAGCTGCTCCAGCTGCTGACTGTCGACGCCGCCGCTTTCCTCGAGGGAATAGACCATGTAAGCCCGAGTCTCGAGGTCGATAGCGGTTCCTGCCTCGGTAGTTCCCGCTTCGAGCATCTGTTTCAGTTTTTCGCGACCACTGGCTAAACGATCCTCCGCCACCGGATAGCCGTTTTCCTTCCCGAGCGTCAGTCCGCTAACAACATAAGCGGTCATAAACGGATCGGTTTGGTCGTCCTTCCACCACCCCCAACCGCCATCGTCATGCTGGTAGGCGTAAAGACGATTCAAACCCTTCTGTACCTTCTTTCCAAGGTCGTTAGGATTCTTGATCGTCGACGTTTTCACGTCTTTCAACGCCTGCGAAACAATCACGTTCGGCAGAAAGCTCGACATCGTTTGCTCAGTGCAGCCGTAGGGATAAGTAGTCAGGTAATCCAGCGCACCAAACAGCGAGCCGGCAACCGAAGGGGCAACTTCAATTCGGAGACTGCGAGCGCGGGCGTCGGCGTTTGGTGGTAAGTCGAGTGAAAAGGTCTCCTCGGCAGTTTCTTCTGAGAAGGTTCGTGATTCGTTCTTAACCTGGTGTAGACCTCGCGGCACAACCATCAGCGGCAACTCTACTGCGTCTGACTCCGTGTCCGTGAGAGCTTTGGCCAGTAGCTTGATCTCGCCAACGTTTTGGGCCGATATCTGCCAGTCGATGCGTTGCTCGCCCTGCTTCTTAACGGTCACCGTTTGCTGCCCGTTGTTTAGCAGCTGCGCGCCGCTAACTTCGAGCGATATCTGGGTCGACTTATCGGCATCAAGGTAGTTGTGGACGATGCCGGATAGCGTGACCGTGTCGCCCTGCGTGATGAACCGCGGTGTCTCTAACCGCATGATCACATCCTTGCGCGACAAGACTTTGTATTTCGTTGCGCCAACCTTGGTGTCGGCAGTTACCCCGCGCGCGGTGGCGCGCCAGGTAGTTAAGTTGTCCGGCAGTTCAACTTTGACTGTGGCCCGGCCATCGGCGCCGGTCACGACATCAGGTTGCCAAAAGGCGGTGTCCTTGAAGTTCTTCCTGATCACCGGTTGGACCATCTCGCCTTCACTCTTAAAGTCTGCCAGCTGATATGAAGGTTTGCCTTTCGCGAGGTCCATCGGTTTATCGCCGGCAAAGCCCGTAAAGGAATAAGAAATTGAGAGGTGGGTTTCGACGCTGTTGTACCGCATACCGTAAAACTCGCTCTTGATGTTGCCGGAATAATCGGGAGCAACGCTGTAGATCGATTCGTCGACCACACCAAGGCTCACCTCGGCGCCCGAAACCGGGGCGCCCTCGGAGTTTCGCGCGAGTATCGTGTAAGAGGCGGTCTCGCGCGGCTTGTACTCATTCTTGTTTGAGATGATTTCCAGCTTCAGCATTTTGTCCAGGGCCGGCACCACCAGGCGCTGATCGCTCGAGTACATGTCGCCGTTCTTCACGTAAGACACGTTGAGAAACACGTTGGGCGCATAGTTGGCCTGAATCGGGATATCGAGAATGACGGACTTTCCAGGCGAGCTGACTTGCTGAAGCGACATCACCGTCTTTAGCTCGGTTGATACCAACAGGTGGGCTTTGTCGGTCGGCAGGATAGCCAGCACATGGGCTGTTTCTCCTGGCTTATAGGTCTTCTTGTCTGGAACGAGTTTTATGGAATTGTGATCTTCGCTGTAGTAGGAAGAGTCGGTCCATTCAGACTGCCGATCGGTGACCCACAGATAGCCACCAATTGATGCAACCTGCCTGCCGCCTTCGTTGATCACCGTCTTGATTGAAAGGTTGCCGTCTTCGGTGGTGGTGTAATCGTAAGTGCCACGGCCTTGTGAATCAGTCTGCACGTCAGCCGACGATACCACCCGTTCGTGCACTTCATACTCAGGGTATGAATACTGTTCCTCGTCGTCTTCCTTCTTCGGTTTTTTGGTCCAGGTGCGTTCCACGAATTGCAGTTGTACTTTTGCTGAAACAGGTTTTCCCTCGTAATCGGAAGTGGTGACCCCAATCTTCGCCACTTCGCCTTTGTGATAGACATAACGATCGGGATCGGCATTGGCCACGATTGTGCCGCGGGTCGCAACGAAGCTGCCGGCGCCGTCAATCGTGCGACGAGCTGCATCGGTGACCTGTGCTTCAAGCCGATAACTGTAATCCGAGGTGTCATTCTCATCGCCTTGCGGAACCTGAAAGTCAACATTCAGGTGGCCGCGCGCGTCCAGCGTGCCAGTGCTTTCCTGGACCATGTCGTCACCGCCACTGTAGTACTGCGAATATTCGTCTTCGGTGTCGGACGCTTCACCGGTGACGTCCGAGTCGTCCTCACCGTAGCCCCAGGCGTAATAGCGAGAACGATAGATGTAATACTGAACCTCGGCATTGGCGACTGGAGCGCCAAAGAAATACTTGGCGTTAATTGAGAAGCTGGTCTTTTGGCCCGTTTGGATGAATTTTGCAGGAGCCGACACGGTCACTTTGTATTCAGGTTTCTTATATTCGGCTACTTCGAAGCTCCCGCTCGATCTCCCTCCATCTACCTGGGCCACGATGTTGTAGTTTCCCAGCGGGGCCTCGTCCGAGATCTCAATCTCGCCGTTGAAGGTGCCGCGTGAGGTCAATGGCAGGTCTTTGTTGTATATCGAAGCACTGTTCGAGTCTTCGATAGTGACGTTAACCGTGTTCTCCGAGGTGGGTTTGTATGCCCCGTTCTGATCGACCGCCCGGACAATGCCCTTGAAACTGACCTTGTGGGCTGGTCGATAAACCGGCCGGTCCGTGTAAACATAACCTTTGATCTCGGCCGTTTCTTCGTCGCCTTCGTCCCCGCTGAAATAGAAAGATCCAAGATCGGAGATGGCAAAGTTGCTGCTTTCCTTTGCGAGAATCAGCAGCGGGTTGTTATCTACCTCCTCAGGTTCGTCTGCGACGGCATCGGCTTGCTCCTCGTCGCCTTTGTTCTCCTCAGCCTTTGGTTTTTCGATCCTGGTTCGCAGGATTCCCTGGTTGTCAGTGACACCTGTCGCGATTGTTTTTTTCTCCCTCACTATTTCAACCTGGGCTCCGGGTCGAGGTTCGCCCGTCTTTCGGTCAACGGTATAAACCAGCAGATCGCCGTCCTGGGTCGTCTTATCGATCATGACCAGGTCAGTTACAACCACTACCGTGTATGCGCGCAGGTCATTTGCCACGGCTTCAACCAGATAGACTCCGGGACTGCGCTTGCCCAGAGGAATCATGCGTTTGTCGTATTCATTCTCCAGCGGCGGCAACGGCTCGCGCCAGGTGGTAACCAGCATGTCCGGATTGAGCAAGGGGACGCGCGCATAATCGGAAACATTGAGCGGGTTGCGAACAACGTCCGCCTCCTTGCGAAACTTCTGATTAAAAGCTTGCCGTGAATCGTGCTTGAGCTGACCACGCACGAAGGCCTTGATGCCGGTGTAAGCCCAACGCTTTAGGTTGCGGACCCTCTCCAGAAACGACTTGCGGTGGGGCAGGGCAGTCGCAACTTCTTCCTCTTCATCTTTCCCCATTTGATGCGGATCTTTAAGGCCGGTGAAAAACTCTCGCGGGTCCTTCACCTGGTAGACGCGAAAATCGAGGTGGTCCACGGCCTGATAGTCCACCCAAATACGTGGGTTATCGGTCGTTCCGTAAGTACGATGAGTTGAAAGCGAAAAGAACGGCTTGGTTGCCGGTGGCTTTTCCGTCTCTTCGATGGGAGGTTCCGGAGCAGCTTCCGGTTTCGCTTTTGCGCGAGATCGCAAGGCGGCGACAGTGACCACCCCGGCGATCACCACTAGATAAATAAGAGCAGCGCTTATGACGCGAGAAGAACGAGAGTTCATTTGAGACACGGCTTAGCCTCCTTCGGCTAGTCGAGAATCTTGAGTCGCTACTCAAGTATTTTCAATCGGAAGTACCCCAGGAAATTCTTGTTTGTTTCAATGGGACGCCAACGCGGGTTAGGGTGATGATCAAGAACTGATAGCGCGACTTTTTTTACTGCTCCTTCATCGGTTGGCGATGCACCGGTGTGATAAACCACCCAGTCGGACGACTGTTCATCGGTTAGCTTTGAGTCGCCCAGAAAAATCATGACGTGATAAGGAAACTTCTGGACCCACGGCTGATAAAAGAATAGTAGGTCGCCCGGTTGAGCCTGGTGGCGATCGCGGCTGACAAACCTGGCGTTAAAGCTTTTTAGAGTGCGAGCGTCGGCAAACTCCGAAAAGGTGGTAGTGGACAGATCGCCATCTTTGTAAGAGCCAAACCCGGTGCGGAAAAGCTTTTCGCCCAGCGGACTTTGCTCAAGGGTGTAACGAGTCACGTCGGGCGCTATCGCCTTGTAACCCGGACCCATCTTTTGAAACCAGGCGCGGTCGTGACGACGTAAACTTTCACGCCACGAAAACCGCACCAGGCCGGCGCAGTCTCTTTGCTCGGTGTTCCACTCCTTACTTAAGCCGTAGAACTGCACTTCGGCGATCAGGGTAAACCACCGACGAAAGTTTTCGCGGTCCGTGAAGCTTTGAAGTTCAGCCGTGTCAGGAATGCCGTCGTTGTCAGAATCCAGTGAGACTGAAGACGAATCGGTTGCGGGCGATCGAGTCGAGACCCCCGACCCTTTCGTTGTGTCGGCTGAACCTTTCAATCGCGACGGATCGTCTGTCTTCCGGTATCGTCCGAGGGCTCCGAGGGTGAAGTAAGAAAGCGGAAGGACCAGGGCAAGCCCTAGAATCAATGCAAAGCCATAGCGCTTTTTAAGAAACGCGAGCATGGGGGAATTATGGAGCCTCGGTTAATAAGTCTTCGAGGCGGCGCTAATCAGTCTGCCGCCATGTTAACACGTCCGTATCCGCCGCTGGGTACGGAATGAACTTATGTGGACATCCACAGTCGACGGGCATGCCGCCTGAGAAGACAACCAGAGACTTGCGGCCCGGCAAATCGCGCATACTCTGGGTGATGTCGGGGCGCACCCCTTACGCACATCGGGTGGGTTTCGCGGCTCGGCCGCCTTCCGTGCGGAAAGGCTTCAGCCTTTCCGAGTCGCTCTTTTATTCCTGAGGCTCCGCCTCTGGGATATGACGCGGAGGCAGAGCCTCTCTCAAAGAATAGCTTTTTGTTAAGGCATATAGCCTTACCGCACGGAAGGCGGCAAAGCCGCAGTAACCGAAAGCGGAACGACAAGGTAGAGAAGTTCCACTCTGCGTGTGCACCCAGGATGTGTTCTAAGGGGCAACTTTAAGTTGCTTCAGATCAAGAGCTATTTGAAGTTGCGGCCGCTCCTTAGAGTGCGACGCAGGGCGGCGCTTTGGCCTGTGTTGCGGGAGCGCCGCATTCGCATCGAGCGGCTCGTCGCGATTTGCGAACAAGGGCTCAACATCAATCCGGTGACACCGAGAGAAGTACCAAAAGTGGCGCCGGGCTGTCGGACACCGGGGACTTGAGTCCGCCGAACAACAAAGGCCGCCCAGTCGCCGCCAAGGGGCCTTCTTTCGCCTTCAAAGTCCAAGGAAAAAGGCTATTGCAAAAACGAACTGGCGCGGGTAGATTGTCTGCTAGTTAATCATAACCTCAGGCGGGTTCACCGGGTAGTGTTGGTGTATTGCTGCCTCATTAATTTTGCGGGAGGAAAAGAAGTGCCGACAGGAACATGTCCCGAGTGTGATGCGGATGTCCACGTGGATACCGATACCGACAAAGGCGAAACCGTTTCGTGTGAGGAGTGTGGTACAGATCTCGAAGTAGTCGGACTCGATCCGGTAGAGCTGGACATCGTTGAGGAAGACGATTCAGACGACGACGAGGACGAAGACGAATTCTGATAGAGCAGAAGGCACCAGGCAAAAATGCAGTAGGCAGAAAGAAAGTCTTCGGACGGTTCTTGTTTTCTGCCTACTGCCTTCTGCTTAGTGCCTACTATTTTTTCCCTTCCGCTTGAAAGCCTGGACGACTTTGCCTCAGGGTCAACCCACTCGGACCCTCGATCCTGATATCGTGAAACTGGCCATCGCGGCGTTTAGCCTCTGGAGGATAGAAGGCCAGCACATACGCCGAGGTGACCTCCTCAGCCAGGGCGCGGAATAGCGCGTCGTAATTGGCCTCTTCCGCGTAAACGCTTCTACCACCGGTCAGGTCGGCAAGTCCGCTAACGTCCAAAGGCGTGGGCAGGGGCTGAGTGGCCACCGCCATCATCCGCGAATAAGAAGGCAAGGTGACTACATAGACGCTCGCATCAGCGGCGTTCGCTCGTTCGATGACGGTCTGGGAGGAAACCGTGTCCCCAACTGGAAACCCGTCAGTCACCACCACTACCGCGCGCTTCAGCAAACGCCGTTCACGGGTTCGCGGCGCGTGCCGCACCAGGGTGCGAATGGCATCGTCTACAGCATCGTAGGTATGCGTCGATAGGCCGCTTGGTTCGCGCGCCAACCGCTCGAATGCTCGGTCGAGCTTGTCGGGTTCGGCGGTAAGTTTCTGCAGGACCTTCACGTTCATGCCAAAGGCCATTACGGCGTAAAGCGCGTTGTGGCCTGCCAGCCTCGCCGAAAATGCATTCAAGGCACTTCTCAGCCGCGCCATCTCAACTGCCGTCATGCTGCCCGAAATATCAATCGCAAATACGATGGCCAGGGGACGGGGCTGCCCGCTTCGCCGTTCGACCTGAAAGAACGAAAGTGGCTGTTCGATGCCATCAAGGAATAGTTTGAAATCGTGCTGCCGAAGATCTCGAATCGGCCGGCCGTCATTGTCGGTTGCGACAACGTCGAGAGAAACCAGATCAGTGTCGATCTTCAAGACGTCAGCCGGCTGCTCGTTTCTTGGAAATACTTCGCGGGGGCGTTGGGCGCGACGGTCAGGTTCCTGGGCCAGGCACGGAAAAAGGGTGGTGCAAGTGATCACGACGACTAGAACGATGGTGGACCCGCGATGGATCAGATTGATGAACCGACGAGCGATGTTCATTGGCCTTTATTGCTGACTGGGGAGACGACCACGTGTGTTTGATCCTGAGTTCGACAAAACTTTAGCTGGTCGTCTGTTCCGGATGAACGCCACTGATACGAGTGACCACAAACTAAAGTTCGTCGGAAATTGGGGCAGACGCTCGGATTATACGAGGCGGGTTTCCAGTAACCAAGTTAGGGTGCAACCAGGTGGAGGTCGTTAGGGTGCAAGCAGGTGATTAGAAAAAACTCATAGGTGCTCTCGCACCGGGTTAAGAGACAGTATGAAGACTAGTTTGTAGGGGTGGCACTCCGTGGCTACCCCTCGTTGAGGTTGCGATATCCTCCAGAAGGTTGGCGCGCTAAGAGGGGGTGGCCACGGAGTGCCACCCCTACAATGTCTGGACGCTGTCTGCAACGCCAAGCGTGTATGAGAGGCAGGGAACTACCAGTTGCATGCACCATCGAGGCAACAGGTGTGCAGTCTCATCGCATCAACCCACTACTGTTCTACTGTTAGAGCCTGCGGCGATTAATCAGTAACGGTGCTATGATCAAGGTAGCTTCCCGCTGGTTAGATTTGTAATAGAAATGAGGCGACCAAAAATGAAAATCACGAGACTTGTATTCCTTATGGTTGGCGTAGTCCTGTTGGCGGCGAACGCGTTTGGACAGGATCGGTCTACCGGCGGCTTGAAAGGCAAGGTGCGGGTAGAAACAGGCACAGCCTCTGGAGTTGCCGTCGTGGTTAGGCAGGGCGAGAGGGAAGTTGCGCGCAGCCTAACTGACAAGCGAGGCGAATTCCTGATCTCCAGACTCTCGCCCGGACGTTATGGTGTAACAATTCGCAAACCAGGACTGAGCGTAGGCACAATCGAGGACGTTGAAGTCAAAGCAGGTAAGACAAAATCGCTAGGGGATAACCTGGTCCTGGCAATCGACGAAGGTTCGATAGCTTTCATTCGGGGCAGCATTTTCAACGAAGATGGTCACAGTATGCCAAACGTTAAGGTCGAGCTGTCGAGGATTCAGGATGATGGAAGTCTCAAGAAGATTGATGGCCGCGTCAGTAACGAGATCGGGGCCTTTGTATTTCGCCTCACGCCCGACCTCGCGAAATACCGCCTTACCGCCAAGCCCAACCACGGGGAGCCGGTCAGCAAAGACGTTGAAGTTGATGGACCCGCGGTCTATCGCATAGCTCTCTCGGTTAAGCTAGCGGAGAAATAGCCACGGTAAAGCTGCTCGATGGACTCGCGTGCCCGGCATGAAGTCAGTACTGCCTCGCGGTAGACCGTGTGTGAAACTAGTGTCCTGACTCTAAAGTTCGATTAATAACTCTGAGCCGAAGTGGCGCGTACGCAGGTCCGAAGGACCGATAGTTAATAGCCACGTTTGCCACCCCAGCGGGGCCGCCCCGCCGGGGACCCCGGTCCGTTAGGGCGTGGGAGGCAAGACCCATAACGCCTGAGGCCCGCAGGGCCGACACTATTGAGGTGGGAAAGGTGGGAAAGTAAATTTATTCCCGCATCTTCGGCGCTCACCATCTTTAGAGATTCCTTATCCACGCCCTCACGGACGTGGCTATTGAACGCCGGTCCTCCGGACCTAAAGCAGGCCGCCCCGCGAGTATCACCGACGAAATTGTCATACGGACTTTAGAGTCAGGACACTAGTTTGTAGGGGTGGCACTCCGTGGCCACCCCTCGTTGAGGTTGCGATATCCTCCAGAAGT
>JANNJZ010000306.1:0-2959 GCA_031396065.1 Pyrinomonadaceae bacterium | reverse complement strand
ACTTCTTGAGTGCAGTTTCTACGATGAACCGCAAAGAACGCAAAGGACCGCAAAGACCCGCAAAGGGTAAAGGTTGGGAATCACAACAGCGGCTTCACGTTTTCCGTTGGGCGCCCCAACACCGCGCGATTGCCGCGTTCTACGATAGGGCGTTGAATCAGATCGGGATGCTTGATCATCAAGGAAATGATCTGGTCGTCGGTAAACTCGCCCTTCCCCAAACCCAGCTCCCGGTAAATGGGTTCGCTGGTGCGCAGAATGTCACGCGGCTTCAGCTTCATCTTGTGCAGGAGTTCAATCAGCTTTTCCTTCGTTAGCGGGTCGATGTAGTAATTGACTTTGGAGAAGTCGACACCGTTGTCAGTGAGAAAACGATTCATCTCCCGACACTTGGTGCAGGTTGGTTTTTCGTAGACGGTGATGTTGTCGCTCTTCGCCATTCGCGATCCTCCGGAAAATGGTGTTCACCGCTCGGGGCACAGCAACACGCGACACTAAGGGAGTTGCTGCGCCGTGCACGCTGCGGTGCTTGCTCCACAACGCTGTTCGCGCTTCGCGCTCATTGCAGGCAAGATGCCTGCGCTCCCAGCTTGCTTCGCGCTCATTGCAGGCAAGATGCCTGCGCTCCCGGCACCTGCGCGCCAATGGTAGCGCTCCCAGGTTAGGGGAATATGCCCCTGACCCGCGTCGCTTCCGCCACCCGATCTACTGCCAGGATGTAAGCGCCGGTGCGCATGTCCGTATCATACTTCTCAGCCGTTTCATGCACGGACTTGAAGGCTGTACGCATCGTGCCTTCCAGCGTTTCATTGATCTGCTTCTCCGACCAGAAGAATGAATATTGGTCCTGTACCCATTCATAGTAACTCACGGTGACCCCGCCGGCATTAGCCAGGATATCTGGAACCAGAAAAACGCCGCCATCGTCCAGGACTCGGTCCGCGCCCGGTGTGGTTGGGCCATTGGCCAACTCGGCGATAATCTTTGCCTTCACCTGTCCGACATTCGCGAGCGTGATCGCATTCTCCAACGCGGACGGCAGCAGAATGTCACAGTCAACTGTGAGCACGTCATCACAGGCTATCTCCCGAGCTCCAGGAAACCCTTCCAGAGTAGACGTCTGCTTTTTGTAGCTTAAAGCCGCCTGTATATCGATGCCGCTCGGCGCATATAGACCAGCCTTCGAATCACAGATGGCTACCACCTTGGCGCCATCGTCGGCAACCATGTGCGAAATGTTGGCCCCGGCATTTCCAAAACCATGTATCGCCACCCGCGCTCCTCTTAGATCAACCCCGGTCACCTGACACGCTTCACGCAGCGCATAGAGACACCCGCGCGCGGTTGCCTGAGCGCGTCCCTGAGAACCTCCGAGGGATATTGGTTTTCCGGTGACAACTCCAAGTTCGGTGTGGCCGCGGACCATCGAGATGGTGTCCATAATCCAGGCCATGGTCTGTTCATCGGTATAGACATCCGGCGCCGGTATATCGCGGTCAGGACCAATAATCGGGGCAATTTCAAATGCATAGCGTCGCGTCAGGCGTTCCAGCTCGTTTATTGAAAGACTCTTCGGATCGCAAATAACGCCGCCCTTGCCGCCGCCATAAGGGATCCCGACAGTGGCACACTTCCAGGTCATCCAGGCGGCCAGCGCTTTCACTTCGTCCAGCGACACGTTGGGGTGGTAGCGTATGCCGCCTTTCGCTGGTCCACGCGCGATATTGTGTTGGACCCGATATCCCTCGAAAACCTGCACGTCGCCGCCGTCCATCTTCACCGGGATCGATACGATCAGCTGACGTTTGGCATTACTCAAAACCTGCCGGGTGGAATTGTCTAACTCCAAATAATCCGCGGCCCGGTTAAATTGTTGTATGGCAATCTCAAAAGGATTGAGTTCTTCGGCGAAGGCTTCCCTGGTGGCCATGTTAGCTAACTCCTTGCACGGGGGATGTGAGAGCGAGCAATCCTAAATCGTCCAAGGTGCGAAGTCCAAGGTCCAGTCGAAGAACCAATAGATCCCATCGGTCCAATAAGTCCTATGGGAACTTGTTATCCGCGTCGGAGTCTAATATTACCGATAAGCTCCTGCGACCCGAATGGCACCGGCACAGGGAGGAAAAGATGTTCAATCACTTAATAGAATCGAGTTCGCATTCACGCGAGTTCAAGCGACGCGGGTCATTCTTTCTCTTTACCACGGCAACCTACTTTTTGCTGTTCGTCATCGCCGGGGTGGCGAGCATCTATGCTTACGATGCGCGCCTGGAAGATCAGAACCGCGAAATCGTTACCATGATCAGCCCGGAAGACTTCCCGGCGCCACCAGTCGCGGTCACGCATAACGCGGCGCCGCCAAGGGGCAATACAGGCCGGCAAAACATTCCCGTGCGCGAAATACGGATGGCACCCGTCGACAATACCCGGGTTACGCCCGACGGAGTTTCCGCAACTCCCAACAAGAACCTGCCGATTCCGCCTGGCGGTATCTTCGCGATCGGTCGGCATGACTCTGATCCCGATGGACCAGTCGGCAATGTGCGTCCGGGCACTGGAGGCGGCGGGCGAGAGATTGGTGCAGGAGGCTCGCCAGTAATTGAGGTTGGCACCCCACCACCACCCCTACCTCCGGTTGTGAAACCCATTCCCAGAACCATCAGCAAAGGCCCCATTACCGGGCTTGCTCTTCTGCTGCCGAAGCCACTTTATCCTCAGCTGGCAAAACATGCAGGCGCAGATGGGCCAGTAAACGTGCAGGTATTAATTGATGAAACTGGAAAGGTCGTTTCAGCGAAGGCTGTTTCAGGTAATCCCTTGTTGAGAGCCGCAGCCCAACAGGCTGCCTTTGGGGCGCGCTTTTCGCCAACCCGACTAGGCGATCAGCCAGTGAAGGTTTCCGGAGTAATAACTTACAACTTCTTGCTTCACTAGGACCTTCCAGGATGCGACGTTCGGT
>JANNJZ010000295.1:0-9567 GCA_031396065.1 Pyrinomonadaceae bacterium | reverse complement strand
AGCGCGCACATCTTGTTTGAATTTGCCAAAACGACCAGCCTCAGCGTACTGACTCGGCGAGATTCCCATAACGCTTTTAAACGTCCGCTGAAGATGAAAAGAACTGACTCCAATTTGGGAACTCAACGTAGCGAGGGTGATCGGTTCCCCGTTGCTTTCGTCGATCAGGCGACAAACCTCCCGCGCCATCCCCACCTGCGGATCCCGAAAACGGGTATCTCGAGGATGGCAACGCAGACAGGCGCGAAACCCCGCCTGTTCAGCGTCCTCTGGCAGCGAGAAAAACGAAACCCGCTCACGATGCGGCCGGCGCGAGGGACACGAGGGGCGACAGTAAATGCCAGTCGAGCTAACGGCGAACACAAACTGGCCATCGAAGCGGCTATCCTTCGCTACAACGGCCTGCCACTGCGACTCGTCAGTCTCATTCAGTAGATTCATCTGTTCTTTCATTTGTGCACTCATATTATCACCTTCCCTACCGTCTTCATCGTTTTGGTCTGCGCCGCCCTGGCCCCAAATTCCTGACGATAATAGTGCTGTATTGAGATCGAATCTATCCGGTTCTTGCGGTCAAACTGTATCCGCAGATTACGCCGATTCCGCGGATTAACTTAGTTTGTTATAGGTCTGCAAGCGTCTCACTGGAATCTGCGAAATCTGCGAAATCTGCGGACTTAGCTGTTTATCTGGCCGCGTTTTGTGCCGACGCATTCGTGTGGTTAAATGCAAACTCAAATCGTGAAATAGTAATGACTGATTTCCTTTCTTCTCTCAACGAACAACAACGCGAAGCCGTTAGCAACACCGAGGGTGCGTCGCTGATTCTCGCTGGCGCAGGCTCTGGCAAGACTCGGGTAATCGCTCACCGCATTGCCTATCTGATCTCGGAAAAAGGCGTGGCACCCTGGAATGTTCTGGCCGTAACGTTCACCAACAAAGCGGCTCAGGAAATGCGACAGAGGGTCCAGCAACTGTTACGAGACGAAGGACTGTCGAGCTGGCCGTTTATCTCGACGTTTCACAGTCTCTGCGTGCGCATCCTTCGGCAGGACATCGAAAAGCTGAACGACAAATACACCCGCACGTTTACCATCTACGATCAGGACGACTCGATTCGGTTAATCAAGAATTCCATCAAGGACCTGGGTTACGACGAAAAGCAGCTCGGCTTGCGAGCAACTCAGAGCGCAATCAGCTCGGCCAAAAACCGGGGGGAGGACGTAGAAGCTTTTGCCGCCCGCGCCGATTACCAGGACGAACGCCGCGCGGCACAGGCACGCGTCTACGCGACGTATGAACAACGTCTGCACGCCAACAACGCCCTCGACTTCGATGACCTCATGATCAAGACGGTACGGCTGCTGAAGGAAGTGCGCGAGGTGCGGGAGAAGTACAACCACAAGTTTCGTTACATCCTGGTAGACGAGTATCAGGATACAAACTCGCTTCAGTTTGCCTTGATAAGTTTGCTGACTGAGAAGCAGCAGAACATCTGCGTGGTGGGCGACGAAGACCAGTCAATCTATAAATGGCGCGGCGCGGATATCACGAACATCCTCAACTTCGAAAAGCATTTTCCAAACACGAAGACCATTCGGCTCGAACAAAACTATCGTTCGACCCAGACGATTCTCAATGTCGCCGGGGCGGTGGTGAAACACAATATCGAACGCAAAGGAAAGAACCTATGGACTTCGAATCCGCAGGGCGACAAGGTCCGTTACTTTCAAGCGTTTGATGGAGACTCGGAAGCTCGCTTTGTTGCCTCGAAGATTCTGGAGCACCGCCAGGAGCAATACGACTTGCGCGCGGCAGTTTTGTATCGAACCAACTCTCAGTCGCGGATGTTTGAAGAGGCCATGCGCCGCGCCGGCTTGCCTTACAACATTGTCGGCGGCTTCTCGTTTTACGAACGCATGGAAGTGCGCGACATCATTGCGTATCTCAAACTAGCGTTGAATCCAAACGATTCGATCGCATTGCAGCGCGTTATTAATAGTCCGGCCCGCGGAATCGGGAAGCAAACGATCGACGAGCTAACCCGTCGTGCCAACGAGGCCGGACTCACCCTTTGGGAAGGTATTTCCCTGGTGATCGATGATCAGCAGAATCTGAGCATGCGCGCCGTCTCTGCGTTACGCAGCTTCCGCCGAGTTATCCTTAAACTTAGCGGATTGGCCGGCGTTCAAAACGATACGCAAGTAACGGGGTCTCAGGGTCAGGAAGCGCGGCTTGCCCCAGCTCTGGGCGAGTCCAAAAATTCCCAATTCGAACTGCCCGATTCCGACTCCCCTGTCTCCGACATAGTAAAGGCCGCAATCCTCGATACCGGCTACGAGAATGCGCTCAAAGGCGAGAAGACTGACGAAGCCGAAGCACGTCTGGAAAACTTGCAGGAGCTGGTCAATGCCGCCGTCGACTACGACGAACAAGGTATAGAAGGGCTAAGGGAATTCATCGATCACTCGGCACTCGTCTCCGACGCCGACCAATACAAGCAGGACGCTCCCGTGACCCTCATGACGGTCCACTCCGCAAAAGGTCTTGAGTTCCCACTCGTCTTTATTGCCGGTCTGGAAGACGGATTGTTCCCACACTCTCGCTCGGCCACCGACCCGGCTGAGTTGGAAGAGGAGCGGCGTCTTTGCTATGTGGCCATGACGCGCGCGGAGAAATTTCTTTACGTGACGCACGCGATGAAGCGCCGAGTTTATGGCGAAGAGCTGGCCTCCGAGCCCTCGCAGTTTCTCAACGAGATGCCGCTGGATTTGATGGAAGATCTTACGCGGGGAAACTCCTGGCTATCCTTCGCCCGCGGCTCATCCGCGATCAATTACGAGCATGGCGAGTATCGGCGAGGGCACGCCGCCTCCGCGGGTGATTCCCAAAGTGGTTATCGCAAGGAGAAGAAGAAGTTTGAGGGTAAGACTTACGACAGCGTCGACTCAATCGCTGAATTCTTCAAGCAACGCACTCAACAACTGGGTAACACCAGCGGCAGCTTTGTTAGGGGCAGTAGCCCGACTCCGAGGAAAGGCTCGATTCAGGACCAAAGTCCAAAGTCCAAAGTCCAAAGTCCAAAGTCTTCTGCCTCTTCTTCCCCTTTACCCGTTTCCCCTTCCCCCAGTTCCCCTTCATCCGTTTCCCCTTCCCCGAGTTCGCCTTCCGATTTCGTGCCCGGCTCCTATGTGAAACACTCGAAGTACGGTCGCGGCCTCGTGCTCCGCCGCGAAGGCGTTGGCGATTCGTTGAAATTAACCGTTACCTTCCCCGGCTACGGCCAAAAGAAACTAGTCGAAAAATATGCCGGCCTCGAGAAAGCCTAGCTCCCTTGGGAGCGCAGGCATCGGACCAACCACTCTTCGGCTGCGTCGGCGCCGTCTCTCGATGAGCGCTCGTGAGGCATCTCTTCGCACTCGTGAGGCATTCGACCACAAGACTCTGCAAACAAATGTAGCGTCTCCTGTACTCTTGTACTTTTGATTCTTCTACTCATCACTCATCACTCATCACTCAGTACTTCCTTACCCTTTCATAACCCATACCGTTCACCCGTGAATCATATCGTTCCGGTCTCTTTGCTTGAACACGAGAACTCCGCCTATTTGCTGTTGGAATGCTACTTGCCAAAGCGGAGGCGGCATCTCTCCCGGGGCAGCATGAATCAGAAGGGGAATATCAATGAAAGTTAACTATCAGGGTTTAGCAACTTCGGGAGTCCTCGCTCTTGCAGTTTTAATCAGCTCCACTGACATCTCGAGCGCGCAGGGGCGACGCGGGCGCGGGGAACGCAATCAGGAACCGCAAGGCCAAAGCCAGGAAAGCCAGGACCAACGGAACCAGCGACAAGCTGACCAGGAAGCGCGTCGCGCTAGTCAACGTCAACAACAAGAGCAACAACAGCAAGCTCAACAAGCGCGGGAGAACGAACGTCAAGCTCAACAGCAGCAGGCTGCTTCACAACGCGCTGAACAACAACGGCAACGGGAAGCACAACGAGCCGCCCAACCAACCGAGTCGAATCCTCGTTGGGGACAAGGTCGCCAGCGCGGACAACAGAATCAGGACGAGCAACAAGCGGCCGCCGCCCAGCGAGCCGAACAACAGCGACAGCGTGAAGCCCAACGCGCAGCTCAGCAGGCAGCGCAACAAGCCGAGGCAAATCAACGCGCAGAGCAGAATCGTCAGCGAGCCCAGCAAGGTCAGGATGAACAGCGCCGTCGCTGGGAACAGAACCGCCAGAGTGGCCAGCGGAATCAGGACGAACAGCGACGGGCTGAGCAGCAACGCTTAGAACAGCTAAGACGTCAACAACAGCAGCAGCAACAGCCTCAACAAAACTCGGATTGGCAGAGACGCCAGCGGGAGCAGCAGGATGCGGGACGACGACAACAGTCTGACCGCGGACGCGACTGGTCCAATCGTAGCAACAACCAACCGGGCGATTGGCGCACTAACAACCAGCAGCGCGACTGGCGCGCAAACCAGGAGCGGCGGGCAACCCAGCATCGTCAGGAGTGGACGCGTCAACAAAGTTGGGCTTTGCAGCAGCGCCGCGTGCTCGAGCAGCAGCGACGTCGCGCTCAGCTACGCTACCAGCAACGCTATCTCGACCGCGTGAGACAAGACCAACTACGTCTGCAAAGCTGGCGCTACAGCGATTATGGACCATCCAACTATCGCTACTCGCGCGGCGGCAGTTACTACGAAACCAACCAGTATGGCGCACAGATACTGCGTCAGGCTGTCAACAATGGCTACGCAGAAGGCTTCCGTGCCGGCCAGGCCGACCGTGAAGATGGTTGGAACTTCAGCCCTCAGGATGCCTTCGGCTACCAGGACGGCAGTTACGGTTACGACAGCTACAACGTCGACCTGAACGAGTATCAATATTACTTCCGCCAGGGCTTTGAACGCGGCTACGAAGACGGCTACTACAGCCGCTCTCAGTATGGCCGTTACTCAAACGGCAGCGGCAGCATTCTCAGCACCATCCTGGAAGCAATCTTGAACCTCCAGGTCCTGGACTAACGAGAACTCGTCATGTCAGAACCACCTGCGTCAGCGGGTGGTTTTGCTTGCCAGGTCCCTCTCCATCAACGGGTGGTCTTGTCAGAACCACCTGCGTCAGCGGGTGGCCTTCTGAGCCAATAAGCGTCCAGTTTCCATGATCAGATCGAGATTGGACGCTTTGACTTATCTCCGACACCGCGGAAGGCTCAAATTAACACTACGGCTGACTAGGCAACCGGATGATCCTCAAACGGTTTCCGATTTTGTCATGAGTTGACTGTTAACCAAAGATCCACGAGGTCGTCCCAAACCATGAAGACAGTTTAGTTTCCCTTCTTATGAATTAGTGGATCGCTCGCTCACTTCCCTTCCTGATTCGGAACCCTCAAATCGATCATTGTCTTGCCATCTTAAATCGGTGTAATCTGCGCCATCTGCAGATAACTCATCATGGACAAGTCTGACGAAATCAAAGTCTTCATCACAACGCGGGACGACTCCACCTGCGGTGAGTGCAACGAAGAGTTGAGTAGAGGCGACTGGATCACCCTCGAGGAAAAGAAAGGCGCACTATGCCTTTCATGTGCCGACCTCGATGAACTGGTCTTTCTTCCCACCGGCGATGCCGCACTCACCCGACGCTCACGAAAACATTCCACGCTGTCAGCCGTCGTCTTGAAATTTAGCCGGGCACGCAAACGCTATGAGCGCCAGGGATTGCTTGTTGAAGAAACCGCCTTGCAACAAGCCGAGTCTGAATGCCTGGCGGACAGTGAAGTTAGGGAACGGCGACGGGGGCGAGAAGAGGAACGACGTGCGCAACAAGACCAGCAGTACATCCAGGCATTCGCCAACCGCGTGAAAGAAATCTTTCCCCGTTGCCCCGGCGGCCGAGAGCAAGAGATTGCCGCACACGCCTGCCGGAAATACAGCGGACGCGTTGGCCGTTCAGCCTTCGCCAAGAGTCTCGATGAAGAAGCAGTCCGACTCGCGGTGCTCGCCCATATCCGCCACCGCGAAACCAACTACGACGATCTCCTTGGCCGCGGCACTCCTCGTTACGAAGCCCGTTCAGACGTCCGCGCCCGCGTAGACCAGGTCATTGAGAGCTGGCAATAATTATTTGTCGGGCGGCGACTCGCCCCTGCTTGCAGCCCACTGATTTCAAATCTGCGTAATCTGCGAATCTGCGGACAGCGTTTGGGATCATCGTCCGTTCCGATCGCCTGCTCAATTTGCTGGAGCCTCTGGAAAGCGAACTAAAGATCCAACTCCGCCGTGCGAATGAATTGCCAGCGATAGACGAAGCCGTTGCCTCAATGACCCAGTTCCTGGCAAAGAGCAAAATGTAAGCTTCGGGTCGAGGATTTCCCGTTCCCCCTTTTCCCCTTTGGCCTTCGCTCTGCGCCAGGCCGGTGTATAATCACCGCAATGAAGCGTTTGACTTTCACACAAATAGCGCCGCTTGTTCAGGAGGGCGATGGCACGGTCCATGTAATCGGTTCGCGCGTTACTCTGGACACGCTTGTGGGCGCCTTTCAAAAGGGAGCTACCGCCGAACAAATCCAGGACAGTTATCCTGCGCTTTCGTTGGCGCATATCTATGCTGTCATTGCTTACTACCTCGAGCATCAGGCTGACGTCAAAGCCTATCTCAAGCTGCGGGGGGAGGAAGCTGCGTCAATGCGGATTGAGATTGAGGAGCATCAGGACACCCATGACTTTCGCGCCCGCATCCGTGCCCGCCGCGCGCATCTAATCAAAGCGTAGCCATTCCTCATGCTTCACCTTTTGATTGACGAGAACTTCGATCAGCGGATTCTGCGAGGACTGAGACTGGTAGTTCCACTCCTTGATTACATCGTGGTCCAGGAGACGAAGCTAAAAGGCCTACGGGATCCGCACTTGCTAGCCTGGGCAGCCGAGAATCAACGCATCCTTGTCACTCACGACGTGAATACGATTCCCCGGTATGCGTCTGAACGGGTTCGGGCCAGCGAATCCCAGCCAACCTTAGTTTGGCGTGATTGTCATTCCCGATGGACCTGGCGATCGGGAAAGCGATTGAAGAACTCGCAACGTTGATCGAGTGCTGTGAACCGGAAGAACTGAACAGTCAGGTGAAGTACCTACCGATTTAGCTGCTCGGACGAACCGCTGGCGCATGCCGCCCTCTCTCCACCGTTCTCTGTAGGTTCCGAAATCCGCAATTCGAACTCCGAAATTCTTGCTGCTCTCCGCCCTTCCTAAATCCGCAATCCGAAATTCGCATTCCGAAATTGTATCCCCCTTCCCCGTTACCCTTTTACCCCTTGCTTCGTTAATATCAACCTTATGAAAAAGGCAACGGCTAAAATCTATCAGCTAAAGATCCAACTCGAATACACAGAACCGCCAATCTGGCGGCGCATACTTGTCTCAGGCGACATCACTTTGGGAAAGTTGCATGAAGTGATTCAGGAGGCAATGGGTTGGACCAACACTCACCTGCACGAATTTATGATTGATGGCCAAGGCTACTCGGACCCTGAAGCTGAGATTGACGACAACCGGAACGAACTGCTGTATCGCCTCAGCGAGGTAACTACGCCAACACGCAAGGAGTTTCAATACCTCTACGATCCTGGTGACGGCTGGGAACACGACATCGTCGTGGAACAAACCTTGGAAACGGACCAGCGCTATCTGGGTTACCCGGTATGCGTCGACGGCGCACGGGCATGCCCACCAGAGGATTGCGGCGGACCAGGCGGCTACGAAGATTTGCTTGCGGCGATTACCAACCCAAAACACAAACGCCACCAAGTGATGCGCGAATGGATGGGCGACGACTTCGATCCGGAACACTTCAATCCTGATGAGATTAACGACATCCTCAAAGAGTTGAAATGATTGGTCTCTCCCTTATCTTTTCTCAGCACTCGGTACCCGAAGCCCTATTCGATAGGTAAGAGACAAAGTGAACGACGAGCCACTGGACGACACGTAAGGTCATGGCTATTATTCCGTTTATTAAAATTCGCCTTACCCGTTCCCCTTTTCCCCTTCGCTTCTCGGATTGCGATTTTAGGAAGGGCGGAGAGGCCAAAGAGCTTCCAGCACATCGAGCGAGAGAACTGAACGGACAATAATCGGATTGAGTGATGAGTGATGAATGGGCGATTTTTGATGTTGCAAGTAGCCGCCTCAGCACTCAGTACTTAGAACTCCGAGCTCCATACTCAGCACTCCGCACGGCTTGCTGTTCGCTGTTTGCTGCCTTGTTCAGCTAAGTCTATTCGAATTCTGCTCTTCCCGTCCTTGCGGGACGGAAGTATGCAGTTCTCGTCCGCTGCCTAGATTCTTGCAGTGCCACGCCGACTTCACGCGCAAGTAACCACGTCAGTTACTCAGTACTCATCACTCATCACTCATCACTCTCATCACTGATTCCTGGCTGCTCACCGCCCACTGCTCACTGCCCTCTTTCGGGACATTGGACATTGGACATTGGACTTTGGACTTTCGGTTTCCCTCATCACTCATATCACTCATCACTCTTGCCCTTTGCTCTTTGCCCTTCGCTCTTCAAATTCGCAATCCGAAATTCGCAATCCGAAATTCGAAGGCTGCCGTCTGCCTCCCTGCTCCTGCCTATTGCTCTTTTGTGCTTGCTTCAAATCTGCGAAATCGGCGTAATCTGCGGATGGTCTGGTTGAGACTGCCGAACCTAGCGGCACTCGCTAGGCCACCCTCCTACGAAATCAAGTCCTGGCAGGATTACGAGAACTGGAAAGAATTTGGACTTTGGTTGTTTGGCTCAGACATATTCAATTGGCCGGCTTTTCACAAATGGCTCTGTTACAGATACTCGACATGATCCGCCATCTCAGCGGGCGTCAGCACGTCTGAGAGCAACATAAGCGCTCTTATGAAGTCGCCAATTGTTCTCCTTGGGTTGGCGTAGCCGATTCCGGCGTGTGATATGCCTTCGACCGCCAGGGTGAGGAAGTCAGAATCCATCGTCACCATTACTCGCTGCTCCCTTAGCGCAAAGGCCAACTGCTCGCGATCCGAGAAGCCACTTCTTCCGGCTTCCTGGACCGTCAATACATCCACGCCGCGACGCCGCAGACCTCCTGCGACTGCACTGTGGATATGCTCGTCCAGGTAAAACTTAATCTGCTCCATGGAGGAGCTTCACTTTTAGTTTGGAAGGAAATTGGACGCGCAATTGATCGGCGATGTCGTCGTTGTGCCGAATGTCGTGGCGAATCTCTTCGACGTTATCGAAGTAGTAGGCGAGGGCCGCGTGAACATCGCTCAGACTTAGTATCGGGTGGCCCGCGATTATTTCATCTGGACTCATGCCCAAATCCTCATGCCAGATGACAATATCCATTACCCGTATTCGACGACCCGCAATACAAGCCTTCCCACCGTAAATTTCGGCGTTCCTGGTGATGCGCTCTGTGAGAACGTTTGCCATTGTGGTCCGTCTGTTCAGGCTATTGCTACTCGGGATTCTAACACGACGCTGCCTCGGTCAGGAACGTTTTGCCCTTTGCCCTT
>JANNJZ010000279.1:0-52597 GCA_031396065.1 Pyrinomonadaceae bacterium | reverse complement strand
GTTGCTCATGGCGCCGCAGGCTACTATGCCTCGCGGCGACGTCAACGTCCCGGGCGACTACTTCTCATTGGCCGGTTTTGAGGTGTTCATGTATGGCCGGTTTTGGGTGTTCACCGAGGTTGAAATAATCTGCGATCTGATAACACAACTCGATCTTTGTTAGCCCATGTCCAGAAATCATATAGCCGAAATCGTTTCGAAGATCTTCAGATTTCAATTTCGGGAGAGGTGTGACTCTTGTGAGTATTGCGATCTTGTTGGCGTCTTTCACGATCCTTATGCAATCTCCTGTGGTACCGGCAATATAGGTTTGCGCCGCAACAAAGGCAATACCGAGGAAACTTTCTAACTGTTCCAAAGCTTCATCCACATCTTCAGGCAAGACTTCCTTCTGGATTTTGTCTAGCGCTGTGGTGACGGCATTGAGGATTTCTTTGATTGAAGAATAACGCCAATCAATTTCATGGATAGTCACGTTTTTTCTCCTAGCATTAAAGGATAACTCGGTCTTCGACAGCGAAACACCGGAATTCGCCAAGCGGCGGGGACAAGATTCAAGCCAATCGTTAGCTTGTCTTTTTGCGGCACGCAGGACACGCAATTAGGAACGGCTCGCCTTTTGGTTATTCCCAACACCTTCTCTATTGGACCATCCGTTTCATCTGGCGAATAACCTCTTGCTTGAATTTCTTGTCCTGCCCTTCGCGTCGAGCGACTTCTTTCAACAGCGATTGTGCCTCAGCGTACTCTGGGGCATTTCTAGGAATGGCTTCGAGATGGTTCCGCGCCGCTGGCGTGTTTCCCCATCTCGGTTCTGGTCTGGCGTTTGGGTCGTAGTCAGTCTCCATAGCTTTTTTCGCCTTCAACAGATGCTCACCAGGAGACATCGAAGCGGCGAACTCGGCTGACGCATTTTCCGCCTGAGCCTCAAGTGTTTTAGCAATCTTCTTCTCTGTAGATTGACGGAATTGAACAGCGTCCTCTCCAGTAACTGGTGTGTCACTGTCTTCAAAGTCAGGTTTGCCGCCCTCACCCTTCACGATCTTTCCGACCGTGATGTCCCAGCAGGCATCGCACAAGCGGGAGAGCTTTTCAATATAGTCATCGTACTCTGAACCCGTCGGCCACCCTGCAAACTGCCTCCATCTGTCAAGATACCTACGAGGATTAGCACGAACTAGAGAAACCAAATGCTCGCCAAACAGAGAAAAGTCTACTTGGTCTTCTTTAGACAGCTGATTCCATTCCGACGTTGGAATAAGAATTGAAAACGCCATCGGATTATACCCACCTTCGCCGCCATGGAATGCTAGAGGTAAGTGATATTTAGCTTCGACGCTGTTGTAAAGTTTTCCGCCTCGAAGAATACGCGCTTTTATTGCGGGGGCATTTAAGTCACTTTCTTTTATGGATGGCGATGGCTGAGACGTGCTTGTCTGATTCTCGGCGTTGTTACTATGGTTGCTATTATTCCCATTGCTCCCACTGTTCCCACTGTTGGGAAGACCTTGAAGCAAAGCGGCAATAACGATCACGGGGACGATAATTGCTAAGAATACAAGCCCTATCTTTAGCGATTGCGTCAAAGACTGCTTCTGGAGCCGAGACGTCAAAGCCCCTAGCATTCGGACGATCTTTTCCCATTCCGTCAAAGGCGGCTTCTGGACGCGATGCTGTGGCGGTGGTTGCATCTCCCTCTGGTAAGGCTTCGGCTGAGTGTAGCCAGCGGCTATTGGTTGGCCGCATCGCGGGCAAGCCACAGCCTGATTCGACACTTGCGAGCCACAGGCGGGGCAGGCAACTAATGTTGGTTCGCTTCTTTCGTTGCTCATATAATCTCCTCCTGTGTGCGCTCTTCAGAAGTTGACAGCTTCCAATCCATAAATGCTAGCGGGTTTTATTTCTACGCTTCCAATCCTCAACGCTAGCATTTTCAATTTCCGCGAACATGTTCTCCAGCCAAGCAAAATAAGCGGGAGGGATTCCTTGCTGAACTCCAATCTGTCCTGACGTTGAAATTATTTTGGTGTCTTCCCAATCCCAAGCTGATGAATGCCTAATAAAACCTAAAATGATAAATCCCAGCATCAGCGTGTGGGTGGCAATCATCCCCTCGTCTTGCAAAATTGTAAATTTCAAAGCATTGCAGTTTTCGTATGGGAAGTTTTTGCCATTCAGTAAGACCAAATGTTGATCATATGGAGTTACATCTTTTCTCTTATCTAACAAAAACAGCCGCCAAGTTTCAAGAGTCTCCTCCGCTTCACTGTGAGATTTGGAAACCAAAGTCGGAAAGAACTTTATGAGTTCTTTACTCGTCACTTCATGTTCAGAATATGGTTGCGCATATTTAAGGTACGCCAATACTCTCCACGATACTGAAACGGCAAACTTTAGCATCCAGTCTCCGTAGGTAATCGGCGCAAGTAAAGATTTGTTCGCTGGCATGACTTTATTACGAAACTCTGTTTCCCATTTGCCGAACAACTGCTCACACTGGTGGCAAAGCAGACGTGCCTTTTCAATATCTTGTGGTTTAGGATTCTTTTGAGGATTTATTCCATCAACCAAAGTTTGACTTTTGCTTCTTTTTTTTAGCTCTCTTCCAAAGAATTTTGGAATGATATGGCTTTCCCTAAGCGGACCCTTTTGAAGGCACAGTGCGCATTCTGTTAATGATGGAAATGTTTTTGAAGCCATTTCTCTTTACCTCCAATGATGTTGACATGAAAGACTCGTACGAGCACCTAACCTCTGATTGGGTTCTACCCTCTCACGTTGCAATACCCGCGGCTCCAATATTACACCCGGTGCCTCCTCGACGGATTCGCATGAACAAAGAAAAGCCCTTGCTTTGGCCCCTCATGCGATCGAGCTGACGGCCTCGCTCAACCATGGCAACGTGGCGTTCCCGGACGCGAGCTTGAATCTTCACAAAAGGCCGCAGCGGAAGTCGGACGGTCATCCAATAATCGAGCATTCCGCAATCAGGCAGCGCGCCCGTCATCAAAGAGCGATGGCATGCGCGCCTCGCATTGCTCGCTTCGCTATCACCTCCGCTGTGGCGGGCGCTTTGTCGTTGAAGCGAGTCTTAGAATTCCCGTGAGGTTTATTTAGGCGCTTCACACTATCAGCAAACGGCGGTAGCCTGCGCTGCGGAGGCCGTCAAGGGTCTGCGCTCGCCAAGCCTCGCTCCGATGAACGCCGCAAACTACAAGACAGTTCGCGCCGCCCTTGACTGCCTTCCTCGCTACGGCTGGAAGGCCGATAAGGGGAGCTGCCGCTCCCCGTTTGAAAACGGCGCCGGGACACGATCTTATTCAAGCCGTTTTTTTCCAACGATCGGGAAGAGGCTAACCCAGATTTTACGCAATGGCAGGTGCGGTCTTGCTACACTACTCCAACATGGCAGTATCTGAGCTGATGCTCTATCTTGGTCAGCATGTAAGCCAGACGCCAAGATAGAACGCATTTCCCTCGGAAACGGTGGGCCGCTGATGAGATTGACCAGCTCCTTTACAAACTGTACCACCTGACGCCGGATGAGATTGCGATTGTTGAAGGCCAACGCAAGTGAGTAGCCCCTATCAAATCGTCCTGGATACGAACGTGCTCGTTGCGGCATTCCGGTCGCAGCGTGGGGCGTCTAGCAGACTTCTAACTTTGCTGAACGATCCGCGTTGGCAGATCAATCTTTCGACCCCGTTGGTCCTGGAGTATGAAGAGGTCTTGAAACGGCCGGGCATGATCGAAGGCTTCAGTGATGCGGCAATCGACACTTACCTCGACGGCCTCTGTGCTATTGCCAGGCACCATGATATTTTCTACCTGTGGCGTCCGTTAGCGCACGACCCCGATGATGATTTTCTGTTAGAGCTGGCAATACGTGCTCAGGCAGATTTCATCGTCACCTACAACGCCAGCGATTTGCTGCCGGCTGCGCAGTTTGGCATCGCTCTGGTGACGGCGAAAGAGTTTTTGCAGCAGATGGGAGAACTGCCATGACAACCATAGAGACACAAATTCCGGATTCGCTTTACAAGCAGGTCAAATCTCTTGCCGAGCGTGAGAGCATCTCGATCGACCAGCTCGTCAGTATCGCGTTGGCGGGTCAGGTGTCCGCCTGGCTCACGAAAGACTACCTCGCGGAACGCGCCGCGCGCGGCAGTTGGGACAAGGCTCTGGAAGTGTTGGCCCAGGCACCCGATGTTGAGCCAGCAGACCACGACAGACTCTAAGGCAGGTGTAGGAGGCGAGAACCACGATGAGCGAAGCTAACACCTGTGATAACCGGGAACAAGGTCATGAACCGAGAGAGCGGGCAGGTGACCGCGAGACACCGATCATGGACCACAGAATCGGGTGACGGCTCGCGGAACGTCTTACCGCAGTCAAAAAACGTGTGGCCAATTTGTGGACAGAATTCGCAGCACATCACGTATACGCGATGGCAGCGAATGGGACGGGATGTAAAAACCCTAGTAAATCCTTGGTGGCTGCAACTTTTGAAAAGGCAAAGACTTACGTTTTTGCCGCAACTGCGATTTGGGACCGAGAGGTCGGAGGTTCGAATCCTCTCGCCCCGACCAATTAATCAATAGTTTACGGCTGCCAGCGCTGGCGGCCGTATTTCATTTGTGGCCAATTTGTGGACAACTTTTTTCAGGACGCACTTCCCTTTGGAGTCGGACGGCCCTGCTGTAGCGCATCGTCGTCTTCAAATCCTTATGGCCCCATGAACGTCATTATGGTGAACCTGAAAATACCGTACTGTCACCTGCAGTCGCTGACATTGCTGCCTCTTTTCTCAATTCGTTCTTGCCCACTTCTTGAGATAGCTCGGGAGCTAAATCCAAATTCGCGTTGGGTAATAACTCATTGAGATATAGCCGCAGTTCCTGCTCGTGTCCATTCTTAGAGAGAATTTCCAGACGCTCAAGCGCCAGACGTATATCTTCCGCCGAACGTTCGGCGATTTTGTTGATAAAAATTTTCGGATGCTCTGTCCCGGTGACAATTTCTTCCGTCATTAGCAGCTCTTCATGGAGCTTCTCGCCAGGGCGGATTCCCGTCTCAACAATTTTGATGTCTTCGTGAGGCTTAAAGCCAGACAGAGTGATGACCGCTTCCGCTAGTTCGAGAATGCTGACAGGCTCGCCCATATGCAAAATGAATACTTCTCCACCTTTCCCAGAGCTTCCCATCGCTCCAACCTGAAGCACGAGTTGCGACGCCTCCGCTATGGTCATGAAGTAGCGCTTCATGCGTCGATCTGTAATTGTAACTGGGCCGCCTTTGCGTATCTGCTCGCGAAAGATCGGAATGACGGAACCGGCGGATCCAATCACGTTGCCGAAGCGCACTGCCACGTAGTTGGTTCTCATCCTGCGGTTTAAGTCCTGGATAAGTAATTCAGCCAGCCGCTTCGTCGCGCCCATCACGGATGTCGGGCAGACCGCCTTATCGGTCGAAATCAGAACGAATACTTCCGTATTAGATTCACCAGCCATTTCCCCAAGCAAACGTGTGGCGAACACATTGTTCTTCAGAGCTTCCTGCGAGTTGGATTCCATTAACGGAACATGCTTATGCGCTGCCGCGTGCAGGACCACCTGCGGATGGTGTGCTTTGAAGATGGCGCGCATCCTCGTTTCATCACCGATGTCGGCGACCAGGGGTACAATCTTTTGATAGGGGTTATGCTCACGCAGTTCGCGATCGATATGGAAGAGAGGGGTCTCTGCCCGCTCGACAAGCAGTAAGCTCGATGGTTGGAATCTCAACACTTGTCGTGCCAACTCCGATCCAATCGAGCCCCCTGCACCTGTCACCATCACGGCTTTGCCTTCGAGAAAGAGATTCAGGCTCTCTTCGTCTAGTTTTACCGGGTCACGTCCAAGCAAATCCTCGATCCGCACGTCGCGAATGCGACTAACTTCAACATCTCCCCGCAAAATTTCATAAAGGCCAGGGATTATCTGCACCTTTATTGGGATTTTTTCGCAGACTTCCAGTATCCTCCGGAGGTCGTGTCGGGGGGCCTTGGCGATGCTGATCACGATTTGGTCAATCTTTAGCTCGTTGACTAACCGGGGCAGGTCTTCTGTTTTACCAACTACCTTGACACCTTGAATGACCGTTTTCTGCTTGTAAGGATCATCATCTACAAACCCTTTGATCTTCAGCCCTGTATCGCCCCGGTTAATTATCTCCTTAGCGGTTAGCACTCCCGCCTGCCCCGCACCAATCAACAACACCGATTTCTGTGACTTATTCTTGCCATTTTCTGTTCGCCGTCTTTTCTCAAAACGTTCATAATGGGCTCTCCTCAGTACTCTTAATCCGAGAACCCCGCTGAAGGCCAAAATCGTATCGAAGATAATTATTGAGAAAGGGACTTGCCACTCATGGAACTGTGGTGGCAGAGCAGCCCGTATCACGGCCACGGGCAATACTGATAACCCCGCAGCTTTAATAAACGTCCTTAGCTCCATCATTCCTATGTATCGCCAAACAAACCCATAGCCCCCTGCCCAGACCAACGCACAGATTTGTATCAAGACGACGTAAGGCAGTTGGAGCCGCAGTTGAGAGATTTGACGCTGAGGAATCTCGAAATCAAACCGTAGCGAATACGCCAGCAGAAACGCCAGGACCAGGACGACAAAATCAAGGGCAAACTGCGTCCTTCTGTTCACAAGTCGGGATCGGAAATTCATCAGTTTTGTTCTCATGTCTGCAGACCTTCTCTTAACGCACCCAACGCTTAAGTGCGAACGCAGACTTAAGGAAGTCTTGTGATTGCACGAAGCATTGATTGTTTTGAGCCACAGATCATTTGTGAACTGACACGCTGCGCACAATCTCTATGATCCGATTAAGGTCGGCATCAGACAAACTTGATCCGCTTGGTAAACATAGCCCGTGTTCAAAGATGTCTTGTGCTACTGCCCCCCCACAGACTCTGTATTCGGAGAAGATTGGCTGCAGGTGCAACGGTTTCCAGACCGGGCGAGCCTCGATATTTGCTGCAGCAAGAGCTAAACGGACGTCCTCTCGTGATGCGCCAAAGTCTTTGGGATCAATGGTCATGCAGGTCAGCCAGCGCGTCGCGCGACCATACTTAGCCTCAGGCATGAAGGCAATCCCTGGAAGATCGCCGAGGCCCTCTCGATAAATGGAGAATATGCGACGGCGCGCTTGAACTCGTTTCGGGAGGACACCCAGTTGTGCCCTACCGATGGCCGCGAGCACATTACTCAATCGATAGTTGTAACCAACGGCTGAATGCTCATAGTGGGGCGCAGGCTCTCGCGCCTGCGTTGCCAGGAAGCGAGTTTGCTCAATCAGCGACCGATCGTCGGAGACCAACATCCCGCCTCCAGAAGCTGTAATGATCTTATTTCCATTAAATGACAAAACTCCTAACCTGCCAAAGACGCCAACCTGGCGCCCATTGTAGGTAGCTCCCAAAGCTTCGGCAGCATCCTCAATGATCGGGATGTCATATTCCGCACAAGTTTCAAGGATTCGGTCATAATCAGCACTCTGGCCATAGAGATCAACAATAATTGCAGCGCGCGGCAAGTTGCCGCGCTTGGCCGCATCTTTGATCTCGCGTCTCAACAACTCCGGGTCGATGTTCCAACTTGATCTCTCAGCGTCTATGAAAACCGGACGCCCTCTTTCATAAAGGATTGGATTAGCGGTAGCGCTAAAGGTAAGGGATGAACAAATCACTTCGTCTCCGGCCTCTACCCCAACTAAGCGCAGCGCCAGGTGCAATGCGGCTGTTCCAGACGAGAGAGCTGCAGCATGCCCTACTCCCAGGAACTGGGCCACCTCCTCTTCAAAAGCATCGACGTGAGGGCCGACCGGTGCAATCCAGTTGGATTCGAACGCTTCCTTAACAAGACACAGTTCGTTCCCGCTCATGTGAGGGGGTGATAAATAAATACGGCTCATCGCCGTCTTGGCGGCCGCCGTGCCCTTCTTTACCATCGTTAAGCCTCCTCCCCTTTTGGGGATATGTGCCAAACTTTTTGTGTCAGTCAAGGGTCCAGTTCAGATGTTCCGCTCGCGCAGGTCAACAACAACGCAATGGTCGGCAGTCGCCGGCATGAATTTGACAAAGTAAATCCCATCATCTAAGCGCTCGGCCGACATGATCGATTATTCCTGCGCTTCTATCCTGAATTCCTGCGTAATGATTTGCGAAGCCTCTTCGAGTGCGGCAGAGATTCTTCTCATCTCCCCTTTTCTCAAGCTCGCATTGCATGGAACTAAAAACATGCGTGTAGTCAGGTCATGGGAGTTCGGAAGGTGCATCGTTGACTTCCAAACCATCGGATAAGGCGCTTCTGTTTGAATGCCGCGGGAATGCAGATGGGCCCGAGCCCGCTGCACTGAGCCGCGGGCGGTAGGGGCATCCCTTGAGCCTACCAGGACCGGAAAAAGATGAACCCTAGTCTGGCCGTCATGACAGGAAAGTGTTGTTAGTGCATCACACCGGGCAATGGCATCGGCAAGATAAGACGAGTTGCGCATTTGGATCATAGCCAGTCGATCACGCGACTCCCATTGCGCGAGCGCCACAGCTGCTTGAAGTTCCGACATAGGCGCCTCGCGTATGTCCGACAACACACTGCGCGCGACTCTGTCCGCCCCAGGCCTAGGAGCTTCCGCGCCGGGAAAGGAGGTCGGGATATGATGGCGACCGATGCTGCGTGCCGCATAGTTGAAGAAGCGCATCGTTTCCCTGATGCTGCTTGGGGCGCTCCCGCAGCGATCTATCGATGTTTCGCCGGGCACAAACAGAACGCCGCCTCCCACCGATGTTAATGCTTTAAAGTTGAAGCTCCATACTCCCACGTCGCCGCGCGTGCCACACGGCCGAGAGCTTCCCGCTTCAGTGCATCCTGACTGGTACGCCGCATCCTCTATCACCGGCACGCCCAGTTCAGCAAGCAACGGAAAATCCTGATCGAACCCGTATGTATTAGCGGCCAGAACTCCGGCGATACCCTCATCAGCGATTGCACACGCGAGCGCTTCCGGGTCGAAGCGAATCGAAGCAGGCAGACAGTCGATGGCGACCGGCTCGACGCGCGCGGCGCGCAATCCTGTCAAGACGGCTGGGCAAACATATCCGGGCACAGCAACGCGCTGCCCTTCCAGCGCGCACAGACGCGCCGCAAGCGAGACTGCGTATCGAGCTGACGATACAAGCCGAGGAATCCGACCCGGCGCTTCCCTCTGAAGCTCAAGGCGCAGTCGCTTGCGAAAATGATGGCTGCGACCGCCGGAAGCAATCGCAACCACCCCCCGGGCGACTTCCCTCCAGCCCCAACTAGGAATATTGATCCGTATGTGCACTATCGTTTGAGCGCGATGACGCTGTAGTCGGATGAAACGCGAGGAGCTAACCTACCAACGGCCTCTCCCATGCGGTAACCGATTCTGGTGAGCCGAGAGAACCTTGAAAGCCCATGGCGCGCCAATAAGAGTCGTCCCGGAATAAAATGCACGCCGCTCCACTCTTCAACGGTCATACCTAAAGCAGTGAAGAGTTCGACCACCTGCCCCGCGCTGAGCCGGCATGTTCGGGTGAGCGCCGGGAGTCTATGGAAAGGGTCTATGATTATGATCCTGCCACCGGATCGCGTGGCCTTGACCATGCGTTCGGCAATCTCAGGCAATTCGCCTGCGCGACAGGCGCTCGCAAGACAAGCCATGGAGAGCACGAGGTCGAAGGTCTCAACAGGATAGTCGTAATCTTGAACGCTGGCCGCCACGAATTCGGCGGTGAGATCGGGATTGCGGCGACGGGCTTCCGCAACCATAGTATCAAGATCGACTCCAACGTAGTTTTCAAATAGGTCGGCAAGGCGCGCGCTCAAGCGCCCTGTTCCACATCCGAGATCAAGCACGGCGCCGCGCTGCGCCGGCAAATTTCGCTCGATTGCTTTCCACTGGTCACTGTGCGCAAGCTCATTGTAAGCAGGGCTGGCCCACATGACTGAGAGCCAGCCGGGGTCAGTGGCACGCGGGCGCCAGAAGCTAACAGGGTCCGGCGGAGTATGGATGAAAAAGCGCCGCAGCCGCTTGATCATACTCATCCGATCATTCCTTCTTCAATCGGGTTGGTGCTGCCGCTAGCGAGAAAGCCGCTTCCGTAGTAAAGCATCTCAAATAGCAACGGCGCCGGGTCCGTCAGACGGAAATCATCGTAGCCGTCCGAGCGCGTACCTAAGACCTCAGCAATAGTCTTCACCGTTTGCCCCACGCGTCCGCGTCGCACAAGATTAAAAAGGTGCAGCATTTCGCCTACGATCCAACGGGATGTGACTCCTATTTTATAAGAGGTCACTGGCTCGACATCACCGTCTATGGCCATCTTGTACAGGAGCCAGGGGAAGTCCACCCCCGCGCGCACTGCCAGGTCGAGCGCCCCCCAGAATCGGGGGTTTATCTCTATAAGCGAGACCTGACCTGTCGCTTCATCATATTGAAAATCCAGGTGCGCCACGCCGTGCCATTTGAGTGAATCCATCAAGGCTCGCGCGTGGGCTTCGAGCTCAGGCACCCAAACGCTCTCCCGGAAAACGCTGGTCCCGAACTGCCCATCTTTGCAACGAATATATTGCTCACAAAATGCGGCGCGAAACTCGCCTCGGTTATAGAGCAGACAGACTCCATACCCGATTCCCGGTGCGAAGCCTTGTAATATCGGCCAGTGTGAAACGCCCAGATCATACGTCTTCACGAGCCAGTCGAATCGTTCGATACATTCTTGCGGGCTGCGAACAACAAAGACGCCTTTGCCGCTGTTTCCGATCTGGGTTTTGACAATCGCAGGGTATTTGAACCGTGAGGCGCTCTCGATCAGTTCTTCGCGCGTCTCAGGCTTGATGGTTTCTGGCACGGGCACTCCCGCGGCGCGGGCCAGGGATACGGTGTGCCATTTGTTAATCGTCTGAGCTATAGCCTCGCGGGGACTGATCGGTATGAGGATGTCTGAGGGAAACAGGTCTCTTAGTTGAGCAATGGCGAGGACGTCTTCGTGCCCCGGTATGAGAACTTTAGCGCCCGTTCGGGCCATAGCATTCGCCACATCCTCGACGAAGCCTCGAGGGTCGCGGTAAGGGTTGCGGTATCGCGAGAAAGAGGCTTGGTAGCGCGAGTACCGACACATTGCCAGGCGCGAAGCGTCACCTACATGCACCGCGACCCCACGGCTCGCCAACGAATGTACTATCACAAAGGAGACGCGGCACCAGCCGTAAGTGAGAAATGCCGATGGCAGTTTTGTCATCCGCGCCAGTTACCTGTTGCGCCGGAAGTCGCGGGCGCAGGCTGAAGTTGTGGGGAGTACCTCGCTTCTATGAACTGGGCGAACTCAATCAAGGTCTTCTGCTGGCTGGGACGACTCATCGCATCCGACATCAGAAAACCTGCACCTGCACACGCCGACCCGTCCTCAGTGATTCCATAGCGGCCAGCGTTGCCCACGATACGTTGAGTAGCGAGCTGTAGGGAATTGGCGGTGGCCCACCCCGCCGCACCGCATTAATAAAAGCGTCAAGCTCTGCCTGATGGCCTTTGTCGCGGCCTGAAACTCGGTGAGTTTTTGTCCGGCCTTCTCTTGAAAGTGTGACTGTCTTGAAGTCATCGATAACTGCAATCCTTGCAGTACCTGTTTCATTGTATGGAAATTAAGATCGTGCTCAAGCACTTCGGGAGCGCGCCGAGTTGCTTACTCAGGTTGTTATGGCAACTTCGTAGTACGTCGCTGCGCTTTGAGCGGGGTTTTCGTGAACAAAATTCCGCATCCACATCTCGATACACATCAGAGAGAAAATCAGGTATGACGCATCAACCTCCTGGCTTTCGTTGCGCTTAATTAACTTGCGAACCGCCGAGGGATCAAATAGCCCGCGTTCGCGCAAGGCTTTTTCCGACAGAACGTCGCGCACCATTTCGCGCAGGTCGTGGCGTATCCAACGCCGCAAAGGTGCGCCGAAGCCGGTTTTGGGGCGGTCAATGATGATGGACGGTAAATCGCGGCGCATGGCGTCTTTGAAGGCCGATTTGAGCTTGCATCCGACCAGTTTTTCCTCCGGCGCAAGATGGACCGCGAATCTTACCAAGTCCAAATCCAAAAGAGGCACGCGGGTTTCGATGCCGTGCAACATACTCATCTTGTCAGTGTAGTTAAGGTTATGGTCAGGCAAGAAGTGTTTGGCCTCCAAATACAACATGCGGTTGAGCGGGTCGTGTTCGTCGGGGATACGCGACAGGGTGTTTCGCAACGGTTCGAGCGTGTCGTAATCCGCTAACGATCGCGCCAGGTCCGGTGCGTAGAGCGAACGCCGCACTTCTTCCGTGTTCCAGACGAAATAGGTCAGCAGACGGTCTTCCGCCGACATGGGCGCGTTGGCGAAATACTTGTGGAGGCGGCGCGTGAATTTGCCCGCGACGCCTAAGTCTTTTACACCGAAAGCCAAAAAGTTACGTGCCGGTTGCGGCAGCCAGCCCCAGAATTTTTCCAGACGCAACGCCAGATGGCGGCGGTAGCCGGTGAAAATGTCGTCGCCGCCCACGCCCGAAAGCAGAACTTTGTAACCGTCGGCGCGGGTCTGTTCGGCGATGAGCGAGACGTTGATGCAAGCGGGGTCGGCTTGCGGTTCGTCCAACACGTAAACCATCTTTTCGATGAAGGAAACCACGTCGGGCTTAACGTAAACCTCGTGCAAATCGGCGTCTAAGTGCTTCGCGGCGATGCGCGCAAACTCCAAATCGGGCGGGTTTTCGTCCGCCGGCGCGTCTTCGCCGAAATTTATCGTGTAACAGCGCGGGCGTTCCACACCAGCGCGATGCATCATTGCCACGACGCTCGACGAATCCAGTCCTCCGGACAGAAACGCGGCCACCGGAACATCGCTTACCAGTTGACGTTCAACCGCTTGCGCCAAGAGCTCGTGGAGTTGTTCCAGATGTTCGGCGCGGGTGCCAGCCAAGCGCGTGCCGTCGTAAGGCAAATCGTAAAAACATTCTTTCTTGACGATGCGCCCTTTTTCCAAAATGAGAAGAAAGCCCGGTTCCAGCTTTTTCACGCCGCGCAGCATCGTGTGCGGCGCGGTTGACCAGATGAAACTAAGGTGTTGGTGAATGGCCTGTTGGTCTAACTCACGCGAGATTTCGGGATGGACGAGCAGCGATTTGAGTTCCGAACCAAACACTACACCGCCGGGCAGCTCGCTGTAATACAAAGGCTTGATGCCGAAATGGTCGCGCGCCACAAGCATCCTTTGGCGGCGCCCATCCCACAAGGCAAAGGCAAAGATGCCGTTCAGCCGCTTGACGCAATCGTCGCCCTCGGCGTCGTAGAGGTGCAGAATGGTTTCGGTGTCGGTTTGGGTGCGAAAACGATAGCCTCTTGCTTCCAATTCAGCGCGTAGTTCACGGTAGTTATAAATCTCGCCGTTGAAGGTTAGGTGCAGCGTTCCGTCATCGTTCGCCAACGGCTGCCGCCCGGCCGGGCTCAAATCAATGATGGACAGGCGCCGGTGGCCCAGCGCCACGCCGTTGTTTTCGTCCGTAAAGAAGCCTTCGTCATCCGGCCCGCGATGCGCGACCAGACGGTTCATCGCATAGACGCGTGCCAACGGAAACTTACCGAAAAAGCCTGTGATACCACACATATGATTACGGATTGCGGAACGCGGAGACTTCCACGTTCAGCAAAGACTCCAGCAGGCGTGCAGTATGGTCGCGCCACGAAAAGCGCGCTAAAAGTTCGTCATGTATGACCGGCTGACCTCGGGAAGTTGACGTTTTCCAATTGCGCCACATGGCAACCAACTCTTCCGGTTTATCGGGTTGAAAATAAAGCGCCGCATCGCCGCAAATCTCGCGGGCGTAAGGCCAATCGGCGCAGACCAGCGGCTTGTCAAGAGCCAACGCCTCGACCAACGGATGCCCGAAAGATTCGCAAAACGACGCGAACACACAAGCGTCAACTTCCTGATACAGTTCAATTAAATCCGCGCCATACTGCGGCCCGACAGGACGCAAATAACCGGACTCGATCAGTTTGTGTTCGCGTATCAGCTTCCAATCGTCCTCCCAACAAGCAGGTGGACGGTCATCCAGGCGCGAGGTCAAGACCAATTGCACCGGCACGCCTTCCGCCTTCGCCTGTATCAACGCCCGCAGCAAAAAGTTGAGATTTTTTTGCAGCGTGTAAGTCATCACATACAGGAAGCGAGGGGCTGGGGACTGGGGGCTGGGGGCCAGGGGTTGAAAACTTTGCGCGAACAGTTCCGATACTCCGTAATGATTGACGAAGCCTTGTGGTTTGAGCGAGGGGAACCCCAATTCGACCACATCGCGCATGGCCTGGCTGGGATACATCACCGCCGCGCAGCTGTACGCACCCGCGGCGATGAGCAGGCTTTGCAGACGCCACGAACGCCGGCGCGCCGGTAGCTCGCGGCCCAACAGATTGCGATCGAAATAGATGGCATTACGAAGAAGAACAACTGTACGCGTTGTTTTGCAGAGCGGCGCAAAACTCGCGGAACAGAAAAGCGCGTCGGCCCTTTCGCGCCACAACCGCCAGGGCAGCACGAATTGGTCAAAGATAATGCGGGTCAGGGCATTGCGCGAGGCGCGCGGCAGCACACGCACGTCAAAGAAATCGGGGTAAACTAATCCTTCAATCGGGGCCGGCAAGAACAGCACCACGCGCACATTGCGTCCCGCCAACTGCGCCGCCAATTGCGGCAAGACGTTCCGCAAATAAGTGACACCGCCGCCCACCTTGGCCGCCAACGCGTGAATCCAGATAGTTTTTGGCTTCACTTCGCGCACTCGATGAGCAGATACCCGCCGAAGCGATGCCCGAGGCGGCGAATGAGCCAGCGCGGATAGACTTTGAAAAGAAATTGCGAAAACAGGTCGGCGTATTTGGCGGAAGGCTTCATCGTCAGCAAATCGCCGAGGCCGAGTTGCGTGCGAATTTCGACGACGCGCGAAAACGGCGCGCACAGTTCCCGAGCTTCGCTCACCGTGTAGAGTTTTGTGCCGGGCGATTCCAAGTTGTCGGCCACGATGCGCCGCGGGCCTTGCAATTTGCCGCGCAGCAGTCCGTTACGTGCCCAAATCAGCCCCACGCCCCACGAACGTAAATGATAAATCGCCACGCGGGCGCAACCGCCCGGCCGCAAGACGCGGGCGATTTCCCTAAAGCATTGCGCGGTGTCCGGCGAATGATGCACCACACCCCAACTGTAAACCAAATCGAACGAATCATCTGGATAGGGCAGGTTTTCCGCGTCACCTACGATCACCTTCGGCGTAAATCCGTGCAATTGGCAACGCCTCTCGGTATGTGCCACGCCGCGCGCGGTAAAATCTATGCCGTAAGCATCCGCGCCTGCTTTGAGCCATTCCAGATAATCCGCGCCCATGCCAACGCCAACTTCCAAAACGCGCTGGCCCGCGCCTTCATCGAACCGCGCAAAAGGTTTTATCCACGTTTCCAGGCCGTAACGCTCGCGGGCGTGGACTTCGTAAAATGCGCGCCCTTCGCCCACGCCGTAGCGTTCCCCGCAGGATTCCTCGTTCCAAAACGCCCGCACGCGGGTGCTCAAATCAGTCTGTTCTTCTATTCCCACTAAGAATGTTACCGCCGTCGGCCCCTGCCTCCTGCTTCTGACTCCCGCCGGCTGCCTTCCGCGCCTGCACGGCCATCACGCGGGAATAGACACCTTCGCAGGCGGTCGTGCCCTTTTCGACCATATCGAGAAGTTGTGCGTAACGGCGAATCACGCGCCACAAAAGCCCGCGCAGACGTGAAAAGAACGATGTCGGCAGCGGGCGGATTTCGCGTATCTGTATGTCCTGATAGCCGGTTAGTTGCAAGACGGTGCGAATCGTCTGCGGAGTGAAAATCGTTTCGTGCGTCAAATCGCCGTGCGCCACGGGGCCGGGCCGAAGCCCCGCGCCATTGGGCGTCGTGAGAAATAACTTCCCACTGGGCCGCAGCGCCTGCGCACACATATCGAGAAATTGAAACACCTCGTCGCGGGTCAGGTGTTCGAGTAAATCCATCGCAACGATGAGGTCGTAAGCGGCTGTTTTGTCTGCCAGATGTTGCTGAAAAGAGACGTTTTCCGCGCTCAAACCCAACTCACCGGCGACTGCTATTTGCTCCGCCGATAAATCCAAGCCGGTTGTCACCGGCCAGCCGCGTTCCCGCGCCCAGTACAAAAACCCGCCCGGCCCGCAGCCGATCTCCAACGCGCACTCCGGCACACGGCCCTGTAAAACGGGCCTGAGCAAATGGTCGTAACTGTGGAATTGGCGTCTGAATCCGGCCAACTCCGCGTCCGCCGCGCGGTGGCCCTTGAAAGCCGAAACGTAGTTGCCATAGAGACGGCTGCGGTAATCGCTAATTTGTGTTTCCGGCATGGTACTCAAAACAGGCCGCGCATGAGGCGCACGGCACGTTGTTCAAAACTCGCCAACGAAAACAGTTCCTGCGCCCGCGCCCGTCCCGCGTCGCCCATCTGCGCGCGCAAACCGTCACCCCGCAGCAATTTCACCAGCGCTTGGTAAATTTCTTCTGCGTTTTCCGGGTCAACGTGCAGGCCCGTCGTGCTGTCCACGACCACTTCGCTGCCGGCATCTGATTTACTAGCGATGCACGGCAACCCGTGCGCCATCGCGTCGGCAAAGACAAGGCCGAAGCCTTCGCCCCAACTCGGCATGGCATAGACGGCGGAGGCGCGGTAAAGTTCGGAAAGTTCCATGTCGGAAATCGCGCCGGTGAACTTAATTGAATTCGCCACGGAGTGTTGCTGCGCCAAATCGGTCAATTCTTTTTGGCCTTCGCCGCCGCCGATAATCCAGTATTCGGCCTCAGGGAATGCTTCTAAGATGCGCGGCCAGAGGCTGATGATTTGCTTTTGCCCTTTCCGCATCCCGCGCCCCCACAAACGCCCGACGGTCAGCACGCGCAATCTGCGTTCACACGGTGCATCATCCGCGGGCGTCAAACGCGCCGGGAGATGGCACACTTCACCCTTTGTCGCAGCAAATTGCGGATGGCTCTCATAAAATCTATCGAGAGTAAACTGAGAATTGGCGACGAACGAATCACACCCCCGCAGGCCCCAGCGCGTACGGCGCGGCAAAGGCCCCCACGCCTCCACGCCGTGCAGAAACATATAGAAACGCCCGCCCGACAAGGCTTTCAAACAACGAGCCAGCGGCGCGAGTCCGACGTGCGTCGCCAGAATCACCGAGCCGCGCGCGTGCCGGTAACGCCGCAAAGCGCCCGCCAACAGCTTCGGCACACTGCTCGCCGCGCAAAATGAACCCGGCCAATCCTTCAGCCATGCGGCGTCCGGCGAGTCGTGGAGCGAGACGATGACCCCCGGCACAACGGCGCGGCGAGCGGCATCCATGAAGAGTTGGTTGACGGTCTGAATGCCTCCGTAACCTGCGCCTGAAATAACCGTCACGAGCAAGAGCATAAATCAATTGTCAATTAGCGCTCAGAAATATGTGCCCGGTGCCAGGAAGCCTACCGAATGAGAGTCGTTTTTCTGTTCAGCCGCTGGTGATGCTCGAACGAGCCACCCGTCGCATGTGCGGCCGGTGAGCCGATCTCTTCTTCTCGACAAAAGCGAGCAACAGCCAGCTGATTCCTAACATCCCCAGGTAGAAGAAAATGAGCTGCACGATCGCGGCCGCCGAAGAGCCGCCGTTTGCCTGCACCAAAATGGAAACCCCCAGCGCATGTCCTGTCGGGTTATTGCGCATGCCGTAGAAGTCTGTTGCTTCCCAGACGACTGCGTAAAAGAGAGCCAACAGCAAGAGACCACCGACCGCTCCCATCCAGCCAAAGTTTAGATAGAGTTCTCCGGCGACAGACATGTTGATGGAATTGCTAAAGCTCGTGTCGCTTAGTCGAGAGCCGTGACCGATCTTCTCTGCGAACCACTGGCCCGGTGTGATCAAAGGTTTTTCCGGCCAGATTAGACGTGGGATAAATGCATAACTTAGGTATTCGAGCGTTGTTCCATAGTAGTATCCTTCTTCGTCGGCAATACGCGCCACCTGACTCAGTTGGCCGAAATTGCAACCTCTCGCGAGCAACACCATCAATGCCGAATCGCCCCCTTTGTCTGCGCCCACAAGGTTGCTATCAGCACGATCCAGCCGAAATTCCTTCAGGAGAATCTCGACCCTCTCTAATCCGAAAATACCCTGACCTCTCGTCTCACCATTACTTTTGTAGATGACGGCGAAAACAAAAATGACCACGCAGGCGATTGCAACAACCCGTTTAGTAACAGCTTTACGCAATAGAAACGCAAGAAAGAGCGCAAAGAGTGGATATGCCACTTCGCCGCGCATATAACTAAACATAGCCGAGTAAACCACATCAAGAGTCAGCCCAAGAATGAGAAGCCATCGCGTCCACTTTGGAAGTGTTGGAGAAGGGCCGAGCCAGTGCCAGGCTAAGAGGAAGATCGCTACCTCTGATGTACGACTTAAAAAGGAAGCGAATGTGCCTAGAGACTCCAGCGGAATATTAAAAAGCTTAGCGGCCCAATCAAAGGCAAACATCGCCAGGCAGAGGATCAAGAGGGTCTTGTCTGAGACTTCAACTGCGACTGCCGGGACGCGAGGGAGAAATCGACGAGGCACCAGGTGGAGCCTGGCAAACCACCGATAGCCGACCAAAGGAACGATGACGGTCAAAGTGGCCAGATACTGCGCCTCTAAGAGAAGATTCATTGCTGAGTAAGAGTAAAAGGTCTCTTCGTAGACAGTGCCAACTACAAAACACGCTATGAGGTGCCCGAGCCCGATCCAGACACCGAAAAAAAGAGCATTGACGGTCATGGGACTAATGCTATCGGGGCGTGCGCTGAAATAATCTCTCAGCGCATATCCAAGGGCCGTAGCGAGAGTCCCCGCCGCCATTAATTCGAGAGTCTGTGAAAGCGCGCCAACAATGGCTAATAGAATGCCGAAGTAATAAAGACCAATGCTGACCTTTCTCGCCGTGTTTGCTAATCGAGTGACCGTAACAGTAGCCATGGTTAACGAATCCCAAGTTTTTGCAGTTCAAAGGTCGCAGCCGCAAGGGCACTGGCCGCCGCAGCCACATCCTGAGTCTCGGATATCCGCGTTGAGGCTTTGGACATTCTCAGATAAAGCTCTCTGTCCTCATACATATCTTTGATCGCTTCTTGTAACCGCTCTCGGTTGCCACAAGGATAGACAATAGCGTTGGTTCCCGGTTGGGCAACATCATTTGTACCTATACACCCTACCTGGTCGCTCACAATCACAGGGAGACCGAAGCACGTACCCTCACTGACAACCAGACCGTAATTCTCTTGGGAAGAAGTCAGCGCAATTACATCGGACGCAACATAATAGTCGGGTATGCTGGCTTGATTCACAAAGCCGGTTAGGACGGTATTATTGACCTTCTCATGGCGACAGAATTCCTCGATGGCAGCCCTCTGAGACCCCTCACCTACCAGCAACGACCAGACCGGTAGGCCTTCCCGGTTGGCAGCCCACGAAGCGGCTACCAGGTCGATGGGCATCTTACGCGAAATGTACTTCCCGCAGAGGATAACTACGAAGGCATTCTGTGGAATTCCCAGTCTGTCGCGCACAGCTCGCCTGACCTGTTCTCGATCAGCCACTGCTCCAAGGAGCCGGTCGCGGTCGGTAGGCATCACTCCCGGAAAGAGGCGTTCGCGCGGCAACCCGTACCGCAAATGGTAGGCGAGGTTATTCGTGCTCACATAGAGCGCTCCATCTACTTTGTTGTAAAACTGCCGCACGAATATCTGCTTTGCTGCCTGTTTCCACCACGTGTGCTGTTCACTCGCGTTGGAATCGGAAAATAGCAGCAGGGGCCTGCGTCTGTTGTGCGCCCACTGGGCCACCCTCCAGTTGGTTCGATGAGCGTAGCCAAAGAGCTGCACCACATCCGGGTCAAAGCGGTCAAGCACGGCGGCGACCTGTGGGTTGTCAACCTCCCGGAAACGTAAACGCTCGGGTCGTTGGGCAATCGGCAGAAATTCTGAAGCGTAACCGTCTAATAGCGGCACGTCCCACCGGACATTGGTTTGAAACTGCGGATCGGTGTAGCCGTTCAATCCCCAGTCGCAGCAAAAGAAAACGCGCAGGTCTATGTCCGTGAGCTTTGCGACCTCTCGATGCCACGCGGCAAAGTTTGGAATCGGATGGCTCAAGATGACGGCGAGGCGTAGCGTCATACCTTGTGTACCTCAAGACTCGTGCCCCGCAACTCGGTCATTTTTTCCAACATCTCCACTCGATCCGCTCAGCCGCGCTTCGCTCAAATGGCGAGGTTGATCTTTGATCCGACCATGGCGGTGGCCTACTCCGCGCTACCGTCTCTCTGCCTGCAGGAACGAAACCAACTTGCAACTGAGAACTCGGCTATACGCCGCTCAAGGCTCCAGCGATTATGTTGTCTCTGAAAACTGAAAGTGCCCGATCACAAACTACGCGAACTACCAGAATGAACTCGCGTGGCGCCGGCTGGTCCCGTTCGGTCGAGCAGTACCCTTTTCGGCCGGCTCAACTAGCTCTCGGTATGATTCCGCTTGGGCCATTCCTGGCTGGCGGCCTTGCTTACTCCGTTCTGCAGTCTCACTCAGGAGTTCAGCCAATCGTTCCGTTTCCCTTTGCGGGTCGAACCTGGTAGCTATGGTTTCTCTTGCTGCCACTCCGAGGCGCTCGGCGAGCTGCTGGTCTCGCGCTAGTTCGTCAAGCGCTCTACGCAGTGCGACCACGTCGCCTGTGGGAATCAACCATCCGTTTATCCCAGCCTGAATCAATTCCCGTTGACCGGACGTATCGGTAGTGACAACGGGCAAGCCTACTGCCATAGCTTCCATGGTCGCATTCGACAAGCCTTCAAGCCTGCTCGGCTGTATGTAGGCATCGGCTGCTTGCATGTAATTCAACACCTGCTCATGTGATAATCGACCTGTGAAAATAACCTGACCGTTACCAGCCTGTTGAAGTCTGTCCTTCAAGTTGCGATCAACAATGGCTCCGACCATCACCAATATCCACCCTTTGTGCATTGCCGAAAAGCTGTTCCACACTTCGGTCAATTCAGGGATCCCCTTGCGCTCAATAATGTCCCCGCAAAAAAGCAGGACTCGTTTGAGATTTAGACCTAATGCCTGCCGCAGACTTGATCTGTCAGCAGAAGGACGAAATATCTCTGAGTCACAGCCGTTGTAAATAACCCGCATCCGTGCGGAAGAACCTGGGACCAGTGCATCGGCCCGCGCCCTGAGGTCTTCACAATTGGCCAGAATACAATCCGCTTCACGCAGAACACGCTCAACGTAGGGACGGCAATGCGGGCGGACCGCATGCCAATCATGCATTTCGCTGCCACGGGCAATGGCCACAACCGGCCAGCCGAACTGTTCACGCAACGCGAGCGCCGCCGCGCCGCCTGTCCACAGCCAATGCGCATAGATGACATCGACATCGTGATACTCCGGATGCTGCGCGACATAATCGGCCAACGCTTCTCCAATCGCCGGCACGACATCTTCATCGTCGATCCAGCGGCGCTGGTAAAACACTTCAGCCACCGGAATACCGCCAGGCGCACCAGGACTACGGAGGCGGCGCCAGTAGTACTGAACCCAGGACCGTCGAAACACCCACAGCGGGAACGGTGGCGGCGACGGATGATATGTCATCACGCGACAATCAATTCCCTGACGCGAGAGATGAGTTATCTGATTGCGAATGAAAATGCCCGCCTGCGCGTCGTTCGGCGTCGGATAGACAGGCGTCACGACCAACACTTTTAGAGGCCGTCGAGACGTCACCCGCTGGCGACCGGCAGGAACAGCGGCATCAGCTATCGGCCTGTTCGCAACGGCGGGGGCCACCGGCCTATCCTCGTTGAGATTCATGAGCCAGCGACCCAAACAAAGAATACGCCAGCCGATGGTAGAAAACGGCTGCCGTTGGGCAATCACATCATCGACAAGTTTCCCTACCCTGTCTCGATCGAACAGCTCCGGCGCAGCCTCGGCAGAGGCCATCACGCTGCGTTGAAACCATTGAGGCTCCGTTTGGCATAGCCATACCTGCTCCGGTGTGGCATATCCCATCTTGTCGCGCAGTCGGCGAATTGCGTCAGGGACGATACCTTGGATTGCTTCGCGCAGCACGACCTTCATTTCGGTTCTGTGCAATTTCAACTTCTCAGGAAGTCCAGATCAGAGCGCGTTTTTTTGGCCGCGAATTCTCAGCGGATAAACATGGATCGGAAATAGAACAACAGGAATCTTTGTCTCTAAGCTTGGCTCTGCGGCTTTGCCGCGTTCCGTGCAGTGAGGCTCCGCCTCACCGGCACCTCTATTTATTTTGAGGCTATGCCTCCGCGCGACATCAGAGGCGCAGCCTCGAAGAATGAGGCCGCTATCGGAAAGGCCGAGCCTTTCCGCACGGAAGGCGGCAGAGCCGCAAAGCCTATCACCGCAGCACGGTTAACTCTCTGTTTTACTCCCGACCCAAAAACTTGACTCATTCACATCAAGCTTTACCCGACAAGTAATCTAGCGAGCCGCATAAGCGCCTTCCATCTGCATCCATCGTTCGAGTTGATAGATGCCCCACAAAGCCGCGCGCTGCGGCACGCGCCAACTTGAACCCGATGACACATTCGTGATCCAACGATCGACGAGCCTGCCGTCAAGCACCTGACGGATGCGGGCATCCGGGCGCGACAGTTCACCCAATCGTTGATCCATCTCGGCGACGAAAACCCAGGAGGCCAGCGGCGGATCAAATCCGACCTTGGGTTGCTCGATCAACCAGTCAGGCAGGAGTCGTCGCGCGACTCGCTTGAGGATCCACTTGCCTGTGCCTCCGCGTATCTTCAGGGCCGCCGGGATGCGTCCAGCCAATTCGACGACACGGTAATCCAGCATCGGTACGCGCACCTCCAACGACACAGCCATGCTGGCGCTATCAACCTTGGCCAAAATTTGATCGGGCATATACGTCTTCAGGTCGAAGTAGAGCGCGCGCGTGATCCGATCGGCCGGGTAACGCTCATAAATAGCGCGCATCCGATCCACCCACGGTTGGAGCGATGCACCGACGAGCAGTTCGGCAGTCTCCACCGAGACGGGGTGGCGCATTGTGAAGATTCGCAAAAAATCATCTTTGCCCGGTTCGATGAGGCGAGCCCGTCCCCGCAAATCATGTGGCAAACGTTCTCCCAGCGTTTGGAACAAGCCCAGCCCGACGAACGTTCGTCTCGGATGCGCGACATCCTGATAGCGGGCATATCCGCCGAAGAGTTCATCGCCGCCATCGCCGGACAGGGCGACGGTCACATGCCGGCGCGCGGCGCGACTCACCAACCAGGCATTCAAAAGCGATGCGCAATTGAACGGCGCATCGAAGTGCGCCATACACGCCCAGTAGTCCTCTGCGCCGTGGTGTGTGCAGTCGGTGACGATGTGTTCGGTTTGGTACTTTTGCGACACCGCCAGCGCTTTCTCGTGTTCGCTATGATCCGTGCCGGGCACGTCAACGGTGAACGTTCGCACCGGTTCAGCGCTGGCCCGCGCCATCAACGCCACAATGGAGCCGGAATCGATGCCCCCAGAGAGAAACGCGCCCAGCGGAACATCTGCCACCATCCGCATCCGCACCGCTTCCGCCAGCACCATTTCGAGATCGGCTTCGATCTCTTCTGCTGGGCGCAGGTCGTCGCCGGTAAATGCCGCATCCCAATACTCGACTGGCTCAGGCATACGGCGTTCGGCGAGTTCATCAAGCGACACATTCAAATAATGACCCGGCGGCAACAAGTAAATTCCTTCAAAAACCGTGTCCGGCGCGGAGGCATAGCCCTCGAGGACATACTGTCCCAGAACGTCGGCTCGAAGCGAAGGCCTATAGCCGAGTCCAGCGAAGATCGCCTTGAGCTCGGAGCCGAAGAGCAATTCGCCATCCTTAAATGTGTAATACAACGGCTTGACGCCGAGGCGGTCGCGGGCGAGCAACAGCCTTCGATGGCGGCGGTCGTGAATCGCGAAGGCGAACATCCCGTTGAGATAGGGCCATAGCGCTGTTCCGTTTTCTTCATAGAGATGCACGATGACTTCCGTGTCCGTGTTTGAACGAAAGCGATGGCCCCGTGACTCGAGGCGGTCGCGTATGGGGCCGGTGTCGTAGACTTCACCGTTGTATGTGATCCAAACGGACCCGTCCTCATTGGACATTGGTTGATGGCCGTTAGAACTGAGATCAATGATGGTCAAACGTCGATGACCAAGGTAGACACCGTCGGCGGCTACAGAGCCCGAATCATCCGGCCCACGATGAGCCAGCGAAGCCGTCATGCGCTCGACCCGCATGCCAGCGTCCGTGTCTTTCCAGGTGATGATGCCTGCAATGCCGCACATATTCGTTCACATCCGGGGCACCGTGACCAGACCAACCACATTGGCCTGGATCGCGATCAAGCCGTTCGGGATAATCTCGCTTTCCAGGTTTGCCCCAACACAGACCACTCGTGGCGATGCTATTCCGGCCATTCGGTGTCTCCCAACGGATGCGTCTCGGCTTTTCCCGTCAGCGTCAGCCAAACGGTTCGCAGAATGATCTTCACATCCAGCCCAAGACTTGATTGGGCAACGTAAGCAAGATCGTATTCGATTCGTTCCGGCCACATCAACGAAGTGCTTCCATTGATTTGGGCCAAGCCCGTCATCCCTGGCTTGACCAGAGAGCGTCTTCGTTGCGCCTCGTTCATCCGCAAATAATCCTCTCTCACGGTTGGACGCGGGCCGACGATGGCCATGGTCCCATTCAACACATTGACGAGTTGCGGCAGCTCGTCAATTTTGAACCGGCGCAAAGTGTGGGCACCCTGAAACAAACGCGGATCATGACGAAGCGACACGCTGCCACGGTCCCCATCGGCGGCTCCCACAACCATCGTGCGAAACTTGAGAATGTTGAACGGCATCTCATTTTGTCCGATACGTTCTTGCCTGAAGAGTATTGAGCCACGCGAACCGAGCCGAATCATGACGGCGGCGCACAAGAGAACCGGAGACAACATGACCAGGCCGCTGATAGCCAGACAAACATCAAAAACACGCTTTGATGCATACCCTTTTGCCGATTTTGGGAATGCTTCATCTTTCATGCGTAGGTAGGAAACACAGCGGGAAGATGGCTCATACGTCTTCGGTCCGGGGTTGTGGCTTGCGATTCGCCAACACCGGCCGAGGCCCTTTCACCGTCGGCCGCTCCTCAATAAACCTGGCCAGTTCAATAAGAATTTTCTGTTGGCTGAATTCAGATTCGGCCAGTGCCCGCCCGGCTTGACCCATTCGACTCAAGTGATGGCGCTCGGCGTAGAATTTTTCTACGGCATCGGCAAAGGCTTCAGCGTCCTCCGGAGGCACCGCCACACCACAACCATGTTGCGTGACCAGATCGCTCATCCAGCCGGGGTAATTGACGAGCACGGGTTTGCCCACGGCGAGATAATCGAAGAACTTGTTGGGCGATGTCCCATAATAAAAGGCCGGCACGTTCCTGAGAATTTGCATGCCGACATCGAGTTCGGCCAGGACGCGGTTGTATTGAGACTTGTTGAACAGTCCGACGAAGCAAACCTGGTCAAGCCCCTCGGCTTCCGCGCGCTGCATCAGGCGGCCTTTCTCGCGCCCGTCGCCGATGAGCACGAAAGCAATTTCTTTTACGCCGCGACGCTTCAACACGGCCGCCGCATCCAGGACAGCGTCCAGACCGTTGGCCGGGCCATGCGTGCCGGTGTAACCGAGCGCGAATACGTTTTCACCAATCGGCAGATGCGTTCGGGGCGCGTGCCCTAGCGGACGAAGATTCTCCGTGTCGCTGCCGTTGGGAATCATGGCAATGCGCGCGGCAGGCACATTCGCTTTTCGGATGATGGCATCCCGGATGCCGGGCGCCAGGGCCACCAGCTTCCAGGCGAAACGATAGGCAGCCCACTCCCACACGTACAGAACTCGCTTCACTAGCGGATTGCGGATGATCCCCATTTCAATCGGCAAGTCCGGCCACAGGTCACGCACTTCAAAAACATAAGGCGTGCCTTTAAGTATTCGCCCAAACAGCGCTGGGATGCTCACGGTAAGCGGCGTTGATGAGGCAAAAATCAAATCAGCGCGGCGCCGCATCACTTCCCAGGTGGCGACGACTGCGAACAGGACAAACGACCAAAGCCGCTGGCTGAGGCTTTGATGGTTCGAGTAGAAAACTCCTATTTGCACGACGCGGAATCCGTCCACTTCTCGTTCGACCACCAACCGGCCGCCATCGGAGTGAAGCGACTGATCGCGCCAGTTATGGCCGCAGACGACCGTCACCTCATGCCCGCGTTCGGCTAACGTCTTGACGAGATGATAACCGCGCACACCGGCTTCCCCCTGGCCGGTCGCAAAATGCTGTTGCACGTAGAGAATCTTCATTTCATAGAAAAGCCATTGACTGTACGAATGACTCTTCCGGGTGATACGGAAAGGCCTGCCACTGAGTCTTGAATCGGCGTGTTCCGAGCTGGGCCGTCAGTGTGGTCGCACTCACAGACTCGCTGATCGTCGCAGCGTCAAACGAAATTAGAGTCACGATTCGCGCTGGAAGATGGCAGTGGCTGGCAGCCACGATGCCGAGCGCCGGTTCTTTCTGGAAGTACCTTGATGAAAACCAGCCGTAAAGTGAGTCGCCGGCCCCTTGGACAACTTCGAAGGTCATGTCGGCCTGCTCTCCACCCAAAGGAAAATTGAAAAACGAGACGGTGAAATCTCCGACCGCGGAGCACAAGTTAAACGATCGGTTGGAACGTGACCGAATCTGCGCTTCCGGAAACAACCAATGCGCTGAAACCTGATGCGCGCCTGCGCCTTTCACGTCGTCGACGACAATCCAGAGTCGCCCGTCCACCAACATCAGGGCGCGGCGGTGAACGAGGTCCAATTGGTGCTCGTAACCATCGTGTTCGCCTTCGAACAGTTTCAAGCTTCCAGTTTCGTCAACCCACCGGCGAATGACTCGGCCACGATTCCAGTGAAACCAGGTGAACCGCGGCCCCCGCGTCATTTGATCCAGGCCGTCAACCTGAACCGTATTGTGAGCGCCGGTGCCGGACAATCCATTATTCCAGGGCGAAGGGCTGTTATACGAGTAGGTGCCGGGGTCAGCCACAATGTTGGCGCCTCTCCACCACAGATCAAGGTGAAGCATATCCGCCTGCGCCGGTCTGTCGCGATACTCCGCGCACCGAATCATGCCCCATGTCTCTCCGGCCCTGAGCGTATAGTAACCTCCGCTTGACGCGGCCAGGTCTATCCTCGCCGGCGGATCAACCTCTTCGGCAAACGGCTCTTCGCCGCAAAGCCACAGCATCGATTCATCCTGCGCGCCAGGCGGATAGAGACGACGTTTTTCGGATAGCCAGCAAGCGAGCGCGAGCGTCGGGCGATGGTCAGCAAACGCGCAGGAGTCGAGTCGAAACAGAACCGCCCCATCGTTCGAGCCGTAATTCGGCGCACGCCCGCTTTGCGCATCAGTCAATTGATAAAGAAATTGCGCGGCGCGCCGGTAACGGTCCTGCACTTCAGCGGAGAACGGGCGCCCGCACACATCGCCTAAGCGGATCGCCCAGGCATAACTCTGAAGGATCAAGCGATGATAATTGATCGAGTGCTGAATGTAGGCGCCATCATCGTAAATCTGCCGCCGGGATTCCCGCTCCAAAACATCGCGGCCACGCGCCTCCCATCTGGGCGCCGCGCGCAACATCGGCAAGCAAATTCCTAACGTCCACAAAGCCAAAGCTTCGTTGACGGCGTGATTATTCTTTTGCGAAATCGCAAAACCGATATTGCCTTCGATGCGCTCTCCATGCGCCGCCAGCATTTCGACGAGCCGGGCCACGCGCTCGGAGGTCGTCGCCGGCGCATCGAGCAAGCCGAATAGTGCAAAGCACCAGGCCAGGACTCTGAACGAACACTCCTGGCCGCACATCCAGTGAACGCCACAGTTCGGCGGATTCTCTTCTCTGAAGCTTTCGATCGATTGCCAAAACGTCTCGGCATGTTGTGGATCACCGGTTCGCCAGTAAGCGCGTACGACGGCGTAGGCGATTCCGAACCGTCCAAGCTCCCACAACCACTTCACATCTGAGCGCCCCATGTCAGGCAATTGACTCCAATGCGCGGTGGGCCATTCTTCCCGCGTCTCAGGATGAAGATGCCACGCCGGCGGCCACCCGACCGCGCGACGCTGATGGGAGAAGAATAGGAATTCTCCTCGGCGCGCCGCCTCGACCTCATTGATAATCTCCCGGTCGTCGCTCCCTGACGTCAGTTCCGACAACCGGGCGCGACAACGGTTTCGTCGGCCCGGATGAACGAAGAAAAGCTGCTGGGCCTGCTCCCGAAGGAAACGGGTCAATTGATCGGTCGAATAATCCGGCGCCAGCTCACTCAATCGATAAGCGGACCACTCGGCCAGCGGAAAGCGCCGTTCGAGCCACCCGATTCGTTGTTGAAGCGAATAGCCGGCCCGATAGGCAGCCCACCGCGGTCCCATTTGCTTGACCAGATTGAACGCCTGTCGCATTTGCATACTGATCGCGCTACCCGCTCAAGGTTCAGGTCATTCTCCCAGCACAAACCCGCCTCCAGCCCGATCGGACCCCAGTTTCCAGATTACCGGGATGCCTACAGCCGTCGCGACTCTCAATCCGGTAGTGGCCTAATTTGTAACGCAAACTGTTAGTTTGCGACGATCGAATGGCATTCAACGCGCGCGCAAGCCCGGGGTCCCCAGCGGAGCAGCTCCGCTGGGGTGGTCTTACAGCTTGCGTTACAAAAAAACCTAATTGGGCCACTACTCTCTATGCGAACAGATTTCTGAACCAGTTATTCGCATAAGGCTATGACATGGTTTGGGAGACCCTGGTCCGTGGCGATTGGCTCAGAATTGGGAGATTCAAACCGGTAGCCTAGCGGGACTAAAAGGTTTTTGAAGGCCGTCTCTTCTTCATGATTGTGGACTTCGAGAATCCAGATTGGCCGGTGCTTTTCTGCCACCGTGCGCGCGCCCCTGACAAGGTCTACGCCTCCGCCCTCTATATCAACCTTCACGATGGACGGCGGCAGGTGATCCTCAAGGACATCGTCAAGTGTGATTGCCTCTACTTCAATCACTTCCCCGCCACGAACAGGAGCCCCAACATATCCCATCGAAAGACTCTTACCAGCGCAAAATGTGACCGTGCCGGGCGCGGACGAGACCGCCTTATTAATCAGCACGACATTCTTAAATCCGTTGACCTTGACCTGATCGGCCACGCTTTGAGCGTTAGTAGGATGTGGCTCAAACGCGACGACATTGCCCTCCTGACCCACAAGGCGCGCGGCGAGCACGGTGAAGAATCCGTCATAAGCACCGACGTCATAGAAGACATCGCCGTGACGAAGGGTCCTTTGCAGGAAGTCCTGGATATGAGGCTCAAAGGTTCCCAGCCAGGGCGCCGGGTCATATCGATGAGACCTTTTCCAGTGCAAACCCTTTGCTGCTCCAGACCAAATTTTGACAACGGATCCTTCTGAATATCGACGTACCCACCGGCGTAATGCCGGACCCAACCAAGGTGTCTTTCTGATAAGGCCCAGGGTTTGTGAAATGGTTAGGGCTCTGTTCATTATCCGGCTTGAACCGTCTCCGCTCGAACGCCGCGCAACTCGGCGATTTTCTTTAGGATCTCAGTCGCGCGACAATCAACGGAGTAGCCTGAGCTCAGGGCTCTGTGCCTGCCCGCGGCCGCGACAGCCTTGCGCTCCTCAGGCCGCTCCAGATAGTAAACGATCTTTTCGACCAGCTCTGCGCCAGTCTCGAAACACCCACACTCAGTTCCCTCTCCAAAATAGTTGACCAGTTCGGCTGATCGCTCATGCAGCATGAACGCACCCGTTGCCGGAATATGAAATGTCCGCGACGTAATAAGGTCGCCGCTTGAGGCTCCTCGGCGAGCCTCGCTGAGGATACAAAGGTTGACCTTTGAGGCAAGCAGAGCCTTTGAGTACTCCAGCCCAAACACGCCGCGCCCCTCTATGTTTAATCCGAGAGAGGGTCGAGCCGATTCCCACTGCCCGCCCCAGATGCGAAGGCGAATGGAAGGAAGCTGATCAGCGATCTCTTCAATAAGATTCTGCTTCTTTGGTGACCAGGTGCCGACAAACGAGACGTCGCACTCATAGGCCGCTTTGTCTTCATCGTCCAGCTCAACTGGAAAGTGAGTCTCCGGATCATAGCTGTGTGGCAGAAATGATGCCGTGTGCACACCTAATACTTTCTCCAGGTCAGTTACACCAAAAGTCTTGGTGGTGAACACCCAATCATAGACAGGCAGCGCCCTGGGGATATACTTTCCGTGCGCCATAAAGCTGACATCAGGATAGAAATTTATTGCCGTGGCGCCGAGCCCTCGAATAGCCTTGATGGCCTCGGCAGTAACGTACCTACCTTTGAATACAAAGAAGATGTGTGGCCGCAATTGCTTTGCTTCAGCAATAAGAGCCCTGGTGTACTCACGTATAAATCCCGCTTCCATCGTGCGACGCAAAACGCGTAAGCGCTTGCTATGCCACGCACCAGGGACATAGTTCTCAGGGGGAACGACTCTCAGAGAATGCCCTAGACGCCGAAAAGCGCGGACGTATGCGTAGGCATTGCTCCCTTGCCAAAGCTCGGCCGCGGCCAGGATGCGGAGAGGTTTCGCCATCCGATTGATCATCGTCGGCTTGCACCTCTAAGGCCTTCCATCGGGCTCACTGCAAAGCATTCGGCCCATAGCCGCACTGACAGAGCTCGCCAGACGCAGTGTGCGGAGTCGCCCAGGTCATTACCAGCTAGCAGCGCGTCCAGGTGGAGCTTGATCTCCCCCACATCGAACACGTTGAGTGTCTGGGCGTAGTCGTCGGTTACCAAGCTCCGTACCCATTCAAGCTCCGTCCGCAGTATCTCTCTCATTGGGGTGAAGAAGCCGATCTTGTCTCGCCGCGCGAGCACCAGCTGCGGGATTAGATCGCCACAGGATTCTCGCAGAATGCGCTTCTGATGACCGCCGTTCAGGAACGCACTTTCGTCGAGCGAGCCCACGACCTCGGCAAGGCGATGGTCCAGAAACGGCATTCGCCCCTCAATCGAACGGGCCATTGCGCTCCGGTCATCGTAGTGGGTTAGGTGAGGGAGCGCGAGGCGCTCAATGGTTTCCAACCATACCGAAGTTCTGTCGCTGGTCGCAGCTAACGCCGGGAGATTGTCCATTACGCCGTTCCTTAAAGCCGGCGTCAACCAGCCTCGACGTCGCAGTCTAAGACGGCTGCGAACTTTGCGTTCGAAGCCAGGCAGGACCGCGGAAAGCCCGATTCTTAGTAACGAATGTCTATCGAGCTGCAGGGCTCGAGCTTCGGCGAGCGCCCATCTCGTTTTGCCCCTGCGCAACGACGAGGCGAGCAAGGCATGTCCCATGTAAGCGTAGCCGAACAGCAACTCGTCGCCGCCCTGTCCTCCGAGGATCACCGAGATGCCCGCCTTTTTCGCCGCGTCCATTAGAAACCCGTGAGCTACGATTGACGGGTCCCCGAACGGTTCCTCCTGTGTTCGAATCGCTTCTGTCAGCACCTCGGAAAGCGTCATCCTTTCAAGCGGCACCCAGTGAATATCCAAACGACCTGGCCACTTTTCCTCGACCGCTCTCACATAACTGCTTTCGTCGAATCGCATGCCGGCGGCTTGCGCCGTGAACACTGAGAGCGGGTCGGCGGTACCTTTGGACGCTACGATCCCCACGACCGCGCTGGAATCCATTCCGCCCGAGAGCGTAGCTCCGACCGGCACGTCTGACATAAGCTGTGAGCTGACAGCCTCTTCAAACGCGCTCCTAAACTGCCGCCGCGCTGTGTCGTCATAAGGCCTGCGTTCCTTCTCCGCAGCAATCGGGAAGCGCCAGTAACGCACGGGCGAAACACGCCGATCTCGGGCAGAAACCCAGGCCCAGTGCGCGGGCGGGAACTCGAACACGTCGCGAAAAAAAGTTCTCTCAGCAAGATGGCCGTAATTCCCGGTGGCGAGGAACTCAGCAAGAGCAGGTTCGTAGATGGCAGGGTGCTCTCCGGTCTCGAGCAACGGCTGAATTTCGCTGGCAAACCCCAGACTGCCGTCATCGCACAAGCGCCAATAGAGTGGTTTCTGCCCGTAACGGTCGCGCGAAACAAATAGTCTCTTCTCGCACGTGTCCCAGAGCGCGAGGCTCCACATACCGACCATCTCTTCAAGCGCACCAGGGCCGCGCAGCGCGAGCGCTGCCAGCACTGTCTCCGTATCGCTATGGGTGCGAAACGCCCATCCCTTACACAGTCTCGAGCGTAGGTCGAGGTGGTTATAGACTTCGCCGTTGTAGGCGATCACCCATCGTCCGTCTGCTGAGGTCATCGGCTGATGTGCCCTTGCAGAAAGGTCCACAATGGAGAGGCGGCGGTGGCCGAAGACCACATAATCTCCAACGAACACTCCTTCATCGTCCGGTCCTCTATGGGCGAGCAGACGGTTGGCCCGTTCGGTAAACGACTTTCCCTGTTCAAGGTCAGTACCGAGATAGACTGCAAAACCACACATATTCAAATATGCCTAAGCTAGAGCGTCGTGAGTCGCGACTGCTGGGCGAGAGGTTTCGAGCGTGTCCTTTTCGCTGCTGAGCATCTCCCCTGCTCTGCCGCTCTCAGTCCTTTCAGGGACGAGACCCACTGCGTGGTTGAGAACTGCGGCCATCCGCCGCGCGAGGCTGCGGCGAGTATATTTCGACACCGCTAGCTCGTTTGGTTGGTACTCAAGCGAGCGTCCGCTCTTCCACTCCGCGATCGCATGCTTGAGATATCCGGCTATTTCGTCTGGCGATCGAGCGATCACACCTGTGCCGGTCTCTTCGATCAGCTCATCGAGAAGTCCGCCATCACCCGGTACACAGATGATTGGTCTGCGCGCGCCGAAGTACTCAAACACCTTAGCCGGGTAGAGACCCTTCGTGAGATAGGCATCTTCTCTGTCGGTGTGGGCAATGGACAATAGCAATAGCAGATCTGCAGCTTCCAGAAGGCCAAGAACTTTGTCTCTTTCGATGTACCCTGCTACATCAACAAGGTCTGCAACGTCTGCGGCCTCGGCCATCCCAGCTACTCTTTGCCATGAGAAACCACGATAGACAAATACCATTTCTTTTGGCGCTCCTGTTCCCAGGGCGCCTTTCAATATCGCCAGCCCTTCAAAAAAAATCTCCAGCCGCTGGGCAGAAATTATGTTGCCGGCATACGCTATCGTGAAGCGCTCGGATCTCTCACTGGACCCTGCAGCGTGAAACTCACTGGGGTCAAATCCGTTTGGAATCGACCAGGCGGGACGTCCAAACATCTGATGGTCCATCTCTACCAACACACGATTCACGTTGACTGTAGATTTAGCAGTTTTCAACAAACGTTTCGCGATCGGTCGGTATAGCCTTCGCGCAATCGGCGTCAGTGGTTGCAAGATCGGGTCCCTGAAATCCGCAACCCAGGGGACTCCGTAGGTACTCGAGAACCACCGCGCCAAAAAAATCCCGGCATCAGGCGAGTGTTCGCCTATGCAGCAATCAATGCTGACCTCTGCTGCGATGGCTGCTGCCGCCGCTCGTGCGCAAGGCTGCCACGATTGGGAATAGTCTCCTGCAAAATATTTTGCGACAGTGAGCGCTTTGCGAGTTAGGTCTGTTAGTGGAGATCGTTTGCCAGCCGAAGCCAGAGACCACCAGAACCGATCGAGTAAACCGTCGCAGGACATGGATGGCGTGGCCACTATGACCGACGACGCTGGATCGGCGTCTCGCAACGCCCGCTTCACGCTCGCAGCGATTTGACCGAGGTCCTCTCGGCTCGCCTTTCTCCGGCGAGCTGAATCGCAGCATACCACTATGGCTCGCCAGCCAAACTCTGGCAGGTACTTTGCAAACTGAGCCGGTCTTTGCGCGCCCACCGAAGACTCCGGTCGATGATGGGGCGCACATTCGTGCGCAAGGATCAGGACAGTGCGCTGGACCCTCTCATTCACATCAAGCACATGAAGCTCCCCAACTCAAAGTGCCAGACCACGACCTGCACCGGGAACCAGAATGAACCTGCGTGGCGGCGGCCGGTGCCGTTCGGTTCCAGTGGTACCGCACATTTCTTATCAAATACCGTATAGTCGGGAAATCGTTGACGTGTATCGTTGCCACACGAAGAGCTCCCGGCAGGTTGCCAAGGCCCGCTTCCGAACGCCATCGCGATCTCTTTCGAGGAGCTGAACGAGCCGCTCCGCAATCCCGTTGATGGTCAGAGTCTCGGTTGAAGCTGGAATGACGACTCCCACCCCATGGTCCTCCACCACTTCTCCCGTTGTGCCAATGCCGCTACTCACCACTACGGCTAATCCGGCGGCGAGATACTCTGCAAACTTGATTGGACTAGCCACTCTGAATGCCTCATGCGGTCTGCGTAACAGCAGTCCCACGTCTGCCGCGGCGAGGTAGTGACTGACTTCTTCGGGACGCACCTTCTGAACGACCAACCGCTGACGTATCGGATCCTGCTGAGCGAGAGAAGCGGTAACCAGAGCCGGATCGACGGTAGTCAAGAAGAGCAGGCACGAAGCTTTTATCGAGTGAACCTCGCGAAAGAAGTCGATGACCTGATCATAGGCCTCCCAGCGTGCTTCACTGCTGACATGCACGAGCAACAGTTGATCGGACCCAACCCCTAATCTCGCTCGAATCTCTGCATTCGTGGCCGGGATGACCCCAGGCTCTTCCACGCAGCAAGGTATCACTGCGACCGATTTGCCCGCCCCGTTCATCATCTTCTCGAGTCGTCGAGCCAGCGGTTGGGAAACGGCAACCACGGCATCTGCCTCTTCGGCGGCGCGCTGGTCGTCCGAAGCTCCCCGTCGTGCGGAGCGTTCAACCAGATCCTTCTCAGCCGACCGCCCCTGCAAAGCCAGTCGCAAAACTGCTTCGTGATCACTTGCTCCGCGCGCGTCGAAGATAACGCGACCGCCCAACCTCCTCGCAGCGTGAGCACCCTGGATCGTGGCTTCAGGCCCACGGCAGTGCAGCAGGAATCGGGTTGACCGCTTCGCCACGGCGAAGCGCAACAGCACGGCGATAGTAAATGCTGGTGAGAACTTACCGAGTCTGCCGACATAGGGATATAGCTGCATCTGGCCGGCCGGCCAGACACGCCTCAGTTCATGCAAACGAGTCCTGGCTCCGCGACTGAACGCCAGGCGCGCCGGCTCCAGAAAAGCGATTCTCACAGAGAGATCAGGAAAGGCCGCCGCGTAAGCCCGGGCCGGAGCAATCACCTGCGAGGGAACGATTCCCGTCAACATCTCATTCAAGACTACGAAAAACACCGTCATGCGGCCAAAGGGCACCCGCTCGCCAGCTGCTTGTGGCCTAATTTGGTTTTTGTAACGCAAGCTGTAAGACCACCCCAGCGGAGCTGCTCCGCTGGGGACCCCGGCTTGCGCGCCCGTTGAATGCCCTTCAATCATTGGAAGCTAACAGTTTGCGTTACAAATTAGGGCACTCGCTCGCCAGCTGGCTCAGTTGACGCGTTGACTCCGCGAGCGTGAGCAGCGTGAAGACGGCGCGCGAACCGGACTCAGTTAATGAACCCAAATCATGTAGAAATCGCTCTGCCGACTCGGCAATCACCCGCCCCGAAAGTTGGTTGCTCGCTTGCTCCAGCCGTTCGACGACCCATTCTGAGAGCGAGCCCTTCAACCACTCGGGCAGTGGGGCCTGATAACCGAGTTTGTCCTGTCGCCGTAATATGCTTTCCGGCACCAGTCCTTTCATCGCCGCCCGCATAACGACCTTCGTCTCGCCGTTCGCCAGCTTGTACTCCGCTGGTAAGGCGAAAAGAAACTCGGCCAGGCGATGGTCCAGGAATGGTTGTCGCAACTCCCGCGACCACGCCATTGAATTCCGATCACCATAGCGCAGCAGTTCTTGAAGTTCACCACACATAGTGTCGCGATATAGCTTCAGGGTGAGGCTGTCTCTGTTGGCGGCTGGGAACTGAGGTGACGATTCGTCTGCGAACTCATTCAGCCATTCCGTCTCGAACCACGACGCCATGTCGCTCCAAATGATCGACGGCCTCCGAACCCCATTGGCTGAACCCGTGCGGGAGTGGCGGTTGGTGCCCGAGGCCATCCTGGATGCCAGCATTCGGAAGGAGAGGGGGAAGGGTCTGCGATGCCTGGCTCCGAAGCCCCGCCACTCGCGCCAGAGCGTGAGCAACTTCCAGTGATCTGCCAGGTCAGAGTAGCGGGCCAGAAAGTACGGAGTGTAGCCTGCAAGCATCTCGTCCGCTCCTTGACCATCCAGCAACACGGTCACCCCATTCTCGCCGGCTAGTCGCATCACCAGGTGCTGGGCAAACTGGCTCGTTTGTATGAACGGTTCCTCAAGGTGGTAGCAGAGCTGCGGGAATAACCGGGTCAGCTCTTCAGCCGACGGCCAGGCCTCATAGCCCTCGGCGGCTGTCTTGGCGAGCACCGTTGCTATGTGTTTCCCTTCATCCAGCGCGGGGTCTTCCATCCTCGCGGAAAAAGTCTTCTGGCCAACCGCCGCTCCAAGCGCGTGAATCTGACAAACAACGGCGGATGAATCGAGACCACCTGACAGGCTCGAACCCACCGGGACGTCGGAGCGCAACCGCAAACGCACGCTGTCCGCGAAAAGCTCGGCGAACTTCCCTGCGGCAGCTTTCAAACTAATATCGTCCCGGCGCTCCAGATCAATGTCCCAGTAGCGGCCTACGGTTAGATCGAAGCGGTCGCCCCGACAGGACACCCGCAGCCAATGTGCGTGCGGTAATCTCCTGACGCCTCGCCATAGTGTCTGCTCCGAGCCCGCCAGCTCCTGAAAAGCAACAAAGCGGAACAGGGCCCGATCGTCGAGCGAGCAATCAACTTCAGGCAGCGGCAAAAGCGCCTTGATCTCCGAAGCGAAAGCGAAGAAGGCGCGCTGCGGGTCCCACGTGTAGTGAAACGGTTTCTCTCCGAACCTATCCCGCGCTGCGAAGAGCTCCTTTTCTCGCTCGTCCCAGATGGCGAAGGCGAACATCCCATTGAATCTATCAAGACAGCCAGGTCCCCACTGTTGATAGGCGTGAAGGATGACTTCGGTGTCGCTGCGCGAGCGGAATCGATGGCCCTTAGCTTGAAGCTCGTGCCTCAACTCGACGTAGTTGTAGATCTCGCCGTTGTAGGTAAGGTGAAGCCTACCATCGTCGCTCGACATCGGCTGGGCTGCATCAGGGGACAGGTCGATGATGGCAAGCCGCCGATGCCCCAGGGTCACGAATGGAGGGCTACCTGAATTGGTCCAAAGCCCTTCACCATCGGGGCCGCGATGGGCCATCAAGCCGAGGCTTTGCGACACCAGGGCCGAACAAGGCCCGGGGCCGTTACTTAGAATGCCGAGGATTCCGCACACGTCCCGATCTTATCCTCAGTGCTTCTCAACCTTTTTGAGTCGCGAAGTAGTTCTTGAAAGTAACTCAAGAGATGAGCAGCATTAGTGCGGTAGTTTCCCACCCGCACAGTCCGCTGCCGAGCGGCTTGCCCGAGCCGAGCAGACCTTTCGTGATCTGTAAGAACTTCTCCCAATGCGGCGGCCAACTGATCAACATCGCGGCCGGGAACGAGGCGGCCGTTGACCCCATCATCCACAATCTCAGAGTGCCCGCCCACCGCAGTTACGACGATGGGCAGCCCGGTTGCCATCGCTTCAATCATCGAATTGGAGAGCCCTTCATTATGGCTGGCCAATACGAAAGCGTCGGCAGCGCGATAAAGGTCGGCCATCTTGTCCGGGGAGATAGTCCCGAGCCAGTGCACTCGCGCTCCGAGACCGCGTGCTTGCGCTTCGGCCAAAAGGTCAAGATCATCGCCTGCCCGCGCCGTGCCTGCCATCACAAGATCCCACTCGTGAGCTTTCTCCAATATCCTGGCGAAGGCGTCCAGTAGGTCGAGCCAGCCCTTTTCGATTATGGGCGTTGCCACCGACAGCAGTAATCGCTTCTCTGCGGGCAATCCCAAACTACGTCGTGTTTCCTGCTTTTGCTCCACGCTCTCTGAAGGTGAGAAGCGATCAGTATCGATGCCGTTGTAGACGACCTCAAAGGGTCTGGCGAGACCCTCTGTCGCCCACTGCAGCGCATCGCGAGCAAGCCCGGCGCTGCAAGCCAGTAATCCGTCGGCCTCTCTTAAAACTGCCGCCAACTTTGGCTGGCGATCCGGCCAGCGAGCGGGCCACCCATGGACATCATCACCTCGCGCAATCGCGACCAGCGGGATGCCAAGCTGGCGGGCCGCGATCAGTCCCGCATATCCTTCGTGGCAGAGAAAGTGCGCGTAAAGCAGGTCGGCTGACCGCAGTCCGGGACGACGTTCAAGATAACGGCTCACACTTCGCCCGACCCGCTCCCAATAGTCGCCGGGGAAAAACCGGCTCGGCCTGGGGTGATAAACCGTTGGGTGATGCACCGGGATGCCTTCGACCTCCGCCAGCATGTCTTTTCGTTCCAGATGACTATATTGCCAACCCCGGTCGAGCAAATGAATCGGCGAGGGCGGCGACCAGTCTACCGGCTGCAATACATGGCACTCTATGCCCAGGTCAGCTAGTGCGCGAATCTGGCGGTGAATGAAGATGCCGTTGTAGGGTTGGCTGCGCCTGGGGTAACAAGTACTGAGGACCAGGACCTTCATTGCGCCCGCACACCTCGCTGTTTCGCCCAAAGTCCGAACGTGAGTAGCGTAAACAGATTCATTGCACTGGGGCCGCCCTCCGAACCAAATCGGCCCTTAAGAGTTCGTAGCGCCAGGACATCGAAAGCCCCAGCATCTTCAACGGCCTGCCAGCGGCTGTCGAACGCCGCTCGCGTTGTCGTATCGTTACGCAGCCAACCTTCTAAAGGTGAGTTGAAGCCAAACTTGGCACGCGCTCCGGTTTCATGACCCAGACGGCGCGCGACCATCCTTCGCAGCGGCAGCTTGCCTTGAACGTCATCGCGTTTTAGAGAGCCGGCAATGTTCATACTGAGTTCTACTACGCGGTGGTCGAGCAAAGGCACACGTGCCTCTAAGCCCCAGGCCATCGTCATGCGATCCACCTTCGACAGCATCTCGTCAACCAGAGACGTTTGCAGATCAACGAAGAGCTTGCGCGTGAGGGGATCGGCCATTGGGCAACTCGTAAAGAGCGAGCTCACATGATTGAGGTAGCGATTGGTGTCAACCTCAGATGTTATTTCCGGCGGCAGTAACGCCAGCGCATCGGCTGGTTGGAGGTAATAGAGTCGGGGCGTGTAAAGCTCAGCCTCATCACGGGCCAATGACTTCGAAAGCGTATGTAACTTGCCAAGCACCTGGGAGCGATGTCTTGCCCACTCAGGCAGTGCCGCGCATCCGAGGACGCCGACAGCCGGTCTCACTACTTCCGGAATCCAACCTGCGAACCGGGATGGAGCAGGATATGGGCGGTGGCGACTATACCCGCCGAAGAGTTCATCACCGCCGTCACCCGTTAGAACGACCTTAACGGATTCGCGCGCCTGCCGGGCCAGTTGGAATAGCGAAACCGCGCTGGTGAGCGCCATCGGCTGATCCATCGCCTCGACTACCGGATCAATGTCTCCAAGAAAATCTCCGTTTGAAGCGAACTCTGTGTGGATTGTGCCGAGCCTGTTGGAGGCTTCGCGCGCCCATGGTCCCTCATCAACCTGCTCTCCCGGGAAGGCGGCCGCGAAAGTCCTTAATGGTTGACCGTTCCGCTCAGTGGCTAGTGCTGTGACCAATCCCGAATCGACTCCGCCGCTTAAGAACGCTCCGACTTCTACATCGGCGACAAGATGTTGGCCAACGGCATCTGAGAGCGTCGCTTCTAAGGCCTCATCAACCTCGCGCGCGTTTCGGATCGGCTCTGAAGGTATCGAGGCAAGATTCCAATACGACTGCTTACGGACATTACCTCGTTCAATCAGGAGCATAGAACCAGGGGCCACGCATTGAATGTCTCGAAATATCGTATTCGGCCCCGGCACTGTCAGCAGAACCAGATATTCGTAAAGCGAGGTCCAATCGAGTTTCTGTGGAACTTCCGGACAGGCCGTCAGTGCATCGAGGTCCGATGCAAACGTCATGAACGTATCTCCAAGATAGTAGAAAAGAGGTTTGATGCCGAGCCGGTCTCTGGCCAGCAGAAGCCGCGCCCGCGTGCGGTCCCAGATGGCGAAAGCAAACATGCCACGGACCGATTTGAGAAAGTTAGCAGGATCCTCAGCCGAGTCTTCATACAGGTGAATGAGGACTTCCGAGTCAGAGTCAGAACTAAACCGATGGCCGCGTGATTCAAGTTGGCGACGCAGTTCTTGGTAGTTATAGATCTCCCCATTGAAGGTGAGCCAGACCGTTCCATCCTCATTTGACATGGGTTGGCGTCCGCGCTCGGATAGATCGATGATTGCCAGCCGTCTGTGGCCGAGGGACAGCGACGGTTCAGAGTGAAGGCCCTGACCATCCGGCCCGCGGTGGGCCAGCCGAGCAGTCATCGTGGCTACAGTTTCGCTGTGCGATGACGACCCCTCCCAACTATAAATGCCGGCAATGCCACACATTCTTTAGCTCGGATCCTCTGCCATATTCCCATCGCGTTGGCGCGCTCTGGCCAATAGATTGATGTCGTCGATGTCGCAGATAACCTCGCCAAGCCCGGCCTGTTGCAAGGAGCTCTGAAGGTTTGATTCCGTGAATCGCAAAGGGAGGCGCGAGGAGAGTAGAGAGAAAGCTCCGGCCAGGCCCTTCTCCGGATGCCTCTGCAAGAGCCTTTCAACCCTCTGTTCGAATGTAAACGGTTTGAGGGCGAGACGACGCAACTTGTGAGCGGTGGTCTCTGGCTCGGGAAGGAGCGCCTCTACCACGAGCATACCGTTACGGGCTAGACGTGATACCAGTCTCTTGATAGCCAGATCAGGGCGCCGCGTGATTGAAATAGCCGAACCAAGCGCCAGGATGAAGTGATAGCGTGTTTCACTTTCTAACGGCTCATCGAGCATGCTTAGGTTGAGTGTGCGGACTTCGCCGCTCAAGGCTCCCTTTGATTGCTCTGAAGGAATCAGACAAGTAACGCAGGCTCCGGCAGCCGCCAGGTCACTGGCAGTAAGAATAGGATCGGGGCAAACGACGAGCACGTTCGCATCGCGGAACACTTCTGGCGATAGCCGCAGCCGTTTGCAAATGCGTTCGATTGATAGACTGCTATGTTTAGAGGTTAGAACGCGAGCTGCCAGTTCCCAATAACGCCGTTCATAAGCCTTGTCGCGCCGCGTCCGGTCTATATCTGAATAGTGCGAGAGGAAGGTCGGCTTAGCAACTGGCACCGCCCTGAGATATTGAAGGTCCGCAAAGAGTGGACGGCGAGCTCTTAGAAACACTTCACCGGAGCAGATTGTTTGCACCACATCAACAAAGCCAAGCTGTTCAACCTGACGCCGAACCTCATCAAAAGTAAAGCGATCATTTATCGTCGGGGACAACAAGTCAAAGCATTGATGGAGATCTCTTTCAGGATACATTCGACCCAGCGCTTGAACTTTCTCGTCGAATGAAAGCCCTGCTAACCGGAGCCGAGTCCAGTTCGTGCTTAAACTATGCCGGATGCCCCACGATTCGGAGCCATAAAGGTAGAGGAACATGAGCCCATCTTCCGCAACTAGGCCGGTAACGTTCTTAAGGGCGGCAAAAGTATTACCCGTGTGGTGAAGCACGCCGAAGCTGTAGACCATGTCAAAGCGGCGGTCGCGAAGTTCATCGGGCGGGTGTAGTAAGTCGACTCGCAACGTATCAACTCCCCCAAGGCCGGCGCAGGCTGATCTCGTCCTATTAAGTGCCTCCTCACTGAAATCCACGGCGGTAACCTGGGCGCCCAGACGGAGCAGGCCGACACTCCAACGACCACCTCCGCATCCGGCGTCGAGCACTCGCTTGCCGACGAACCAAGAGGCGTTAACCCCCGTGACCTCCTGCAGGATCTGACAGACTTGCTCATTAAACCAGGGGTCCGATAGCATTGCGTCACCATCTGGCAGATGGCCCCATTGATAATCGAACGAAGAGAGCGTTTGCTGCTGTCGCGTTGTTCTACGCAGATAAGAGAACATGACTATAGTGGCTCAGTGCAGGTATCCATCCATCGGGGAGTTTGTAAGAAAGCGAGGCTTGGGTAACCTTGCTCGCAAGGTGCCTGTCCCGCGAACGAGTAAGCTGTAGCTTATCGCTAATTGCTAACGGATGCGGCGGCGATCCCCAACTGTAAAGACAAATCTCCCGCGGCAACAATTTCTTCCTACCCGGCTAATATTGAGAGTTCAAACCGAGCTGGAATCCAGGTCACTCCACGATCCGCAAGAAGTGAGATTCCGCTTCCCAGCACGTCTCGGCCGAGCACGTGAAACGTAAGTGCGTCAGGCCAATCCTCGAAGACCTCTGCGCCCCAGTTAACGAACGAGCGCAGCGAAACTTTGTGCGCTTGCGGCATGAGTCGGACGGAGCTGAGATGAACCGTTACCTGGTACCGTCCTGGCTGCAGATCCCACTCGGCGCGGTAGTCGCCATTCGAAATCGAACAAACAGGGTTTCCTTCCAGAGTTGAGAGCGCCACCAGAATCTGCAGACCTCGCACCTGATTGCGAACATCTAATTCGAGGCTGATCAAAAGGTCGTCTCCCTGAACTGGCGCGCTGCCATCAGCCCCTGTCACGGTCGCGCGTGAAAAGTGTACTGGCGGATCATGGCCGTCTCCTGACAGAGGTGCGAATTCTCGAGTCATGCCCGCGGCAGTAATGGCGTCTCCGAGGTACTCGCGCACAACCACTTCTGGCTTGCCGGTTCGCACGATACTTCCTTGATCGAGCCACATAACTCGCGAACAGAGGTTTTCAACCGCCGCCATGTTGTGACTTACAAAGAGTGTTGTCCTGCCAGTCTTCATACCATCGCGCATTACACTCAGGCACCGTGCCTGAAACTCAGCATCGCCTACAGCTAACACTTCATCGACTATCATGACATCGGCAGATAGGTGAGCAGCCACGGCAAAAGCCAGGCGCAGCTTCATCCCGGTGGAGTACCGCTTGATGGGCGTATCGATGTATTCGGCCACGCCCGCAAACTCTAAAATCTTATCGAACTGTTTTACGATATCGCTCTTCGTCATCCCTAGAAGAGCGCCGTTCAGAAAGATGTTCTCTCTGCCAGTCATTTCAGGATGCATGCCCGTTCCGACTTCGAGTAGTGAGGCAACGCTGCCGTAAACGGTGACGCGGCCGCAGGTCGGAACCGTAATGCGCGACAGAATTTTAAGCAGCGTGCTCTTGCCGGCGCCATTGCGGCCGATGATGCCAAACACTTCACCTTCGCTTAGCTCAAAGCTGACATCGCGAAGCGCGTGCTTTTCAATAAGCCGGGTCGAACCGTTTGGTTGAGGCGCCTTGATCTTGTAGACCTTTGAGAGGCCTTCTGCTCGAATAGCTGTACTCACAGCACATCGACCAGGCGCGCCTGCGTACGCTCGAAAACGCAGACGCCAACAATGAATACGACGACTGAAACCCCGAGAGAGCCCCAGGCTAGATTCCATGAGTATGGCGGTATTCCGATTATCGCCGCGCGGAATCCTTCGACGAGACCGGAGACAGGGTTGAGGAGGGCAAGAGGGCGGAGTCTTGGCGGCATGATTTCCAGCGGGTAGAGAACCGGCGAGACGTACATGAAGACCGTCATGATGAGAGGAAGCGCATGCTGGATGTCGCGAAACCTCGCGTTAACGGCCGCGAGAAAAGATGCGACACCAATCGCGAGCAGAAACGTTCCCAAAAGCATCGGTATCGCAACAATGACATTTGCTGACGGAACGATTCTGAACCAGATCATTGCGATGACCAGGATGGCTAAGGTGATGACGCTGGATAAGAAGGGTGCGGCAGTGCTGGCCAGCACTGTGTACAACCTGGGGAAATAAACTTTGGTAACGATGCCTTGGGCGTTGACAAATGAGGGTGTCCCCGCCATGACTATCTGCTGAAAAAGATTGAACGGCACTAACGCCGCGAGCGCAAAAACCGCATACGGAACTGGAGTGTGCACTCGCGCAACTCCATGAAATACGAAGGTGAACAAAGCTACCTGGACCATCGGCTGGATGAGCGCCCAGGCAAAACCAAGCGAGGCTTGCTTATACTTACCCCGAATGTCCCGAGCCGATAGCGAAAAGAGAGCGTTACGGTAAAGCCACAGATCCTTGAGCCAGACTGCCAGGGTCTCCCGCGGTCCTATTACATGCACTGGTCGCAAGCGAGCCGGCTGCTCGGTCATCATTAAACCTCACCCGCGGATCTGTTACCGCAATGAAACTCGGTGATCGCTGAAACAACCGACTCAAGCATCTCGCCAGTGAGTTCCGGATAAATCGGAAGCGCAAGGGTTTCGTGGGCGGCGCTTTCGGCGCCGGGCATTTCGCCCGCTTGATAACCAAGCTCTGCGAAGCACTCTTGAATGTGGAGCGGCACAGGATAATAAATTTCGCATCCGATCCGGCAGTTCTCGAGGTGCGTGATGAGATCATCTCTGCGACTGCTGCGGATGACAAACTGATTGTAGATGTGACGTCCCGGCCCTGCTTCGTGAGGGAGTGTGACCTTGCCTGAGTCTGTAAGTCCCGCTTCCATAAACAGACGGCGATACGTTGCTGCATTCTCCTGGCGCTGCTCCGTCCATTGGTCGAGGTATTTCAGTTTGACTCGCAAAACAGCAGCCTGAATAGCATCTATCCGGAAATTGCCGCCCACGACCTTGTTGTAGTACTTCGGACGATAACCGTGATTGCGAAGCAACTTCAGCTTGTCGGCAAGTTCCGCGTCGTTGGTCGTCACCATGCCGGCGTCACCGAAGCCGCCAAGATTCTTGGAGGGGTAGAAGCTGAAGCAGCCCAGGTGACCTACCGAGCCTGCTCTACGCCCGCGGTGTTCGGCTCCGATGGCTTGCGCGGCGTCCTCTATAACGAACAGATTGTAACTTTCGGCAATCTGCATTATCGAGTCCATCTCGGCCATTTGCCCATAAAGATGAACCGGCATAATGGCACGCGTTCGCTTGGTGATAGCCCTTTCGATGCTGGACGGATCGAGATTGTAGGTAGCCGGATCGATGTCTACAAAAACCGGCTTCGCGCCCAGGCGGACGATGCTTCCAGCAGTAGCGAAGAAAGAGTACGGAGTACTGATCACCTCATCGTTCGGCTTGATGCCGATGGCCATCAACGCGATGAGTAGCGCATCGGTGCCGGAAGAGACACCAACAGCGAACTCAGACTGCGAATAAGCAGCGATTTCCTTCTCGAATGCTTCGACTTCAGGGCCGAGAATGAAGTGCTGTGACTCGACGACGCGCTCAATTGCGGCGCGCACCTCTTCCCGAATGGTGACGTATTGCGCCTTTAGATCGAGCAACGGTATCGGCTTATTGTTGACAGATTGAACGGCTTCAATAGCCGTTGTACTGGTTGACATGACCTTGAAATATCGTCAGGCACTAATGCATCAAGTGCATCGAATGCTTTTGACTCTGGAGCAATATGGAATCAGAAGAACTAGGATTGGGCGGAGGGTAACGGTTCGTCCTCGTGCCAGTCGAGACAACGCAGTAAGCCCTGCTCGACTTCTCTGTAGCGCCAACCGCTTTCCGGACAGAGGGCGACACCTTCAGCGTTGAACTTTCTCAGTTGATGCCCGTGGCGGCTCATCCATCCCTTTCTTCTCGCCGGTACACCAAGCATAAGCGCATAATCGGAGACATTGCCGCGCACCACCGCACCCGCGCCGATGAAAGCATAGCGGCCGATGGTTGCACCGCAAACAATAGTTGCGTTCGCGCCAATTGTTGCGCCGCGCCTTACCAGAGTGCGCTCGTAGAAGTGATGTCGCATGATTTGCGAACGAGGATTGGCGACGTTTGTAAACACACAGGATGGACCGCAGAACACATCATCTTCGAGAATCACGCCCGAGTAAAGAGAGACGTTATTTTGGATTTTGACGTTATTGCCAATCACGACCCGATCAGCGACTGAGACATTCTGTCCCAATACGCACCGCTCACCGATGCGCGCACCTTTGATGACATGGCAGAAATGCCAGATCTTCGTTCCCGCGCCGATGACGCAACCATCATCAAGGTATGCTGATGGATGAACAAAAAAATCTCTTTCTGTTTTGGTATTGTCAGAATCGACAGTGGAAGATTGCGACGCCGGCATTATGTTTACTCTGACTCTTCAGAAACTGTTCAGATTGTCGCGGCTGCGAGTTGTCGCGTTCTCAACTGGACTAACGCGCCGTTAGTCTGGAGCGAGCGGTGACTTGCCTGCAAAACATTGAGGACATTAAGCGCACTCCCGCCGTCCGTTCTGGGGCGGGAACGAGTTTTGAGGCATTCGAGGAAATGACGACACTCGGCTCTGAGCGGTTCCTCGGCTGAGAAATCAACCGTCGTCCCGAGACCTTTACGAGGTACCGGTTCACTGTTCACCCAATCAATACCCTGATCGTAGATGACTAATTTGTCTTGATCAGCCAGGTCGTTGAAACAAGCCATCTTCTTTGAGCCGATGACAACCAGCCGGTGCTCTTTATAAGGATGCAACCAACTAACAAAAATATGCGCCCGCACGCCGTTCTCAAAGTGCAGATTGGTTACGGTGACATCGGCAACGTACGGTTGCAGGTAGGCGCCCCCGGTAGCTGTAACTTCAAGCGGTAAATCGCCGACGAGCCGCAGAATCACTGCGATATCATGCGGAGCAAAGCTCCAGAGAATATTCTCGTCGCTACGCACACGACCGAGATTCAGGCGGTTGGAATAAATATATTGAATCTTTCCCAGTTCACCAGTATCGACGAGCTCTTTTAACTTTAGAATGGCCGGATGGTATTCAAGGAGATGACCGACAAGCAAAATTCTACCTAGGCCCTCGGCAAGCTGAACTACGCGCTCGCCATCTCGGTAACGAAGCGCTAACGGTTTCTCGACGAATACATCCTTGCCCGCGAGCAGAGCTGACTCAGCCATAGATGCATGTTGTCCAGCGGGAGTAGCCAATGCCACGGCATCGATTTCGTCAAGCGCCAACAATTGCTGATAGTCAGCGCACGCGCTCACCCCCGGGTACAGGCGCTGCATCTCTTGAAGTTTGATTGGATCGGTATCACAAACGTGTGTTAGCCCCCCAAGGTCGTGAAAGTTTCGCACCAAATTCCTGCCCCAATGACCGCACCCCGCCACAGCAATATTGCCCATCAATTTACCCCTTCTTCGCAGTCAAAAGCTGATTGGGATCGGTGTCAAGGGAGGGATCCAGCAGAGTTTCTGGCTGATCACTCACTTCGTGCATGATGATGCCAGCCTCAGCCAGTTCAGGCGAAGTATCCTGGAGCCAACATCCATCCTGTGAACTACCAGCAACACCCAAATCGGCGATGGAAAAAAAGTACTCCATCGGTGAACGAACTGACTTGGAGGCGGGTCAACAATGGTGGATTCAGGAATTTATTAAGCCACCCTTTCTTCCAGACACACTTCCAGGCTCGCCTGATCTCGCTTCTCACATCTCTTACGTTGCAGCGGAGGGAGCGGTCACGCCTTACCCAAAAAGCAGGAAGCCCCATAGCGTGAGGCACGCATCAAATTTTCAACGGGTCGTGTCTGTCAGTGGTGTTTCAAGGCAATCTTGCCAGACTCGACCTCAAAGAGCAACGATTGCAGATCTGGGTGTGCGACATGTTTATGGGGGCTGTTTAGGGTATGAAAACGCTGGCCTCAACCAGGAAGGCGATGAAAAAGCAGCGGCAGCAGAATAGCGCTGATGGCGAGTTCAAAAAAGGCAGGCGCCGTTGGCGGATCATGTCCAACAGTTAGCTCGTCCCGTGGCTGGCTGCGACCTAAGCACCGGCAGCCCAGAATGTTTTTCACTTCAAAGTGCCATTTCCAAAGCGCATAGATGACCGGGTAGACCACCAGCTCTAGAATGAAAGCTATGAATATGCCGCCGATCATCCGTCTTCGAAGATGATGTAAACGTAGGAATATCCGAAGTCTGAAAAACCGCGTATATCTTTTACCTTGGGCACACCGAGCAGGGACGAGATGATCGGCTAGGTAACCTGATCCTCCATGATGTCCGGGCTGCGATCCCAGCGCGAATCGATAATCACCTGCGTGTCTGAGAGATCGGGAAGGCATCCAGTGAGATGTTCTTGATGGACGACAAACCACTATCAGGCCGGATTCGCCGCAAGATCATCCGGGGCACCCCGCGGTACTAGTGCCCGAAGGCAAAGTTTCAATTACTCCCCTCATTTCTTTTCCATCTTTTGGGAATTCTGCGCTACGCACTGCGCATATTCCCGCAGCGCAGCCAATCATCAATATCTGTCCCCAAAGAAACCGAGAGGAATACAAAGCGCGATGTTGAGGTTGAGGGCATGAGCCTTGCTCCGTGCGTTAGGGCACAGACACAAAAAGCGAACGGCGAGAGAATTGAGGGTTTGCACATAGTGGGCAGCCTTGACTGCCCACATCCTCGTCAACCAATCCGAAGGAGAAGGTAACGATATGAGAGTGAACATACGCTCTTTGCTGGCAGCTACCGCCATCATGCTGGTTCTGCTAATTCCGTCCGCGGCCTGGGCTCAACACAAGCACACACCAAGCGGACCAAAGAAGGCAGGCATGAGTGCGGAGATGGCGAAGATGATGAAATCGCTGCATCACCTGCTGATGATGGCTCACATGCAGAGTATGTCTGGATTCGCCAGGACACTCCGTGATCAGGCAGTGAAGCCGGGTGCTCTGGACGTTGAATTCGCACGCGGAGCTGTTGCCGAACTAAGACATTGCCTCGATGCAATGGAAGCGATCCACCAACAACACATGGACGGCATGAACGCTGAGATGAAAGCCAAGATGCAGATGATGATGGAAAAGATGGGTAAGGAGCGCTCAATGGTGAAGGACCAGGTCAGTGCGCTCGAGACTGAGGTGCTGGCCGATGCGCCAGACTCTAAAAAAGTGGCAGCGCACTCCAACGCTTTGCTCAAACACTTCGGCATGATGTCGAAGATGCATAGTGCTAAATCAGGCAAGAAAAAGATGGAAATGAAGAAGATGGACATGAAGATGTAGGGCTAAAAGGCCCAGGAGTTAAGAATAATGCCTGAATGGTTATGGCCGGTTCTATTTTTCGCGGCTTACATCGTGCTGATGCGCTGGGTGCTGCCGCGACTGGGAGTCCAGACTTGAATGGCCAGGTCGTGCCGTGTCGAGTCTCGACCGGGTACCGTAAAGGACAAGAGCACACCGCTGAATTCTGAGAAGCAATAACAACTTTGGAAGGAAGTATCAATGACAACCACTGAACTCGAGCTACCGACTACGAACGCCCCAACTCTAAGCACCGCCACTACCATGAAAGCTCTGGTCTACCACGGCCCGGGCGAGCGCGCCTGGGAGGACAAGCCACGCCCGGCCATCCAGGATCCGAGCGATGCCATTGTGCGGATTACCACCTCGACGATTTGCGGCACCGACCTCCACATTCTAAAGGGCGATCTCCCGGCGGTGACAGATGGACGCATTCTCGGTCACGAGGGGATTGGCGTAGTTGAGCAAGTAGGCAACGGCGTCTCGGAGTTTCAGGTTGGAGACAAGGTCATCATCTCGTGCGTCTCGGCTTGCCTAAAGTGCGACTTCTGCAAACGTGGCATGTATTCCCACTGTCGGCACGGGGGCTGGATTCTGGGTTACACCATAGACGGAACTCAGGCCGAGTACGTCCGAATCCCCCACGCTGATGGGAGTCTCTACCACTTCCCTGCCGACGCAGATGAAGAAGCCATGGTCATGCTCAGTGACATCTTGCCGACAGGCTTTGAGTGCGGTGTTCTGAACGGTGAAGTTAAGCCTGGCGACTCGGTCGCCATAGTGGGCGCTGGACCTGTGGGTCTCGCCGTTCTGCTAACTGCGCAATTCTATTCACCGGCAGCAATCTTCATGATCGACCTGGACGACAAACGGCTGGCGGTCGCCAAAGAGTTTGGCGCCACCACTCTGATCAATAGCTCGGATGGACGCGCCGCCCAACAAGTGCTGGACCTTACTGATGGCGCCGGCGTTGACGTGGCCATAGAGGCGGTCGGAATTCCAGCTACCTTCGATATCTGCCAGGCGATCGTTGCGGCCGGCGGACGCATTGCGAACGTGGGCGTCCACGGCAAACCAGTCGAGCTTCACCTGGAGAAACTCTGGGACCGCAACATTGCAATCACCACACGGCTGGTGGACACGGTAACAACGCCGATGCTCCTCAAGGTCGTGCGCTCGGGCAAACTACAGCCGAGCAAGCTTGTGACTCATCGCTTCGCGCTGAACGACATCATGAAGGCGTATGACACGTTTGGAAACGCGGCAAAAGAGGGCGCACTCAAGGTGGTGCTCACCAGTGGCGAACCTCGTTGAGGAAAAAGAAGCTGAGTCGAACGCTCCGCGGGCACGGTAACGAAGGAGGAGTCGTATGAAAGGCTTTGCGCAAGACATCGAAAGTCTCGCCGTCAAGAATAACGAGTTTCGCCGTGTGCTTTACACAGCGAAATACTGCCAGCTCGTCGTTATGTCTTTGCAGGCCGGGGAAGAGATCGGGGCGGAAGTCCACACACTCGATCAGTTCTTCCGCGTGGAGGAAGGAAGCGGTGAAGCCGTTCTCGATGACAATCGGACAGAAATCCGAGCCGGTTTCGCGGTAGTCGTCCCGGCTGGGACGAATCACAACATCATCAACACCGGCAGTGTTCCGATGAAGCTCTACACGATCTATGCGCCGCCGAATCATCGGGACGGTGTTGTCCACCACACCCGCGACGAAGCAGAGGCCGATAACGAACACTTCGATGGCAAGACGACGGAATAGAAGTTGACGAGGCTCGCGTGAAAAGCATGAGCAACAAACGCCTGGTCATCGTCGGCGGCGTCGCCGGCGGGGCCAGCGCGGCTACCCGCGCCCGACGGCTGTGCGAGGACTGCCAGATCATCATCTTCGAGCGCGGACCACACGTGTCGTTTGCCAACTGCGGACTGCCGTACTTTGTTGGTGGTGAAATTGCTGAGCAGGACCGCTTGCTGGTGCAAACGCCCGAGAGCCTGAAGGCGCGCTTCAACCTGGATGTGCGCATCAACACCGAAGTCATCCGCATCGATCGAGCGGCGCGCAGCATTCGGGTGCGCGAACGGGAAACCGGCCGCGAATACGAAGAAGCCTACGATGCACTGTTGCTTTCGACCGGCGCATCGCCACTAAAACCCCCCATCCCCGGCATCGAGCACCCAAACCATTTCGTGGTGAGAAGTATCCGCGACGTGGAAAAGATCATGGCGTGGTCAAAAGACTGCGAGGCCTGCCGCGCCGTCGTAGTCGGCGGCGGTTACATTGGACTCGAAATGGCTGAGCAACTGCGGGGTCGCGGGTTCGGTGTGACCGTGGTCGAAGCGTTGCCTCAGGTGATGGCGCCCCTCGACCCAGAGATGGCTGCCTGGCTGCACGCGGAGTTGCGTGCAAACGGAATCACCCTGCATCTGAATGATGCCGTTGCATCATTCGAGCCGCCTTCCGAGCATGAACCTGCCCGCGCTTCCATTGTGGTGCTGAAAAGCGGTCAACGATTGCCCGCCGATTCTGTCGTGCTCGGATTGGGTGTAAAACCTGAAACGAGTCTGGCAAAAGATGCTGGTTTGGAAATCGGTAAACTCGGAGGCATCCGAATCAACGAACACCTCCAGACCAGCGACTCGCACATCTGGGCAGTAGGTGATGCGATTGAGGTGCGGGATGGCGTCACGGACCAGTGGGCGCTGATTCCGTTGGCTGGCCCGGCGAATCGGCAGGGTCGCATTGCCGCTGACAATATCCTCGGCCGTCCGTCCCGATACGAACAGACCTGGGGCACAGCCATTCTGCGCTTGTTCAATCTGGCCGCCGGCTGCACGGGCGCAAATGAAAAATCTCTTCGTCGCGCAGAGATTCCTTTCCAGGCGATTCATCTTCACCCCAGTAACCACGCGGGCTACTACCCCGGCGCCGAACCCATCGCGCTGAAAATTCTGTTCGCGCCCGACTCAGGCAAACTGCTCGGTGCGCAAGCTATCGGTCATGAAGGAGTGGACAAACGCATTGACGTGCTGGCCACTGCGCTCAGGGCCGGCATGACCGTTCACGACCTGGCCGAATTGG
>JANNJZ010000278.1:0-20094 GCA_031396065.1 Pyrinomonadaceae bacterium | reverse complement strand
TGGCGACAAGTAACTGAACATTCCCGCTTGCTGAAGATCATCTCCACGCATTCGTTTCTGTTCTCCTGGTTGCGAGGTTCGACTACTCGCCACTATTACGTTGAAACATGTAGCCAGGTTACTTTTTCAGCAGCCTGCTAGCCGAGGATTGGTTCCTGATGCGTAGAAAGCTGAGTCGATGCAAGAACGCTTTCTAGCAGGTTTCCTGACCTCTTCAACCATTCACCTTGGATACCTCGAACCAGTCCGGGTAGATTGCTAACTCGCGTCATTACATTTGAGCAGATCGCGAGGTCCAAGTATGCAACACCAAACTAAGCTCCCAAATGGACTCGCTCGGATGATTCCAATACTTGCTAACACCTACTTCTCAGGCGCGGGGCTCATGGACATCGGTCTGCAGTCTGGCGGTCTGACATTGCAGCAGAGCTTTGAGATCGACGCTCTCTGCTGCGACACGCTGCGTCGAAACTTCGCTCACGAAGTGGTCCAGTGTGACATCACTAAGAAACTCGTTCAGTCGGAAAAGGAATGCCATGTGATGGTGGCGACGTATCCGTGCACAAAGTATTCACCGATTGCCGACATTCATGGGGTGCGCACCGGAGACGATTTGTTCCTGCATTTCTTCCGTCACGTTGCCATCCGGAGGCCCGAGCTTTACGTGGTGGAGAATGTTCCGGGGATGAAGAAGTTCCCGGTCGTGATGGAAGCAATGACGAAGCTCCCGGACTACTACGTACATGTTGCGTGTCCAGTGAAGTCTTCGACCTGGCTGCCGCAAAAGAGAGACCGGCTAATCATCATTGGCAGCCGACGACGCTTCGCTTGGCGCGAGCCCGCGGCTACGAGGGCCATCACGCTGGCAGAGATACTTGAACCTGAGCCGACGCCGCACATCCCTGACTATGTGGGCCGCCGACTTGCCGGCAAGTATCGTGATCGTCCGATTGTGAGCGATCCCGCACGCGGCGACATCGCACCTACCTGCGTGGCGCATTACGCTAAAGACTTGAGCACGAGACTGGTGGCGGACCGAAGGTTTCCGGATGGCGTGCGGCCGTATACGGTTCGAGAGTATGCGCGGCTACAGGGAGTGCCGGACGCATTCACTTTTGCCGGCAGCGACAACGATGCGTATCGAATGATCGGGAATGGCGTCTCGGTGCCGGTGGGAAGATGGATCGGGTCGGAGATAAGGCGTTACTTTCAATAGCTCGCGGAACAAAAACAGTTGCCGCGTGTCTAACCTCACATCGGTCTCCAGACTCCAGCTCAACTCGGAGAGGAAGTGCTCACCATGAATCGAAAGCCTCTGATTGGGACAGGTCTAATCGCAGGCGCAGCTCAGGCAGCCGCTGGAGTGGCCATGTATCTCGCGGGCGTTTACTTTGCGCCCTGGAGCATGGGCGTAAGCTTGTTGCTGCTCCTGGTATGCATTGTGGTGGGCACAAGCTGGTATCGAATTCATTACCTCAACGGAGAGATGACCTACTGGCAGGCCCTTAGCGTGGGAATCGCAATCAGCGTCTGCACCGGCATTGTGTATGCAGTCTACAACATGGTTTCAATTAACTGGTTCTATCCAGGTTTTCTCGACGAAGTAGTGCGGGCCCGGATGGCCCAAACGGTCCAGCCACACGGCCCTGACTCGTATGCTGCTATGCGAGCGGGTGTTAGTGCGTCAGGGATCGCTATTTCCAATCTCATTCGGCTATCAGTAGCCGGCTCAGTCCTGTCCCTGCTAAGTTCGTTGTTCCTTAAGCGGCGCAGAAGGAGCTCCTGACACATTCACTTTCGCGAGTAGCTACAACGATGCGTGGTTGTTGATAGTCGCCGCGCCGAAAAAACTCCTTAAGTCAGGCGCGGAAAGTTTTTCTCGTCTGATTTTGTTCCTCAGATCAAGGCAACCTGGAGCTGTGCCTCTGCTACCCGAGCGGAAAGAGGGAGCCTTTGGAGTGCGGTAACCTGTTACCGCTTTGGTCATCGGCGACCTGTCGCCGCAGTCCCGCGTGGACAGAGCACCGCGTATTTTCTGTGAGCGTTGTATTTCACGCCGACGGCGGCGACAGGTCGCCGACGACCAAAGCGCTGACAGGGTCAGCGCACTCCAAAGAGCCGCTCGATCTAATCTGCGCCGCACCGGTGGGCGGTGCCCACCTCTAAACGGATCGGATTTAGGCAGTGGCCACCTCGAAGCATCGGGAGTTGGCGCAGATTGACCCACTGTCACTTCAACCTTAGAATCCTCGGCGCTCTACCACGTCGCAGAGGATCTGCAGGACCCTGACAAGGAGTGTTGAGTTGAAACTGACATCCCATCGCGCGGCTTTGATGCTGGCTGCTGTTGCCACAATCGCCTGGACCACAGCGTGCCAAACCAAAACAGAAGTCAAAACTGGAAATGAGAATGGCCCGGTAAGCAGCGCCACTCCCCAAGCCAGCGCCAGCCAACCTGAAGTAGCCAAAGTAGAAACGAAAGCTCCCGCCGCCACAGGTTCGTTGGCTACGCCGACGGAAGCCTACAAGACCGGATATGCGGCTCGCCAAAACAAGGACATCGCCGGCTTAAAGCGAGTGTTCGCGAAAAGCGTGATCGAGTTTTTGACGATGTTGGCTGACGGAGAAAAGAAAAGTCTCGACGATCAGTTGAAGACGCTGTCCGAAACACCGCAAGGCAAAACGGATGAATCCCGCAATGAGAAGATTAACGGCAATCGGGCCACCCTGGAATATCTCGATGAAAAGGGAAAATGGACCACAATGGATTTTGTGAAGGAAGGCAACGACTGGAAAATAAGTCTGCCTACCGGGCCGTAGGAGAAGAAGGGGAAGAGGGGAACGGGGAAAGGGCAATCTGAAGGTTGCCGGTTCCCCGTTTTGTGTTTCACGTTCGATTCATTGTCTACCTTGAATGATTTCATCCACGGCGCACCGGTGGGCGGGGCCCACCTCCAAACGAACGTTTGATTGTCTACCTTCCATGATTTCGTCCAACGGCGCACCGGTGGGCGGGGCCCACCTCTAAACGAACGTTTCATTGATAACAATATAAACGGACGGATAACCATAATGATCGAATCGAGCAGAATCACCACGTCGCGCTTGTGTCAGGCGAGGAGCGGCAGGCAGGGATGCCTGCGCTCCCAAGGTGGACAGGCCGACCCGTTACGGTTTTCCTTTGCCTTTGCCTTGGCCTTTTCCACCTCCCTGGCCTTGACCACCGGATTGGTCCTGTTTGCGTTCCTGTTTCGGCGCGCCCTGAGATTGCTGCTTCGCCTCATGCTTATTGTGTTCTGGCGTGTTCATTTGTCGGCGCGGAGTTTCCGTCCGAACCGGATTGGCTACTCGTTCTGCTCGCGGTTGCTGCTGGGCTTTACGCTCGGTTCTCTGCTGATGACGGGTCGCCTTCTGCTGTTCCCGACTCGCCTGGATCTGCGCCCGAGCATCGTTTCTCTGCTGCTGCTCAAGCTGTTGCGCCTGCTGCCGGGCTTCTCGATTGCCTTTAGCGGCTTCGCCGTTGAGACGGTCTAATTCCTGCTTGCGTGCATGCTCCACTTGCTGCGAGTCACGGCGGTCATCCCTGGCATCTCGGTTGTCCTTGATCTTGTACTTCTGGTTTCGCGCCTTGTCTGATACCCGCTCAACGCGCATCCACTTTGCCAGGTCTTTCCGATAACGCGCTTCCCTGAATTCGGTGCCGACGAACACCGGCGTGTCACGAAGCTTCTTCGCAATCCCGGGCGGCAGATCAATCTTGCCTCGCCCCCAGGCGGAGTGAACCACGGCATTCCTCAGCGGCGTCAGCGTCAATGGATCCAGCGTTGATCTCGTTGATGTCAACCTCTGCTGATCAATGCGGCGAAGGCTGCGCGGATTGATTACTCGACCGAAGGCATCGATCGGCACGACCGATACCGCGCCTGGAATGCCGAGATTGATAAGTTGCGATGGCGCTACTTCAGCTCGCGTCAGATAGCGCGGCTGCCAGTTATCGTCGTAATAACGCGGGGCATAATTTTCCCCCGGACCCAGCGGCACCCAACCGATTTGACTCGCGTCGTCTAAGGGAACGAAAGCCACGAGGGCCGGAGCGTACGCCGGGGTCGTATTCTTTGCCTCGGGAATCCAGTACCACTCGTTACCTACGTTGGCCCAACGGCCATAGTGATAAGGCGCATAACCCCAGGGCTCGCTGGAAACCCAGGTTGGTCCATACGGATAATCGTTGGTCCACTGACCCTGTTGATAGGGAACCCAGCCTGAATCTACCCGCGGTCTCCAGGCGTTGCCATAACCGTCAACATTCTGCCAGTCACCGTAGTAATCCAGGTCGTTCAGGCCCGGAATGGTCGAACTCGTATATTGGTAACTCGCGTTGTTCCGATAAGGATCGTAATAGTTGGGGTCGCTCAGATAAGCGTCGTAGTTGTTGTAACGACCGTCATAAGAATTCGGATACTGATAGCGATAGTAGTCGTCGACCTGTCGTCCGGCATCGTCGCCATTCAGTCGCGCCAATACCAGTTCCGATGCAGCCTGGCCCACCAGGGTCAACATTTCGCCTTTGTTAATACTTCCGGACCCGCCTTGACCAACCACTCGGGCCAGCCCGCTCAGCACGGAGACGAGCACGCCGCCATTGTCGTCGAAACCGACGTTGTAGAGTCCGGGCTCATCAAAATCTACCGCGCCATAGGGCGTGGCCACTTCAAACAGTTCGTCAGGTGCTAAATACCCAACGTCAAAGATTGCCGAACCTTCGCGTAGCGCCAGCTGAGTGCGACGGTCTCCAAGCGAAACTACGTCAAGCGATGTGTTGGGATTGAGCCGGGCGAAATTGCGGCCGCTAAACGCGAGCGAGGTGCGCGCATTGTCGCGCGTGTAGATGCGATCTCCTACGGAGAATGGTTGATTCACGGAAGCGGCTACCCACTCCGGATTCTCGTCGGCGGAAACAGCACCGGGGATGCCGTCACTGAAAGCCACCTCGCCGTCTACTCGCTGGATGCGGGCCGCAGAGGGCAGTTCTTCGGCGGAGGCAGTTTGTTCATTCTTCATCCAGAAGGCCACGCCAAAGCCGGCGATGACCGCAATCACTACTGCCACGATTGTCATGTGTGGCCATACCTTGATGTTGTTCATTAAAATCTCCCTATTAATAACTCGTCAGGCGACTCGTAATTACAATCTGAAAGCAGCACTAAAATGCGCACTGCAAACTTACTGGTCTTTACAGGAGAAGTGCGGCAAGGACCATGCCCGCGGGATGCACTGGCACCGTGGATTCGCATCGAAATCGAAGTTGATGACGGGAGCAGTCGAATAACGTTGGCATCGTGACCGTCTGCCATGGTTTAGGCACACTCTTGCAAGGAGATTGCTAGGAAGTGTAAAAAGTGAGCCCGCGCAGAAGAAAGTTGATCCGTACCATTCGGGGTCGGCTTGGCCCAGATGGTGGATGTTTGCGCTATGACAGATTAGCTTAGAGAGCACACTTGTGGGCCCCTTGGCGGAACAGCGCAATCATCGGTTTTTGGTAGCGCGAGGCAGGCACACAAGTGCGCTCGCTAAACAGAGTCAAAAATTAAGTGCCACACACTTCTGCCTTCTGCCTTCTGCCTTCTGCCTTCTGCCTACTGCTTTCTGGCTTGTTTCGTTTTTCCCAGAGACCACTTCAGAGCCGGCGGTGTTATGAGGGTAGTAATGATAACCATGATAACCACGGCACCGAAAACTGCCGGACCTATGACGGGTTGATTAATCCCGCTGGCGTTTGGAAGCATCAAGCTGGCGCCTATGCCCGCAAATATCAACCCTACTTCTCCGCGCGGAATCATTCCTATCCCGATTGCCAGCCGGTTCGCTCCGCGCTCCAACGCACCGGCCGCGCACACTTGTTTCCCCAGGATAGCGGCGAGGGTAAGGGCGACAGCAAAGCCAAGTAGATTCAATCGATCACCACCCGAACCAAAGAACCTGAGGTCAACCTTCATTCCCATCAAGACGAAAAATATCGGTACGAGGAAAGTGCTTACAGGATGCAGTAAATCCTCAAGGGCTCGCTCCTTTTTTGCGCCCTTCGGCTGGTAGTGAACCTCATCAAGCACTAGTCCAGCGGCAAACGCTCCCACAATCGGAGCTAGCTCAACTTTGGCCGCCACCCACGAAAGGAACAGACAAAAGCAAATAGCCAACGTGAGCAAGACCCCCCGCGTCTCCAGCCGTCCAGCGCCGCGCAGCAGACGTGGCATCACGAAGTGGCCCAGGGCAATCGCGCCGATCAAAAACATTAGAGCCTTCGCCGCGATCAGACCAACGCCCATTATCGAAACGGCGGCGCCGGTGGCGCTGGCTTTGATTGCGCCGGCCACCACCGCCAGAATCATGAGGCCAAACACATCATCAATCACGGCAGCGCCGAGAATGATGCGCGCTTCGCGGGTGGCGAGTTTTCCAAGATCCTTAAAAACCCGGGCGGTGATGCCGACGCTGGTAGCGCACAGGGTGGCGCCGATGAAGATATGGACCAGTCGTGACTCGTTGGGGATGAAGTAAGCGCTAACGGCCCAACCCAGGAAGAAGGGAGCAACCACACCGAGGATCGCCACCAGCAACGATGACCAGCCAACCTCCATCATCTCCTTCAAATCGGATTCAAGTCCCACTTCAAAGAGGAGGATGATTACGCCGATCTCGGCCAGTGCGCCGATCACTTCGTTGGTCTTTAGTCCTTCGGCGCCAATGAACCCAAACAACACCAGGTTACCGATGATGATTCCACCCACCAGTTCGCCCAACACGGCCGGCTGGCCAAGCCGTTCAAATAATTCGCCGCCGAGTTTGGCAACCACTAATATGCAGGCCAAGCCCAACAGGACCATGGGGTCGAGTACGTGGCCGGCGCTCGTGTCAGGACGGGCAGCTTCAGCTGAGTTGACCGTTCCGGCAGTGGCCAACACGACCAGGCAGGCAGATGCAACTGGCACAATGGTCTTGCCGGTAAAAATGAGTTTTGTTTTCATGTCGAGCGCTCGGGATTATGCCACATGAACACTTCAGCTTAGGCAATGACAGAAACGACTCTTCAACCTTGCGGATCTTTCCGTCTTTCTTCGAGCTCTTTGCGGTTTCGTCTTATTAAGAGTGGAAGGCAATAACCGCAAAGGGCGCAAAGTAGTCGCAAAGGCCCGCAAAGGCAATCAGCAACTGGATGCTTTGTTCAATAGCTTGACGAAAGAACCCGAGCGCAGTTGGGCCACGGTGAGGCCCGAAAGCCCAACCTCCATGGTCAACACTAAGGTCCGCTACTGCGGGCTAGTATTATCTTTGGACTACTAACCTGAGGTTCCGCTGCTCTCCACCAGGCTGATTCTGCAAGCCGCCCACTACCGCGGGCCGAGCCACCCGCATTGTTGCGACGCGGTTATTTATCGCCTGAACAGTTGCTTCCCGTGGGGCTCATCACTATAATGCGCCAAATCTTAGGGTAGACTTGGAATTTGGCAGGTTTAGTGTTGAAGTCTGCGCCCCGCGACTTTACAAGGCGACCTTAAGGGAAACCAAACAAATAAATGTCAACTCCTATCAGATGGAAACAGCGTGGTAGTGTCCCGTCTTTGAGTGGTAGATCGGCAACCCCGCTGCGTGCGCTCGCTCTTAACCTGAGCGAAGCAGCTCGGTCGGCGCTAACCGAGCCTTTCCGTCTTACGATTGAGCACCACCAGATCCGCCTGGCGCGTTTGCCGGCAGCGTTTGATGGCTTTCGCATAGTTCAGCTCTCAGATATCCACCACAGTCCATTCACCAGCCGGGCGCAAATCGAACGCGCCGTTGATGCAGCCAATAGCCTGCAGCCTGACATCGTGGCGCTCACCGGAGATTACATCTCCAAAGAACGACAATATGCCGCGCCCTGCGCCGAACTGCTCGGGAAATTGCGCGCCCGCTACGGCGTGTTCGCCGTCCTGGGCAATCATGATCATTGGACGGATGCTGCCCTAATTACTGACCTTTTCAGAGCGGAAGGCATGACGGTCCTGGTCAATCAAGGCATGCGTTTCGAGATGAAGGACGCGGCTGTATGGCTCGCAGGCGTGGATGATACGATGGTGGGACTCGAAGATTTGCCCCTGGCATTGGCGGGTTCCCAGGAAGAAGAATTCAAGCTGCTGCTCGCGCACAATCCGATCATTCTGCGGCGCGCGGCTCGTGCTGGAGTCGATCTCGTCCTAAGTGGTCACACCCACGGTGGCCAGGTTAGCCTCCGCTCCGAACGCAACGCATCAGGCCGGCCTCGGCGACGTTTGCTTAAGGGATTGGCACGACAGGGCGAAACTCAGATCTACGTAACGCGTGGGCTTGGAACTGTGGTTTTACCGGTTCGCTTTGGCTGCCCCCCTGAAGTCTCCCTGCTGGAATTACGAACTGCCAAATAGCCGCATCCAGCAATATCAAGCAAACTGTTAGTTTGCAATCGGGCGGTTGGCAGTTAGCTTGAGAGGCCCCCCGGCCACCGCAAACTGAACAGTTTGCGTTAGAGTCCATTCAATGTCCTCCCGTATTCTTACCGTTCCCAATCTGCTCACCGTCTTTAGGATGGTGCTCATTCCTGTTTTTGTTACACTTCTCTTCTACCAAAGATTCGTGCTGGCGCTGGCTGTTTTTGTGGTGGCCGGGCTCACGGATGGCCTTGACGGGTTGCTCGCGCGTCGCTTTGACCAGCAGACTCAACTGGGTACCATCCTCGATCCGATCGCAGACAAGCTCATGATGGTGACTGCTTTTATCGTGCTGTCGATGCGCAGTGTCTTTCCGCAACCAATACCGAGCCACTTGCCGGTGCCCTTTTGGGTAACGATAGCGGTCATCAGTCGCGACGTCTTTATCATCGTCGGCGCAGCGGCAATAAACATAACGACCGGCTTTCGGGGTTTCCGTCCATCCTGGTTGGGCAAGCTCAACACGACTGTGCAAATTGTGGGGATTACAGCGATTATGTTTGCGGCCAGCGTGCCCTACTACACTGGTTATTACCTTCCCACCGTTTATGCCACTGTTTTTGCATTTGCCCTCTTCTCGGGTCTCCACTACGTCTTTTTTGTTTCCAAGCTAATGAATGAACCCCGAAAACAGACTCCTTCCGACCAAGCAGACCCGGAAAACCACGAAAACAATTAGCAAATCCAGTTCTGCCCAACCGCCCATCACTAAAGTTGACAACACAAGACTCAGGTATTATATTACCCGCACATTCAACTAGAGTTGCGAACCGAAGTGGTTAGTTAAACTTGGTGAATGCTGACTGGAAGAAATCGGCCTTCGGATCCGCCGCGTTGAGCGCGTTGGGTTCTTAGTGGGGCGACCCGGCTGGTTGCTGATAGCGGGCAAAATATCGCTTTGGAGAACAAAAAGAGATGAGCAAGATCATAGGAATCGACTTGGGTACAACCAACTCCGTGGTGGCAGTCATGGAGGGCGGTGAACCCACCGTCATAACAAATTCAGAAGGCGGACGCACCACCCCCTCGGTGGTTGCCTTCACCAAGGACGGCAGCCGGTTGGTTGGTCAGGTGGCCAAACGACAGGCGGTTACCAACCCGGAAAATACAGTTTATTCAATCAAAAGATTTATGGGGCGTCGCTTTGACGAGGTGACGGAAGAAACCAAGCAGGTACCCTACAAAGTCAAAGCTGCGGGTAGCGGCGATGTGCGTATCGAGGCGGGTGGCAAAGAATGGAGCCCACCGGAGATCTCGGCGATCATTCTGCAAAAGATGAAGCAGTCAGCTGAAGACTACCTCGGACAAAAGGTCGACAAGGCCGTGATCACGGTTCCGGCTTATTTCAACGATGCACAGCGTCAGGCGACTAAAGATGCGGGCAAGATTGCCGGCCTGGAAGTAATGCGAATCGTGAATGAGCCAACTGCAGCAGCGCTAGCCTACGGTCTCGACAAGAAGAAGGACGAGACTATCGCGGTTTTCGACTTCGGCGGCGGCACGTTTGATATCTCGATCCTTGAAGTGGGCGAGGGCGTAGTCGAAGTGAAGTCGACCAACGGTGACACTCACCTGGGCGGCGACGATATTGATGAACGCCTGATTGAATGGATCATTGAAGAATTCAAGAAGGACCAGGGCATCGATCTTTCAAACGACAAGATGGCTTTGCAACGACTTAAGGAAGCCGCCGAAAAAGCGAAGATCGAACTCTCCAGCACCATGGAGACGGAAGTCAATCTTCCTTTCGTCACGGCCGATCAGTCAGGTCCGAAGCATCTGGCAATGAAGCTAACGCGCTCGAAGTTCGAGCAGTTGGTCGAACCGATTCTGGCGCGTCTTCAGGGACCGGTGCAGCAGGCAATAAAGGACTCCGGAGTCGATGCCAAGAAGATCGACGAGGTGGTGTTGGTCGGTGGTTCGACGCGCATACCCAAAGTGCAGCAGATGGTGAAAGACCTGTTTGGCAAAGAACCAAATAAGAGTGTTAATCCTGACGAAGTAGTAGCGATCGGCGCCGCAGTTCAGGCGGGTGTGTTGTCGGGCGAGAAAACAGACATTCTGCTGCTTGACGTTACTCCGCTGAGTCTGGGTATTGAAACTCTCGGGGGTGTTTTCACCAAACTCATCGAGCGCAACACGACCATCCCTACCCGCAAGTCGGAAATATTCTCGACCGCATCGGACAATCAAACTTCGGTGGAAGTTCACGTGTTACAGGGTGAGCGGCCGATGGCTAGCGACAACCGCACGCTCGGTAAGTTTCACTTGATCGGCATTCCACCCGCGCCGCGCGGCATGCCACAGGTTGAAGTGGCGTTTGATATCGACGCCAATGGCATCGTCAATGTCTCGGCGAAAGATATGGGAACGGGCCGGGAGCAGAAGATCACCATCACTTCATCTTCAGGTCTCAACAAGGAAGAGATCGACAAGATGATGCGTGATGCTGAGTCTCATGCTTCTGACGACGTTAAGAAGCGCGAGGAGATCGAATCTCGCAACCGTCTGGACAGTTTGGTTTACCAGATGGAAAAGACGCTTAACGAGAATCGCGAGAAAGTTGGAGCGGTTGCGGGAGAAGTAGAAACCGCAATTGCCGAAGCTAAGAAAGCTCTGACTGAAGGTGGCGTGGACAAGATGAACGAAGCCTTCAATCAGCTGCAAACTTCTTCGCATAAACTGGCTGAAGCGCTGTATCAACAGGCTCCAGCACCAGGCGCTGAACCGCCGGCTGAAGATCAAGCTTCGGCGGCAGGAGCTTCGTCTGCGGGGGGCGCAGGTGAAGATAATGTGATCGACGCTGAATACGTCGATGTAGACGAGAAGAAGTAAGGTGATTGCAGTTGTCGATTGCCAGAGAAAGGGCGGGAGATCAAAGAATCTTTCCGCCTTTTCTAAAATCAGCAATCTGAAATCTGAGATCTGAAATCTAAAAGATGGCCAAGCAAGACTACTACGACGTACTGGGCATCAAGCGCGACGCTAAGCCTGAAGAAATCAAGAAGGCTTATCGAAGGCTGGCGCGCAAGTATCATCCGGACGTAAATCCAGGAGATAAAGCCTCGGAAGACCGCTTCAAGTTGACCACCGAAGCGCATGACGTTCTTTCCGATCCGAAGAAGCGCAAAGTCTACGATCGATTTGGTCAGTATTCCGACAATCTTGCCGATGCCGCCGCCCGCGGCGCTGGTCCAACCACCGGACGCACAGCTCCCGGATTTGATTTCAGCGGCTTTGACTGGAGCACCACGACAACTCCAGGGGGCGCAGCTGGATCCGGCGGCGGTAGTTCAAGTTTCCGCGACATCTTTGCTGACCTGTTTGGCGGCGCTGCCAAGGAGCAGGAGCCACCTCGTCCGCAACCAAAAAAAGGCGCGGACATCGAGATGCCTCTGGCCCTTTCGTTTGAAGAGGCCATCAACGGATTAACGACCAATCTCACGGTCAATCGTTCCGAACAGTGTTCACGTTGTAATGGCGCCGGCGACATCGGTGGCCCGGTAATGGTTTGTGCGACGTGTAAAGGCTCGGGACAGGTACAACGCGCCGGAGGGCGTTTGCGCTTCGCTCAGGAATGCCAGGACTGTGGCGGCACCGGACGACGAAGATCTCCGTGTTCCCTCTGCAAGGGCAAGGGCACAATATCAAAGACCGAAACTGTTAAGGTGCGCATACCCGCGGGAGTGGAAACGGGTTCGCGCGTCAGGATTCCCGGCAAAGGGGAAGGCGGACGCCTCGGTGCGGCTCCGGGCGATCTACACATTATTACCAATGTCGGCAACCACAAATACTTCACCCGCAAGGGCGATAATATCTACGTCACGGTTCCAATAACTGTACCTGAAGCCGCTCTGGGCGCGAAGATTGAAGTGCCAACTGTCGAAGGCAAGGCTCAGTTGCGCATCGCGCCGGGCACACAATCAGGCCAGAAGTTTCGTTTAAAACAACGCGGCGCGCCGTCATTGCGCAACCCCGGAGCGCGCGGCGACCAGTTTGTGGAAGTGCAGGTAACGCTGCCGAAAGTAATCTCGGAAGAGACAAAGGAACTACTGCGGCAGTATTCGAAAATGAACGACGAGAATCCGCGGGTGAAGATGGGACTGGAGTAAATAGTGAATAGTAAATGGTAAATAGAAAAAGCACGTTCGTTCCAAAAGCCATGTCTGTGTGGGTTCATCGCGACAATCGCGGGTTCCCACCATTTACTATTCACCATTTACCATTTACCGTTTTATGAAACGCAAACCGAAGACATACACCATCAGCGCCGTAGCGGATCAGTATGGCATCCATCCGCAGACGCTGCGCCTTTACGAACGCGAGGGTCTACTCAAGCCATCGCGGTCCGAAGGTAATACGCGACTCTACACTGATCCGGATCTGGCACGGTTGGAATTGATACTCGCCTTGACGCGTGACCTCGGTGTGAATCTCGCCGGCGTGGAGATCATTTTGAATATGCGCGAGAAGATGGATGCGATGCAGCATGAGTTTGAGCGTTTCTTTCAGTATCTCCAGACGCACGCCGATGAGCTAACCAACTTCGCAGAACCGCCGGCCGAAGGAACGACCGACGCGCTAGTGCCAATCACTCGCTCCGCCGCACTCCGCCGCCGCGCGGCCTCGCGGTAAGAATTGCACTTATCCAACTAGTAGTCCGAGCGACTCTTTCCCCCCACTAGTGTCCTGACTCTAAAGTTCTATTAATAACTTTGAGCCGAAGGTCCGAAGGACCGGCAGTTAATAGCCACGTCCGTGAGGGCGTGGAAAGCAAGTTCCAAAATGCCGGAGGCCCGCAGGGCCGGCACTCGTTGAACTGCTGGAAGTAAATTGTTCCGCACCTTCGGCGCTCCTCGTCTTCGAAATTCTTGATCCACGCCCTCACGGACGTGGCTATTGAATGCCGGTCCTTCGGACCTAAACCAGGCCGCCCTGTCGAATGGTCACGCCTCGAACCGGCGCATTTGTATACGAACTTTAGAGTCAGGACACTAGTGCCAAATTATAGTTGGCGGACCTTTCCCTTATCTTGAGCTCGTTAGTTGATATAGACGTGTCATTCCTCTGGAGCGAAAACCCTAGCCAAACTTCTTGTATCTCTCAGTGATCAGCACTCTTCCTCTGAAGCGTGACATCATGTCCGTACGAGCGTAATCTAGCCCCGCTATCACCCCTCATAAGATCACCGCCGCGCAACCAAACGAAGTTTGTTTGGATTGGTGACCAATCTCAAATCTCTGCTTGTCCTCTGTGTTCTCTGTGCCTCTGTGGTGGGAGTTTTTTCCGCTGTGCTTGACCACAAAGACGCAGAGAACACAAAGGACGAGCAGAGAAAATGTCCAACTCAGGATCACAAATGCAGAGAATCGTCTCCAAACGGTTCCTTATCACCACGCTTCTAACGAGCCTGTTTCTGGGCTTGAGCTGCGTTAACGCGTCTGCTCAGGATCTCGATAACGTGACCATCACCGGCAAAGTCGTGGACCAGAACGGCGGGGGCATTCCGCGAGCATCTGTCGAAGCTGTTATGGTGAAGACGGGTGCGGTTCGCAAGGTTGTCGCCGACGCGGCCGGAAGCTACCACATCGTTCAACTTGAACCCGGCGTCTACAATCTGCGCGCTTCATCCGCTGGTTTTGCCCTCCTGGAGAAACCGGGATTGACGCTCATCGCCGGACAAAATCTACAACTGGAACTAACTCTCTTGCCCGAAGGTGTTACCGTCGATCCCGTCGTGGTAACCGCGACTGATACACCACCGATCGACACTACTCGCACCGTGGTCGGCGCCACTATCATCACTCACGAAATCGAATCGTTGCCGGTTGCATCTCGTTCGCCACTCGATCTGATTTTCACGTTGCCCGGCGTTTCCGAAGAACCACTCTCCACCAGAAACTTGGCCGAAGATCGCAACACAACTGTGGCCAACACACCCGAAGAAGCCGGAACGTTTTCGCTTTCCGGCGGCCAGGCTTCGTCAAACAACATCACCATCGATGGGCTCGACAACAACGACGACCGGGCCGCGCGTGAACGCTTTCAACCATCGATCGAGGCGGTCGAAGAAGTTCAGGTAATCACGAACCAGTTTTCGGCTGAATATGGGCGGGCATCCGGGGGACGCATTAACATCCGGACGAAAGGTGGCGCTAATCGTTATCGCGGGCGTCTGTTCTACTTCCACCGCAACGACTCCTTGAACGCGAACACTACGAACAATGTGGCCCGGGGTTTAGCCAAGCTCCCCTTCAAACAACACAATCCCGGTTTCACCTTCAGTGGTCCAGTCAGACTGCCGATTTACAACGGACGCCAGCGCACGTTTTTCTTCACCGCTTATGAATACGACACCATTCTCGACTCGGCCACGATAGACACGTTGGTTCCGATTCAACAGAATCCGCGCTTTCCGCTGCCCTCGCCGACTATCACTGACCCGGCATTAATCGGTCCGCTGCGTGTGGCCGAGGGCATCGCGCCCTTTATTTCAACCGTCTCAACGCCGCTCAAGAATCATTCCTTCACCACGCGTTTGGATCATAAGTTCTCGGAGGTGCACAACGGTTCCGTACTCTACCAACTGGGCCGGCAAAATAACCTGCGGCAGTTTGGCGGTGGCAATCGTCTCGCGGAAGCATTGCTTGGCCGAACGCGCGGCACTGATGCTATCTCGTACACAGACAACTTCGTTTTCTCGGCGACAGTGGTGAATCAAACTCGCGTGCAGTTTTCACGCCTGACACCAGCGGTGACAGCCGGCGGTGGCCGGCAGCCGGTCGTCCTGGTCACCCTGAACGACCCCTTACCTTCAACGGATCCCGAGCAACGGTCAGGAGCTTTAGTTGGCGGTTCATCAACTTCAGGTGCAACCGATCGGCGGGAGTCCAGGGCTCAGGTTCAGGACGTGATGTCCTGGGTTAGCGGGTCACATTCATTGAAGTTTGGCGGCGATGCGCATTACATCCGTTCGACGTTTATTGATCTGGCAGATATCTCCGGCACGTTTACTTTCCCGAGCGCGGCCGATTTCTTGAACAACGCGCCCAGCCGCTTTCGCCAAAACTTTCAGGCCGAATCAACTCAGACGAACTCTTATCTCGGCTTCTTTATTCAAGACGAGTGGCGGCTACGCTCGAATCTGGTGCTGAGTTATGGCTTGCGATACGAAACGGAAACGATCATTCGCGATCTCAATAACTGGGGACCTCGGGTTTCGGTCGCTTATGATCCCGTCGGGTCAGGGAAGACGGTGATCAGGTTTGGCGCGGGAATCTTTTACAACCGGGCGCTGCTTCGCACGATCGACGACTTCACGCTTGGAGCTCAACAACGCTTCTTTGATACGAATGATCTGATTGACCCGGCTACGGGCCAGCTGGGCAATGCTGTCTACCGCCGCGACTTCATTACAAAGAATCTTCGGTTTCCCGATGTCTTAACGGCTGATTCACCGTTGGCAAAGCAGTTTGGAACTCTTAACCTGGGTTTTTCTCGCCGGCTGGATCCTGAGTTGCGCATCCCCGAGAGTTACCAGGCAAACGTTGGCCTGGAGAGAGACCTCGGCAATGGATTTGTGTTTGAAACAAACTTCACCTTCAATCGTGGGTTACATTTGTGGAGGGAATTCAACGCCAACGCACCCATACTGCCGGCGGGATTCAAAGACTTTTCCGACTACCTCGGCTCCCACGATTTTGCAAACTTTCGTAGCAGCCCCTTCGGCCTCCGACCGCTTTACAATGTCTCGACGGCGGGTGAACTGGTCCGCTTTGTGTTGAAGCCAACGGATCCCGCGAATCCTAATGCGGTAGTGCGGGTCATGGAGTTTGGCGTGCCTATCTCTTTGATCAACCTCAACAGCTTCACTTCGACAACGTCAGTTGAAGTCGCTCTGGCTGCTCTGAACGGGCTTCGACCTGATCCCACGCGCGGCGAGGTGGAACAGTTGATTGCAGTCGGGGATAGTTTCTATAAAGGTCTGACTCTCGAAGTTCGCAAGCGATTCACCCAAGCAAAAACCTTCGGCCTATCGTTTCGCGCTGGTTACACCTACTCCCATTTGACTGACGACGGAATTGTAAACACTTCCGATGCGTTAATACCCGGAGACTTCATCGGCGAGAGATCACGCAGCCTGCTCGACCGGCGTCATCGATTCGTATTTTCGGGAACCTTCGATACGCCAAAGCTTCTCGGTCAGGTGCGCTTCTCACCTGTCCTGCGTCTCGCCTCCGGAGCCCCGTTTAATATCTCGCTTGGCGGCGCAGATCGAAACCTTGACGACGTCGGAAATGATCGCCCGATTTTCAACGGAAATACGAAACGGCTTCATTGGCGTAGTCCGGGTGCACCAATCGACCCGTCAATCCTCGGCGCGTTTACTCTGCCGGCAATTGGGCAAACGGGAAATCTTTCACGCAACGCTGGGGAGGGTCCCGGCCAGTTTTTTCTTGATCTGAATGTCACTCGCGAATTTCGTTTGAGCAAAACCCTGCGACTTCGACCGACGATCGAGTTTGATAACGTGCTCAACAAAACAGTTTTCAGCTTTGGTAGTGAATTCATCAACTTCAGTTCCCTGGCACCGACCGCAACCCCTGAGCAACGTCAGGCGTTCCTCGATTCTTTCCTCGTGACTACGCGCACACTTCGTCCCCGGCAGGTTCGTGTCGGCGTTCGCCTGGACTTCTGATTGTCAGTTTGTAGGGGTGGCACTCCGTGGCCATCCCTTCGTTACAATCCCGATGTCTCGGGAAGGTTGAGGAACCGCTACTACCAGACACCAACGAAATGAATCTTTGCGAGTCCTTTGCGGATCTTTGCGGTTAAGAATCCGTTGCTAGGGCGTCGGAATAAGAACAAGACTAACCGCAAAGGGCGCTAAGAGTCGCAAAGGCCCGCGAAGGAACTTAAAGGAGTGACCGGGTGGTCGGCAGCCACGGCTACTCTCTTTCACCCCTGCGGTGTGGCGACGCCGCTAACGCAGGTGGTTTCGGACAATTCTGTGATAGATTTCCCTGCCAATGGTTGATCCTTTCTCCCAACAAGAGCACGTCAATGAAGTGGATAACGCGTTGCTTGACGCTGATCTCTTCATCAAATACAAAGCGCCCGAACGGGCCATCATGCGACTTCGTAAGGCGCTCGAGGGAAATCCTCGTTCCATTCCCGTTCGCGAAAGGATGCGCGAGATTTGTATTGCCGAGAACCAAAAAGACGAGGGAGCGCGGCAGTGTTTAGCGTTAGCGAGTTTGTATATCGAGCGCGACGATTTTGAAAATGCATATGATCGCCTGCTCGAGGCAAAGCAACTCGATGCCCGGATCAACATTGCGGGTGGACTTGAAGCGATCCGGCGGGCACGTCGTCCAGACCTTCGACCCGCGGAAAGCTCAACCGCCGTACCATCTCACTCAACTACCGCCACCCTCGCCGGGGACCTCGCGGCCATCAGTGTCTTCGACGCAATTCAAGTTATCGAGAATGCGAAGCTGACCGGCACACTCTCGCTGATTCCCGATCCAGCCAAGACAGAGCAAACTGGACGAGTCCTTTTTAACGACGGAAGCATTGTCGATGCCGAGGCCGGGGGCGCCAGTGGCCAGCAGGGATTCCGGCTGATTGTAGAAATCACGAAGGGCAGCTTTGAATTTCAGAAGTCGGTTAAGAGATTCCCGGTTCGGATCAAGGCCGCGAGCAATACCAATCTAATCCTCGACACGTTAAGCCAACTGGACGAAGAGAAGCGGTAGTATCGCTGCTGCGGTAGAGAGACTCGAAAAGATATGGCGAGGTCGGACGAATGATTGGGGTGTCAGCTTTCTGTTAACGCGGCGCTATCCGGGTTTCAGCCTGAAGGGCTTTGAGATAGTAGCCGGTGGTCGTAGCGTAGCGCAGACCACCGGAAAGATTGCCCCTTGGTCCGCACCCAGGAGGGGTGCCACGGTTTTTCTGACACCCGTTCAGGGTGTGGAGCTAATTTCGGCCGCCGTTAGGAACGATAGCCCGGCAGTTCAATAATGAAGGTGCTGCCCTTTCCTAATTCCGAGGTGACCGAGACTTCCCCGCCGTGCGCTCGGGCTAAATGCTTAACGATTGCCAACCCCAGGCCCGTACCGCCCATTTCAGGCGAACGAGCACGGTCTACGCGGTAAAATCTTTCAAACAATCGCTCCAGATGCTGCGACGGAATGCCTTCACCGGTATCCGCCACAATAATCCGATCACCCCGGGGGACGCTCGGTGACCGACGAGCACCGCTCGATCCTTCCTCATTCAGTGCCACTCCGCCCTCAACAAGAATTCTGACCTGGCCCCCGGCGCGATTGAACTTAATGGCGTTCTCCACCAGATTCGTCAACATCTGTTCAAGACGCCGCGCATCGGCGTAAACCATGGTCTCCAGGGCTACGTCATTAATTACCTCGATCTTCTGAGCTGACGCCTGAGCAGCAAGGGATGAAATCACGTCATTGACAATCGGATAGAGTTCGACAGGTTCCGCTCTCACCTGCACGTTGCCGGATTCAATGGCACTCAATTCCAGGGTGTCGTCGATAAGGTCCTGCATCCGGGACGCATTGCGGCGAATGATCGCCAGAAACCGTTGACTACTTTCCTTGTCGTCTATCGCGCTCGTCTCCAACGTTTCGACAAACGCCAGGATCGCGGTTAACGGAGTTCGCAGTTCGTGTGAAACGTTGGAAAGGAATTCCTGCCGGATCTGTTCCAGGCGTTCAATGCGGGTGATATCGACAAACACGCCCAATGCCCCCTGGGCGACATCCGGGCCCTTGCCATTGGAGGGTTGAGGATCTCCCAATGGGACCACGCGCAAATCAAAAACCAGACGCTCCGGCCCATGGGTTTGAATTCTGACGCCGCTGCGCTCGGTGCCCTGGAGCGCGTCCAGAAAAGCGCCGTAGATAGCTGGGTTCCGCGTTAGTTCTGTAAGTCGTTGGGCTTTGAGCGCACCCTGGGAAGGGTTGAACAATCGGTGCGCCGACGCATTTGAGGCCACCACGCGCATGTCTTTGTCGACGACGAGCAGGCCTTCGCGCATCCCGCTCATCGTTGCTTCGAACAGTTTCCCCAGGGCGAAGGTCTCCTCCGACGAGTCCCGCGTTTGCGACTCATCGTCCTGGGTTGACTCGAGGCGAGAAGTTCTGGTGAGACGAAGAACAACGATCAACCCGACGACGACGATCAGCGCCGAGGCAATCGCACGGGCACTAATGGATGGCAGCAGTAGTGCGACGAAGATACCGACTGCGAATGCGGCAATTGAGAAAAGATTGCGCCTGGACATTATGAACACCAAGTTAGCCCTTCAAGTTGGGCTAATTTGCAGGTGAGGAAGGTGGGCAGCGCTCCGCGCCGCCGCTTACTTTTGGAGTGCGCTGACCTGTCAGCGCTTTGGTATTCGGCGACCTGTCGCCGCCGTCATCTGCTTAAACTCACAGCACAGTGGAGCAGGACTGCGGCGACAGGTCGCCGAATACCAAAGCGGTAACAGGTCAGCGCACTCCAAAAGTAAGCGGCGGCGCGGAGCGCTGCCCACCTTCCTCACCTGCAAATTAGCCCAACT
>JANNJZ010000230.1:0-8355 GCA_031396065.1 Pyrinomonadaceae bacterium | reverse complement strand
AAATCTAGCCGAAGTGGGGAGGGGGACCCAGGTCCGAAGGACCGGCAGTCAATAGCCACGCCCGTGAGGGCGTGGAAACCAAAGTCCATAGCCTGAGGTCCGAAGGGCCGGTACTGGCGGATGTATTTGTTCCGCACCTTCGGCGCTCATCCCCTTCAAGATTCTTGGTCCACGCCCTCACGGATGTGGCTATTAACTGCCGGTCCTTCAGACCTAATGCAGGCGCTCTGCGAAATTCGCCGACTCTGAATGCCAGATTTGTAAACCGAATGTTAGGGACACGACACTAGAACTCCACTCGAAATCCATCAAAGGCTTCAATCGTTTCTCCGGGCCATAGCTTTCCGGCTTCGGCAGCAAGATCGAGGCCATCCCACTCAAGGTAAAGATGACTCAGCACTAGCTTTTGCGGCTCGCAGTGTCTAGCTATTTCGATGGCCTCTGCTAATTCCAGATGGGATGTGACTGGTTTGTTCTTTGGGAACGAACACTCTATCAAAAGAACTGTGACCCCCTTCGCAAATTCGATGAGGTCCTCTGAGTATCCCGTGTCCGAAGTATAGACGATCGCAGTGCCGGTTTCTTCTGTCAGGCGGATAGCAAGACTTTCCCTGGTATGGGGCGTGGAAATTGTGGTGGCGCGGAGGCCTGGAAGAATCTCAAATTCGCTCTTAGCTTCAACCTCAATAAACTCGAGCGGGAATGGTTGCTTGAAGAGTCGGTAGTCGTTGGCTTGGTCGATTGTCTCAAGAATAGTTTTCAAACCAGGGCTGGAAAAAATTCGCAGTGGCTTGCGGCGCTCGCGTGTTTGCGGCGCAACTCGGGTTCCGAAAAGGAATGGCGCCAATCCCCCGAGGTGGTCTAGATGAAAATGACTAATCCAAATAGCGTCGAGGAAGGCCCAGTCAAGTTCTTCGTGGGCCATCCGGTGTGGTGCGTCCGCACCCATGTCGAGCAACAGCGATCCACTTTCAGTCTCCAACCAATAAGCGGCTGAAGTATGACTGGCATGCGGGATAGATGTGCCTGAACCCAGGACAATAAGCTTCATAGGCTCGCGACGACCTCGTAATTAAAGAAGCTCTGATCTAGTGTCTTCGACCTGTAGCGGCGAAGGCCGGGCTGAATTCATATCGAAGCAACGCAACAAGATACCGGATCAGAGTCTAACGATGATTTTGGACTAGAGTAATCATACGTTCGTTTAGAGGTGGGCACCGCCCACCGGTGCGACGTAGTTGAAATCATTAAACCGGGGGCGAAGGTCGAGAAACCGAGAACGATCCACGAAAGGGCACGAAACTAGACCCTGGTTCGAATGCCTCACTGCAATAATAATATATGAAGTCTCGACATTGGCCGACACCTGAACAACCCAAGCGTATATTTTGCTGGTCAAAGGATCTGCACGTCAAAAAAGGAGCGACATGGCCGCTCCCTTTTTAATTATTCAGTCTGACGCTCGGCGGGCTATTTCCCCGTATTCACGAACTGAATCTCGTTCTTGCACTAAGGAGTTTCGGTCTCTCTGACGATCTTGACGTTGTCGATCAGCACGGCTGAATCGACAGTGCGGTCACCATCGTTGACTGCTTGAACCACCTCGAAAACCAGTGCGACTTTTTTGCCGTTTATCTGGCGGGCAATGTCGGTGATATCTATTGAGGAATGCTGCCACCCGGTCGCGCTGGCGCTGCCTTCCGATGGTAGGTCGATTGATGTTGGTCGGAATTTGCTGCACTGCGCCTGAACATCTGTGGTCACGAGTTGGTGATACAAATAAGGATCGTCTGCAGTCAGGCGTATCCACAGTTGGTCGGGGCCTGAGCTCAGACTCTCGCATTGCTGCTCAGTGATAAAGTTCCAGTCGAATTCGATGTGCGTGGCATCCGTAGGCAGACAGAATTCCTGCTGCAACCACCCAAACCAGAAATTCTTCGTAGTGTTCTTGAACACCATCGCCATGTAGTCGCCAGAGACTGGGCCAATGTTGCCGAGTTGACCAAAGACACTTGACTCAAATGCGAAGCCCCAGCCATCCAAATCGCCTAACTCAAAACCACCGTCGAGCAGCCCGCCTGGTTTTTGTAGTTCTTCAGAGCCGAACAACCTAAACATCGCACCTTCCGCTCGAATTATGCTTTGCATGAACAGGGGGTCTTCACACTTTGGGAGCAGTAAACCAGTCCTTCTATCGAGGCACGGTAAGTCGTCAAATTGATCCGGGATGTAGGCGCCGTCCTCCCCGCCGGTTGTTCTGGTTGGCGTTCCCATGAATCGCTGGAAGAATTCCAGGCCTACCCTCTGAGCGAATTTTGTTGAGACGTAGTTGGTGTAGCCGAGGTAGGTTTTTGCGCCTTGCCTCAGGAAAGCCTGGGCCATCGAGTCGTTTCGTGCTGATTTGCATGTCCCCAGATACACGAGACTGTTGGGGAACTCCCCGGTTGAGTAGTAAGGGATGAAGCTCGGTAGAATCGAGTAGACGCCGTCAGTGGCTGAAAGATTGACGAGTGCCACGCGGCCCGAGAGCAGATCATCCTCGCGCCGCCGGACGGAGAACTGGTTGACAAACTCGGAGCTGAACAGCATAAACGGATCTTCTCGCGGTAGCAGTCCAAGAAAGCCTTCGGCGCCCTCGAAGAGTCCCTTCCAAACCGTGTCCCCATGACTGATGATGGCGATGATGCCGTAGGAATCGAGGTTCTTGAAGCTATCGACTGAGGTGGCCTGATCGGCAAGGTGCGTAACGTCATACTCCGGGCAACAGCTGTCTCTCAGCAATTGCTCGATTGCTGCGCTCTCGTCGTTCGGGGCAAACTCCGCGTGGTAAGGCGACAGGATAATAGCGCGCTTGCTGCCGACCATGTTTTCCGCAGCCTCCTCCTCATCATTGCTCGCGATCGTCTGAGTGCGGGGCAGCGCGGAGGCAAAACTTCGGAGCGGCGCTTCCGCGAGTGTGACGGGAGTGTCAACTTCTGAGCCGCCGCCGCGTGTGCCGGGTTGTTTCTGAGAAATGGCGCCGAGAATTCCGGGACGGTAGAGAACCGAGATTGTGCTGCTATTCTCAGCGACTCCCGCGGTAATCACGACAGGGTTCTGCCGTAGTTGCGCCAGTACCGCTTCTCTTGCCGCTTCTTGACCCAGTGAGATAGAGAGACTCTCGTAGCTCTGCGCGGCTGCCTGCTGCGTTGAAAGGATGGTATTGATCTGCGTTTCAGTGAGGTGGTTGTAAAAGCCGAGCTGCAAGACTTGTGATCTCAACTCGGCCCCTGCCTGGTGATAACTGACCCGGAAGCGAAGCTGCTCAACGTTTTCCGCAGTGTAAAGATTTTGGAAGGTGAACAGTCCGTCGCCTTTGACCAGGTCGCCGTGGGTCACGTCTCCGTCATCGTGGAGTTCGCCTTCAATGGCAAGCACGTTACCCGTTGTATCAATTCTTTGGAGCGTGACCACGGGCTCGGCCATTCCCGGCTCGGAAGGAATGCGTGCGCTTACCGTAACCTGTTCGCTTTCGCCGACAAAGATCACATTGGGTGCCAACCGCGCGCTTTTGATGTCTGCTTCTTCTTCTGCAACCACTTCAGGGTTTCGCGTCACGTTGAGCGTCGTGGAAGAGTGGTTGCCGGCCTTGTCCGTGGCTGCCACGATAATCGCGTTCGGCCCAGGATTGAGTGATTGGACGCAGGAAAAGTTCGCGCCGGAGAGCGTTGCCGCGGCTCCGCCACAAGTGACGGTCTCGACTCCGGAGGTTGAGTCGGTAATCGTGCCTGTCACCGTCACATTTGGATCTGTTACTGCTGAGCCGCCGGCCGGCGAGCTAATGCTGATGGCCGGCGCCGTTTTGTCCAGGTTCACGGTTAGCGAGGCTTGACGACTGTTTTGCGCGCGATCCACCGCTGTGCCGGTAACCAACTGTCCGGCGCCTTCCGCCGCTACGGTTACCGGTGAGGAGCAGTTCTCGAGGCCGCTCAGGTTATCAACACAGTTGAAGTTGACCGTGACGTCGGTGTTGTTCCAACCATTGGCGTTGGCGGACGGTGAAGCAACTGCGTTAATAGACGGCGCAGTCTTGTCCAGATTGATCGTGAGCGAGGCGGTGCCAATGTTCTGCGCACGATCAGTGGCGGTGCCGGTGACGACTTGGCCTGCGCCCTCGCCGGTGACACCGACAGGCGAAGAACAGGTCTCGATGCCGCTGATGCTGTCGGCGCAGTTGAAGCTCACCGAGACGTTTGTCTTGTTCCAGCCATATTGGTTCTGAGACGGCGCCGCGGCAGCGCTGATCGTTGGTGGCTGATTGTCAACGCCTACGACTCGGATCGTGAAGCCCGACTTGGGAGCGCTGCGCAATTCAGCCGTCAGGGAATTCGCGAGGGCCGGGGTGAAAGTTCGTTCAATCAATCGAACGTTCTGATTGAAGTCTGAAGGCGAAGCGACTTGCTGCCCGTTCACAGTAACAACAGCGCTTGAAGCGCCGGCGAACTGAGAATCAAGGCCGCCGTTGAAAATTTGCAGCCTGTACTCGGTCTGAGTGTTGAGCAGTGAGAAGTTTCGAGTGTCGGGAGCAGGCTTGCCGCTGCCACGCACGAAATCTGCGGGCCCGTAGGCGAGAAAGAGTCCGGGTGGGAGTTGTGGAGCAGCCGCAGGAAGAAGAGACCACCCCAAACAGAGCGAAGAGATAAACAGTCCGAGCGCGATCACGCCCCCGAGCTTTTTGCCTCTTACGTGAGCGGCCGTGTTTCTGGTTAGAGAGTTTATCCACCCAACGATGGTGAACAGCATTGCGAAAGTTTTACGTGTCATGAGTTTGTCCCTTTTCTTAACTGGCCTTTTCCTGAATCCTCTTCGTGAATCATTGCCACGGGCTGAGTTTCGTGGCGAGGACTAATACCTTGACCAAAGACCGGGTATAGTTTCCTTACTCTGGATAGCGACGAATTAGGGGAAAAGTGGCCACCTGCTGATTTTCCTGTAGAGCACTCCCCTCGGCGTTTTCGTGAAGCAAACTTTCCGAAGTGGGTATTTTGCAGTTAACGGACTACTCGGTAGTTGGTCCGATGGTATTTCCCGACGGCAAGCAACTCGCTTCCAGCTTCGTTGACGCGGAGGCCTTGAGTCATAGGATAGGGATTTTGGGGCTTGAAGGCGGGGCGCCATCAAGGGCTCGACTTGCACAGATATTCTTTACTGCAAGGGGTCCGTTGGACGTGGGACGGTCAGGCGGTCGCTTACATTGACACTCAAGCGACCAAACCGTTGAGACAGTTAAAAGATGATCCGCCAGATTCCATCACCGGGCTCAAGCCACGGTGTAATGAGATCGCTCCGCGGTACGATGAAGTTAGACGAAACCAGCGGGGTCTTTTGGTTCCGGCCTTGGCCGCGCTGCGTCCGCTGTGTGCACAGAGACCACAAAGGTTGCACAGAGAAAAGTCAGATCAGGTCACTTACCTCATTAATACCAGACTTGACCTAAAGCGCAGCATTGGTTAAACCTCAATGCTAATGGACGAGTCGCAATTTGAACTGGACGCACTGGCGGTTTTTTCCCACCCGGACGACGCAGAATTGTCTGTCTCGGGCACACTGTTGAAATTGAAGGCTTTGGGCTATCGCACCGGCGTGATCGACATGACTCGCGGCGAGATGGGTACGCGCGGCACGCCTGAACTGCGTTCTGAAGAATCGATCGTGGCGGGGCGGATCATGAAGCTTGACCTGCGGCTCAATCTCGGGTTGCCGGACGGCCACATCTGGGCGACTGAGGAAGCACGTATCGCCGTGGTTCGCGTCCTGCGCGCGCATAAACCAAAGGTCCTCTTGACGACCCACTCAGACGATCCACATCCCGATCACGCGAACACGTGCCGGATTGTTCGCGAGGCCGCCAGACTGGCCACTATGGCGCGGTATGACGAAGCAGGCGGCAAGAAGCTTGAACGAATGCCGGCCATCATGCATTCACTCTTTTCGCGGCGGGTGGTGCCTTCGTTCATCGTCGATGTCTCTGGTTTCATCGAGGAGAAGATGGCATCGATCAAAGCGCATGAGTCTCAGTTCTACAGTCCGGAATCGAGTGAGCCCAGCACGCGAATCAGCGAACGCGGCTTTCTCGATGAGATCGAAAACCGCATGCGCTATTTTGGTTCCCTTATCGGAGTTGCTGCCGGAGAGCCCTTCTATGTGCGTGAGGCTTTGAATGTTGATGATCCGGTGGCGTTGTTGAGCCGGCCGATGAATATTTACTCTTGAGCCGGTATTGGATAACGATAGGTCCTATTGGATCAATGGGACCTATATTGTCTGGTCAGTTTTGTTCTTCACTCAAGACCGCTTGAGCTATGGAAATCAACGCGGTAGCGCGTGGTGAGTCGGCCTCAAAGTTTCGGGCTAAACCTTCAGCGCGCTGATAGTCATCTTTAGATAGAGTTCGGAAGATAGACGGCACATCAAAATTCTCGGTCGAGCTGGTGCGCATGGAACTCATGCCTGGTGTCTGCAATCGCAAGGTTAGCCGGCTGTCTTCGCCGCTGAACCCTTCAACTGAATTTGCCGCCTTGACGGCTTCAGCGACAAGCTCCCAGGCGCGATTATGATCGAGCGGGAAATACGCATTAGCAACTCCGATGAGCGCGCGCGGACGATCTGCATCCGAGCCGTCTATTCGGCGAGCTTCTTCGGTTGCCTCCGCTAATAAATTGAGGGCCCTATCGCGATCCGTAGCGCCCAACTGTCTTGAGATCTGACTAAACGCCCAAACCTTTTGGAAATGGGTCAACTCACCTGTGTGCGCGAGCTTTTCCGCTTCGTCCATCTTCTTCTTGTCAATTAAATAAATGACCAGACTCACGTCGACGTAGGGACGGACCTGCTTACGTAGCTCCATATCCTCGATCTTTTCCACGAAGTCACGAGCCCGCACATCGCCTCTTTGCAAGGTGCGCATAGTGAGCTCGACATAGAGTTGATCGCGTTGCGGGGATGTCTTGGCGCGAGCGATTCGATCGAGCAGTGATTGTTCAGTATCAGCCGGTTCCTCATCCGGGCGAATACCACTCCGCATCGATTCGTCATCTCGTTTTCGGATTTCATCCCGCACCGTCGCAGACAGTGCGGCCAGTTGTCCATTAATCATCTCAGCAGTTGTTTTGGGAGCGTATTGGTCAAACAGCGGTAGTAGCCGCTTAATGATTAAATACTTGCCTTCGATGCCGGAGGTCGTTTGATCCTGCTCGGGTGGCGCCAACGGGCGCATCAGGATTTGGGCCGCAACCCGGAAGAAAGCAGCGCGCAATTCCGGCGTGACTGCCGGACCGGGTCCCGGCCTGCCCATCTGTGAAGTGTTGGTCCCGCCCTTTGGATCGATGGTGATGAATAAGTGCGGCGTGAAAACGTATGAACTAAGTAGAGAGACAGTGTTGGCGTCCGCCTGGGCATCAGCTGCCGCCGTGGCCAGCATTCGCATGTATCGGAGGTCGGCCGCCGCAGAGTCTTTGTCTTTCAGTGAAGACAGGAAACTCAGACCCCGCATGGTGACCGCAACCAGAGCTGGATCGGCAAACTCAAGCGCCCGAGGAATGTCGCCGTCGAGAAGTTGCCTGGCCAATGTCAGCCGTTGAGCCATCGACTCTGGCAAATCAAAAGGGTCGCGTTTAGCCGAATTCGCGGCGTCGGCAATCTCCTGTGCCTTGTCCTTCTTAAGTTTCTCCAGCAACTCCTCTCCCAGAGCGCGGTCTCGTTTGGCCGCGAATCGAAGAACTTCGGAACGCAGATCTGGACCACGGGCAATCACTGCTCCCTGACCGCGCGCCTGTTGTTTTTCTCGATCCTCTTTCGCCAGCCGAGCAGATTCCTGGTCAGCAACCTCGGCGGCTTCCCAGGCTTTTTGAAACAAGGTACGGCTCTGATCCGGATCAACTTCCCACAAACCATCCGCAATGCGGGCCAGAGTACGAGCGCGCAGTTTCTGATCGCGAAACGCGCGCGCTTCATTAGACAGGGAAACTAATAATGAAAGCGCCAGCGCCCGTTGTTCTTCCACTTTGGCCCTGGCGGCTGCAGACAACTTTTTTGTTTTTGTGGCCGGCTTAGTCGGAGCCGCGGCAGGAGCGGATTGCGTAATCGCTTTTTCCGAAGTTTCCTGGCCCGCAATTGCAGGCAGCGAACTGAGAAGAAGGAAAACCGGAACCAGAGCCGCGAGTGGCCTGCGCGTCGTCATAATGTTTGCTCCTGCGGGAAGGGTGTGGTGGACAGTTAAATCCGTACGGATTTAACGCGAAGGGCGAAAATCAGTTCTAGGAATCTTATGGAGTGCGGTGACCTGTCACCGCTTTGGTATTCGGCGACCTGTCGCCG
>JANNJZ010000192.1:0-6909 GCA_031396065.1 Pyrinomonadaceae bacterium | reverse complement strand
CTCGCGCGATGAGGTATTGGCAGCTTTCAGTCGTAACTCGCGCATCGCCTTCATCCGCGCCAGCGAAGGCATAACGGCGCTCAACGTCACCGCAGACCTGATGCTGGAACTGGAGCGTCCGCGCGGCGCCATGTGGGAAGTTGCCCTCTGGGAAGACATCTTAACGGTCGAGGGGCGAGAGGCTTACTACGCCTATCAAGTGGACAATCAAGCGATTGTGATCCCGGAAAACATTGATGCGATTCGCGCGCTCGCGGGTCGCGAACCGAGTGGGCAGGCTTCTATCGAACGAACCAATCAAACTCTTGGTGTCAGGCAAAGATTCGTTTAAGCCTGATCGATCTCTAAACAAAGAAAGAAGGAAAACATGAACACAACGGAAACAGCAACCAAAGATCCAATCTGCGGAATGAGCGTGGACGAATCATCTGCTCTCTCTGCCACGCGCGATGGACAGACATTCTACTTTTGCAGCGACCATTGCCGGCAAAAATTTATGTCCGCGCCCGCTGGTGCGATGCCTGAGAAAGAGTCTCACGGCTGCTGTGAGTAACAGCCGCAGCCGCGAAAACAGTCGAAAGCAGGAGGCCCGATGAATCACGATCACTTGATTGTTCCGCCCGGCGCACGGTTGTCGCCGATGTGATTGTCGCAAAACTCAAATCACTGAAATTGAGCTGCCCGGTGTTGAGCGAAGAGCACCGGCAGCGCCTCCTCGAGGCTAAGCAACTATTGGAAAACGAGCCGTCCTAGAAGGAGCAGTGAGCAGATTATGAAAGAGACGACAGTTCAAATAGACGGAATGATGTCCATCCTTGACGGGGCAGGCGTCGAGAAGCAGCTCAAGCGCCGCGGCGGCGTCGTGAGGGTGAATGCTAATTTTCTGACGGGAACTGCCACCATCATTTATGACGATACGCGGGTCACGCCGGATGACATTAAAACATTTATCGCCGATTGCGGTTATCACTGTCGCGGCGAGGTTTGAGTATGAATGACGCTGAGGAGGCGCGATGAAAACAAGTGTTATTGAAGTGCACGACATGCTGTCAGTATTGAGCGTGGTCGGAGTGGAAAAACGGATTGGCGAGGTGCCGGGCGTCGAAAGCGTTACCGTGAATTACGCTGCAGAAAGTGCCACAGTACGCTACGACGAAACTAGACTTCGTATCGCCGACATCAGGTCCGCAGTGCGCCAAAGCGGGTATGAGTCAGAGGGCGAATCCGTGGCGCCGAAAACTTCACCGGGAGATCACGCTTCAACGCCGGAGGACACTGTAAAGGCTGAAACCGAAACTCGGTTACCCGCAGACAGTGGGAAGGCTGAAGTCCCTGCGATGCCAGCTGTTGCCAAAGCGGCGGCGGAAGAACCCAAAGAGGAAGTCGCTGCAACCCCACCGGTAGTTGAGCCAAAGGACAAGGTCGAGACTGAAACTCAACCGTCCTCGACCGAAGCTAGAACGGAAGATGCCAGCGTGCAGCCTTCGGCTGACAAATCTGCACCGGAGCAACCCAAAGCGGAAGCACCGCCAATCTCAGCTGCTGTCAAACCAACGGAGAAAAAGGTCGAGACTGAAACTCCGTCGCCCGCGAGCGACGCGAAGGCGGCAGACCACGCCGGACACAAGGCGGAAGTGGTGGCGCGAAACAAGGCGGAGATGGCCCAGGAGATGGGTCATGGGATGGGAGAGTCAATGGATGGGATGGTGCGCAATATGCGTAACCGATTTCTTGTCACTCTCGCCCTCGCAATCCTTATCTACCTCTACGCGCCGATGTTCCAGCAACTCACCGGCATCGCGTTGCCAACGCCGTTTGGAATCTCGAAGGAACTGCTCGGGTTCCTGCTTACAACTCCGGCGGTCTTTTACGGCGGCTGGGTCTTCTACATAGGCGCCTGGCGCGCGCTCAGAAACGGTGTCGCCAACATGGCAGTGCTCGTTTCGTTATCAGTGCTGGCGGGCTATCTCTTCAGCGTTGGCGCGACCTTCTTCTTCACGGCTGAAGTTTTCTACGAAGCGGTCGCCGTGCTGCTCGTCTTCATCCTGCTCGGTCATTGGCTGGAGATGCGCGCACGGGCCGGAGCGTCGAAAGCCGTGCAGGCGCTCTTGAGCCTTGCGCCACCGAAAGCCACCGTGATCCGTAACGAACAACCCGTCGAGGTGCCGACCTCAGAAGTCGTAATGGACGACATTGTGATGATTCGTCCGGGTGACAAGTTACCGGTGGACGGCGAAGTGGTCGCAGGCGAGTCAAACGTTGATGAATCAATGATCACGGGCGAGAGTATGCCGGTTAGAAAGGTTGTCGGCGATAAAGTCATCGGCGCGACGATTAACAAGACTGGAACGTTTCGGTTCCGCGCCACCAAGGTCGGGGCTGAAACCGCACTCGCTCAGATCGTCAAACTCGTGCAAGCCGCACAGAACTCTAAAGCGCCGTCGCAACGACTCGCCGACAGCGCCGCGCAAGTGCTGACTATCGCGGCCATCGTCTTCGGCATTGCAACTTTCGCAGTCTGGTACTGGATCGCCGCAGCGACGCTGGTCTTTGCGATGCTGTTAGCAATCACGGTGGTCGTCATCGCCTGTCCTGACGCGCTCGGGCTGGCCACGCCGATGGCGATCATGGTTGCCAGCGGCAAGGGCGCGCAGAACGGCATTCTCTTCAAGGATGCGACTGCGCTCGAAGAGGCGGGCAGACTTCAGGCGATCATCTTCGACAAGACGGGCACGCTGACCATCGGGCAGCCGCAAGTAGTAGAGGTCGTCGCCGACGGAAAACCTGTCACTGATAAAGAATTGCTCCAACTCGTCGCCTCGCTCGAACAATCGAGCGAGCATCCGCTGGCGCAAGCCGTCATCGAGAAAGCGAAGGCTGACGGCGTAACCCTCGCCGAGCCATCGAACTTCGAGGCGGTTCCTGGGCAAGGCGCGCGCGCGACCGTTGACGGACGCACGGTGCTCGCAGGCAATCGCAAGCTGATGGACGAAAACAAAATCGCTCTTGAGACGCTTAACGAGCGGGCAAAGGCGCTTGAGCAAAAAGGCAACACAGTCGTCTATGCCGCCGTTGATAATTCTCCGGCCGGACTCATCGCCATTGCGGACGCGATTCGCCCGAACGCGAAACAGGCGATTGACCAATTGGCGGCGCTAGGCATCGAGGTGGCGATGTTGACGGGCGACAATCAAGGCACCGCAAACCTGGTTGCCAAAGCACTCGGCATCAAGACGGTCTTCGCCGAAGTCCAGCCGGGACAAAAGGCGGAGAAGGTTAAAGAGATGCAGGCGAAGGGGCTGCGCGTCGGCATGGTGGGCGACGGCATCAACGATGCACCAGCGCTGGCGCAAGCCGAGGTCGGCATCGCCATCGGCGCCGGCACCGATGTGGCGATGGAAACCGCCGATGTGGTGCTGATGAAGAGCGACCCGTTCGACGTGATCGGCACCGTCATCCTTAGCCGGGCCACGCGACGCAAGATGCGGCAAAACTTGTGGTGGGCTGCCGGGTACAACGTCATTGCCTTCCCGCTTGCCGCCGGTCTGCTTTATCCCGTGACCGGATGGCTACTGAGTCCCGAGGTCGCGGCCCTCTCGATGTCCGGCTCGACCTTGATTGTGGTCGCCAACGCGCTGTTGTTGAAGCGAGTGAAAATGAGCGAGTCCGCGCCAGCGGCTGATACGAAGCCAGGCAATGCAGTCAAAACTACAGAAGGTAAGAAATGATGAGAATACTTGTAGCGATAGATGGATCTGAACATAGCGAAGCGGCGCTTGATGAAATCGCCAACCGGCATTTTTCGGAAGATAGCGAGGTGCGAGTTATCTCAGCGGTTAACCTGCCGATGCCGCTATCCGCAGAGTCGCTGGCAACTTCCGCTGGTTATCATGGAGAACTGGAGAAGATGGAGCGGGAGCAGGCGAGCAGAGCGATTGAGAAAGCAGCCGCAAGACTCCGCGAGAGCCTGGAGGGATGCAGTGTCAAAATCACAACGGAAGTACTCTCCGGCTTGCCAAAGCGAGTCATCCTGGAAGAAGCCGAAGCGTTTGGCGCTGACTTGATCGTCGTCGGCTCACATGGTCATGGAGCGCTCGAACGTTTTCTGCTCGGCTCGGTCTCACAGGCCGTGGCACTACACGCCAAATGTTCGGTCGAGATTGTGCGTAGCCCCGAAGTCAAGAGAGAAGTGATGAGAATACTTGTAGCGATAGATGGTTCCGAACAAAGTGAAGCAGCCGTTGATGAAGTCGCCCACTGGCACTATCAGGCAGATAGCGAGGTGCGAGTCATTTCGGTGGTCGAGCCATCGTATTTGCCCACAACATTTCCGGGGGACGGCGTGGATATGAACGTCTATGCCCAGATAGAAAAATATGCGGGTGAGGTGGCGCGGGCGGCGGTCGAAAAAGCGGCCGCTAAACTCCGTGCGGGTGGGGAGACTCAAAAAGTCAGCGTCACGACAAGAGTACTATCCGGCTCGCCAAAGGGAGTGATCCTCGCAGAAGCCGAGGCGTTCGGCGCTGATTTGATCGTCGTCGGCTCACACGGCCACGGAATGGTCGAACGTTTCCTGCTCGGCTCGGTCTCGCAGGCCGTGGCTTTACATGCCACGTGTTCGGTCGAGATTGTGCGCAGCCCGAAAACGCAGACGAGCGAAAGTAAGTAGTAATGATGAAGGCACACGCCGGTGAAATGAGTGATGTTGAAATTTGACCGCCTCAGGCGCGGCGAGGTGCAGGGTGGTGGTTCAAAATGGTGGGGGAGGAAGCAAAATGATCAAGGTGCGCGAACTGGCTCTTAAAAGTGGTGTGCCGGACCATGTTGTGAGGTATTACACGCGGATCGGTTTGCTCAAACCTTCACGCAGTCCGCACAACCGGTACAAGCAGTACAAGGAGTCCGACGTTTTGCGGTTGCGCTTTGTCCGGCAAGCAAAGAGCCTTGGCTACACGCTCGGCGAGATTACCAAAATGTTTCACGAAGCCAGCCGACGTAACTCCCCGTGCCCCATGGTTCGGCAGATCATAGCAGGTCGAATCGAGGAGAACCGATTCAGGCTGAACGAACTTGCAGCACTGCAAAAGCGAATGGAGCATGCACTAGTCGAGTGGTCCAAGCTGCCCGACGGGAAGCCCGATGGTGAGAGCGTTTGCTATCTCATTGAGTCTACGGCTCATGTTTGAAAACGACTTGACTCGTCAGTAACGCACAGGTTCTAGACTTTGCCTTCATCCGTAAGACCGGAAAAGAGGGTTCAAAGTCATGTCCCGTGTAGTTACCCGACAGGTTGGAAACCGGCTCCTCAACGCTCTGCCAGAAGAAGTTTACGAGCGGCTGCTGAATGATCTGCAGCCAGTCTCCTTTGCTCTGGGTGAAGTAGTTTATGAGTCTGGCGGACAGATGGACAATGTCTATTTTCCGACAACCTGTCACGTCTCCTTGCTCTACACGATGATAAATGGGGTGACCGCCGAAATGGGAATGGTGGGAAACGAGGGAGTGGTTGGCATCGCTCTCTTTATGGGTGGTGATACGACGCCCAATCGGGCCGTGGTGCAGGGCGCCGGCCGTGCCGTCAAGTTAAGAGCGAAGTCGATGCATATTGAGTTCAGTCGTGGCGGTGAATTTCAACACTTGCTGCTCCGCTATACCCAGGCCCTCATCACGCAAATCTCGCAAACCGCGGTCTGTAATCGCATGCATTCGATGGAACAGAGACTCTGTCGCTGGCTGTTGATGACCCACGACCGCACGCATTCCGACGAGTTGCAAATGACTCAGGAGTTCATCTCGAACACACTGGGCGTGCGCCGCGAAGGCGTGACGCACGCTGCTCAGAATCTGCAGGAGAAAGGGTTAATCAGCTACGTGCGTGGCCGCATTAGGATTCTCGATCGGCCGAAGCTGGAAGCACACGTTTGCGAGTGTTACGAGGTCGTTAGAGCAGAGTACAGCCGTTTGTTTGGCTAATCGGCTTGACCTGTTGCCGCCGGCCGCACTTGAGTTGGCGCGGCATCGGAAGAGGCGATCTCAGGCCTGATCGCTAAGCACGTTGCCGCCGCAATCCCGATGCTGCAATCAAACGGAGAGGCGATAAGAACCCGTCGCAATAGAGTTTCATCGCTGCTCCCGTCTTCAAGTATTGGCGAGGAGGCGCGACGACGAACCGAAAGGAGAAAAGTCATGGAATGGTTTACGGCAAACTGGTTTTGGGTGTTGGTCTTCATCGCCTTTATCGCGATGCACATGTTTGGGCACGGTGGTCATGGCGGTCATGGTGGAGGTCATCGTCAACGATCCAGGGATGGAGAAAAAGACGACGCGCAAGGTAGCGGCGTGAGCCCGAACTCCGGCGGGCATCAGCACTGAAAGTTTGAACCTGAGCGCCACTCGGGAGTTGAAGGAAAGAACTGTCACCGTGACATAGCACTGAATCATCGCTAAGCGTAAAGGAGTAAGAGCAATGTTGAATGTCAAAATCGTGAGCTGGTCGCTGGGAATCTTTACCGCCATCAGCTTCGTCCTGTGCGTCATCTACGGATTGATCGTGCCGCCGAGCTTACACTACATGGCTCCATTCCTGGAGATGGTCTTGCCGGCGTTCAAGTGGCTGACCTTTGGGGGCTTCTGCCTGGGGTTGCTTGAGAGCTTTCTCTACGGCGCTTACGTCGGACTCGTGTTCGTCCCTATCTACAACTTTTTCACCCGCCGGTGGGGCGCGAAGGCTGCACTGTAAACGCGTTGAGAGGCGAAAACGTAGTTCTTTATCCTGACCTACGGTTTTCGCAAAGTGTTATTTCAAAAAGGAGACAAGAACATGAAACTTAACCTTAGAGCTTTTGCAATCGCACACACAATCACCGCAGCGATTCTTTTTGGCGTCTGCTCGTTCTTCGTCGGCTTCTT
>JANNJZ010000123.1:0-6115 GCA_031396065.1 Pyrinomonadaceae bacterium | reverse complement strand
GCAGCGGTCGAAACCTATCAAAAAACATTTGGCAAACTGCCGGTGTCACTTCGGTTTTTCATCGACGGCGAGGATGGGTTGGGGAGTCCGAGTCTGTATCGCTTCGCCGCCGAAAATCCGGAAATGCTGGCAGCGCAGGGTTGTATCTGGGACGAGGGTTACAAAGATACTAAAGAGCGGCCGGTGATCAGCCTTGGTTTCAAGGGTATCCAGTTTTTGGAGCTGAGAGCTCATGGCGCGCGCTCAGATCTCCATTCGAAGTGGGGCGCGATCGTACCTAATCCTGCGTGGCGTCTGGTTCAGGCACTGGCGACGATCACCTCGCCAAAAGGCGTTATTACGATTGACGGCTTTTCGTCGAAGATAGCGCCGATCAGTCTTGAAGACTCGGAAGCACTCAAAAGCATAGAGCTTGACGAAGCTGGGTTGAAGCGCGAGTTTCGCATCGGCGGCTGGATCCGTTCGATGAAAGGTGCGGCTTTGGTGAAGGAACATATCTTCGGTCCGACCTGCACCATCTGCGGCATTCAAACCGGACACACTGAAGCTGGAGTCAAAACCGTTCTCCCGAGCACCGCGATGGCCCGGCTGGATTTCCGTCTAGTGCCGGACCTGACTCCGGAAATTGTTCTGGAGCTTCTCCGCGAACACCTGGACGTGCGTGGTTTCAAAGACATCGAGATCATCGAACTGGGGAGTGCTCCCCTCGCTAAGTCCTCGTCGAGTTCAGCAGTTGCCCGTGCGGTGATTGGCTCGGCCGCGGAAGTCTATGGTGTGGCGCCGCTGGTCTATCCGATGGATCCCTCAAGCGGGCCGGTGGGCGCCGTTTGCGGAGCATCAACGCCGCCGACGCCGGTGGCATCTTTCGGCATCAGCTACGCCGGATCGAATCCGCATGGACCAGACGAGAATATTCGAGTAGATGACTTTCTCCAGAGCATCAAGTTTATCGGGCGGGTCATTCATAAACTAGGCGAGCATAAATCAGTGGAGCCTAAGGCTAAGACTGCCATAACAAAGATCAGCGGAATCCGGGAAGGCCGCGTGACTGTGTCGCGCGCCTGAGGTTGTTGACCGAAGATCAGTTGAAGCTGCTTAAGAGCGGGGGCAAGCCCGCCTTCCCGACCTCGAGCTTATTGAAGTTGAGCTTTAATCGAGGCTGAAGGACTTCAATCTCGGATTATCAGATATCCATCAAAATCTCGAGGTCAGGAAGGCGGGCTTGCCCCCGCTCTTTGTCTGAAATTTATTGCAAGTTGGATCGGCGGAGGCAGAGTTTGCCAGAAGCTCAAACAGCCACACGGGAAATAGAAAAGCTCAGGGAAGAGATCCGCCACCACGAAGACCTCTACTACGTTCATGACAATCCCACGATCTCCGACCGGGAATATGATGCACTGCTCCAAAAACTTCAGCTGCTCGAAGAGCAACATCCGGAATATATAACTCCAGACAGTCCCACCCAGCGTGTTGGCGGCCGACCGGCGGAGGGTTTCGCCGAAGTGGTCCACCGACGCCCGATGCTCTCGCTCGATAATAGCTACAACATCGATGAACTCCGTGCATTTGACCAGCGCTGCCAGCGGCTGGCTGAGGGCCGCGCTCTCGAATACGTAGCGGAGCTTAAGATAGACGGACTGTCTTTGTCGCTCCACTACGAGAACCAGGTTTTGGTGCGGGGGGTCACGCGTGGCGATGGACGCATCGGAGAAGATGTAACTCAAAACGCTCGCACGATTCGGAGTATTCCGCTCAGATTGCGCGTCCACGGCACCTCAGAGCCGAGGTCTGAAATCTCAGATCCCAAATCCCAAACTCTGATCTCAAATCTCGAGGTACGAGGTGAGGCTTTCATTCCGCGAAAAGTATTCGAGCGTACCAACGCCGAGCGTGAAGAGCAGGGTGAGTCTCGGTTTGCCAATCCCCGCAACGCTGCCGCCGGGACCATCAGGCAACTCGATTCGCGAATTGTCGCCACTCGCAAGCTGGACATGTTTGCCTACGATCTAATCGCGGGTGAAAGGAAACCGTTTCCGACTCATTGGGAGGCCCTCAACTGGATGGAGCAGGCCGGCTTCCGGGTGAACCCTAACCGCAAACGATGCGGTTCCATCGAGGAAGTGATCGAGTTTGCCAATGAGATTGAGGTCCGGCGCGACGACCTGGATTACGAGATCGATGGTCTGGTGGTGAAGGTAAACTCAACTGCGCTTCAGGATGAGTTTGGGACTACCAATAAAGCTCCGCGCTGGGCGATTGCCTACAAGTATGCGGCGCGGCAAGCTACGACGCAGGTGCTCTCAATCGTTGTTCAGGTGGGTCGGACTGGGGCATTGACCCCGGTCGCTAACCTCGAGCCGGTTAGCTTGGCAGGCACCACTGTCTCGCGCGCAACCTTACACAACCCTGACGAGGTCAAGCGTCTCGGCATTCGCATTGGCGATTGGGTACTGATTGAAAAGGGCGGCGATGTAATACCCAAGGTCCTCAAAGTCATCAAAGATAAGCGAACGGGGGAAGAGAAGCCGTTTCGAATGCCGAAGAAATGTCCGGTTTGTGGAGGAGAGATTTCACGGCCGGAAGGTGAAGTAGTGTCGCGGTGTGTCGCTGCGGATTGTCCGGCGCAACTTGAAGGGCGTCTATTACACTTTGCTTCACGACGTGCGATGCGAATCGAAGGTTTGGGCGAGTCGCTAGTCCATCAGTTTGTCGAAAGTGGCAAAGTGCGTGATGCCGGCGACCTTTATAGTCTGACTTTGGAAGATGTGGCCAGCCTCGAAAGAATGGCTGCCAAATCTGCGTCAAACCTGCTGGCCCAGATCGAGGCAAGTAAGCAGCGCGATCTTTCCAACCTCATCTACGCGCTCGGGCTGCGGCACGTCGGAGATCGAACCGCGACGACGCTGGCCCGGCATTTTGGTTCGCTGGATGCGTTGTCCAGGGCGACTGTTGAAGTATTGGACGACGTTCCCGAGATAGGCCTTACCGTGGCGCAAAGTGTCCGCGACTGGTTTGACGATCCTGGCAATTCTGCATTATGCGAACGATTGGCGGCGGCTGGCGTGCAGACCAAAATCGCGGAGAGCGGTCAGTCTACCGATGAAAGATTTGCCGGAAAGTTGTTTGTGTTGACCGGTACACTTAAAGCATTCAGTCGCGACGAGGCACGCGCGGCAATCGAAGCCGGCGGGGGTCGGGTCACATCTTCCGTCAGCAAAAAGACAGATTATGTAGTTGCGGGCGAGGAAGCGGGATCCAAACTTGATAAGGCAACCGAACTCGGCGTGACCGTCATAGATGAGGAGACTTTCACGAAAATGTTGGCGTAGGCTGGAGGTGGCGCAGACTCTGCGATCAAAATACCACCTCGATTCTTTCTTTGTTGAGCTTATGAACTATAGCCTTGTCAGCATTCAGATAAGTAACGTGGCCCTTCGCTTGTGACCTCATTCCAGACTCGGAGAATGCTTTCATCCGCTTGTACACAATGTCGCTAGTCGGTCGTGAATGATTGATCAGTATGATGCCACCATGGAAGCATGGTTCATATAACCTCTCGTTGATGTCGTTGTAGTTGGCGGTCAACAATATTCGACGTTTTGCCTGCGTCCCAGCTACTAATACTTTGTCGCTCGCTCCCTGACTGTATCCGCACTCGATCGTCGTTTTGACATTTACCGCTCCAATTTTTTTGAGGGCGGTTAAGATGTCAGCATCTACCAAATCATAATCAACCATTACTTTAAGATGCTTCGTGTGAGTGAACAGCCGCTTCAAGAAAGTCTTGGGCATAGGCAATGGCTTCCTTAATCTGGTCCTCAGTAACTTTTGATTGATAAATCTTGGATACCGCCTCAATGCTTCCGTAGATGTAAAGTTTCGCGAGAATATTCGCCACAGTTAGGCGAATGCCTTTGATATGCGGATTACCCGCGAAGATTGATGGATCAACGCTAATGTCTGGATGTACTTCGCAGAGTCTGCGAGACAAAGCACGGATACTCTCGCTAGCGCCTCCTTGTATTGGCGAATGCAAGAATTCGGTGGTCACGTCTGAATAGACCCAGGAGCTCAACTGCGAAAACTGAGAGCTGGATCTATAGTAGTAAACCGCTACCGTTCCTCTTCCCTGGTTGAGTTGAAGATCGGCCACTATCTTAGGGTCAATGAACACTTCTCCTGAGTAATCTAGGGAGGTGTTTTTACCTAGACTAGTTCTCGCTGGGCGGATTGTCTGCGAGTTCAGTAATGCCGACATTGCGTTTTGCCTCCACAATTGCTTTCATTCTCTGGCCGTACAATCTCCAGTTTTCTTGCAGCGATTGAATGAATTCTAACATCTTGGCCGGGGTGAGAACGATCCGAGCTACCACATCAGCTCTTATGGTCGTCATGGTGTCATATTCTGAGGCCGTCGCTACAAGCGGTTGTCGGACCTGTGCAAATGTGATGGTAAATTCGGTTGGTGTATGCTGAATTGCGACGTTGTCTGAGAATGTCAGGCGCGAATCTTCGTGGAAATGATGGACGATATTCAGTGAAACTTGCTCGTCCCCAGACGTTTCTTCAGGACGTTTCTCGTCAGCCATAGTCGTCCTCCAGTGTGGATGCGTACTAAAGACACTTGGAAATCCCAATTTGAGGCCATCAACTATACAGGCTTTCGTGAGAATAGGTAAACTAAACAAACTCAGAAGCTAGTGTCCTTTTTAGGCCTATATTGATACCATTGATACCCTACTAGGAGTTCAGATGACAGAGCAGCAAAAGAAAGATGAGAACCTCGAACTGCTGTACACCCTTTTCTGCGACGACGTTCGCCTTGAAGCGGGTAATAAGCTTTCGTTCATGGGGGTTTTTCAAAATATCATGGTGAATCAGGTTCCGATTTCCCTGATCAAGTTTGCAGTAGTCAATCATTGGCGTGGTAAGGGCACACACCTGTCGGAAGTCAGAATCCTAACACCTGACCGCCAGCACCCCATCGTTGTTTCCCAGCCCACCAGCTTCGAGATTCAGCCGGGCGGTTTCGCTGACAATATTAGTTTCTTTGTAAATGTAACGTTTCCAGCAGCGGGACAGTATTGGGTGCAGACACTAGTCAACTCAAGTCTCTTTGACGAGCAGCAGCTTACTGTATCTGACGGACGTGAGGCCCAGGCCGATGATGCTTCCCAAGCCGTTAACTAACAGGCAGTAGCCCGATTGTCAGGGAAGGCTCAGAGCGTCTCAAATTGGATGTACCGCCACACTCGGCCCGTGGCCGACTGCTGATCAAAACTCAATACTGTACAGCTTAATCTTTGAATTGAGTGTCGTGGGATTGATATTGAGGAGCCGGGCGGCGCGGGCTTGATGACCCCGAGTTTGATTAAGGGCAAGCTTAATCAGATTAATCTCAAACAATTTTACCTCTTCAAATAAATCGATGCCGCCGGAAAGCATGAGTGACTGCAGCCTGCCGGAATCGTCGACAAATGCCTGATCGCGAGCCAGGGTTTCAATCTCGCGAAGCAGCGTATTCGTCAGATCCACCAAACGTCCAACCCGGTTGCGCACCGGTTGCTCCGCGATCTTAATCGCTCGCGGCCCCCCGCCGATGAATGGTTTTTGTAGTTGTCGATCGCTAAGCGATCCAATTGCTTCAGCTCGTTCGGCGCCCATAAGGCCTCCCTTTTGTTAGTACTTTGTCGGGTCTTCTGGGGAGAACACACCGGGCTCGGAGCGTGGCATCTTGCCTGCCTGTCAGGGCGGCCACCACGTTGCCGACCAGGTGTCTGCACCCCGAGGCAACCGGGATGTGGGCGCTCCCAGCCTGAACTGGTACTTTCTTAAATACGCATCAAGAACGGAGTGGTTCCAAAATAAACCTGAGAAAATGAAAGCGAGCCCGGTTTTGGAGGGCTCGCTTCACTATTATGCAGAAACTGGTGCGGATGAGAGGACTTGAACCTCCACGATGTCACCATCACAGGCTTCTGAGACCTGCGCGTCTGCCAGTTCCGCCACATCCGCATGGGGGAAGTCATTATGCGAATGGGGTCAGATAGTGTCAACTCCAACCAAGGACCAAATACCTGGTGATGAGTGATGAGTGATGAGTCATGAGTGATGA